>JAJYDT010000001.1 GCA_021777335.1 Pseudomonadota bacterium | reverse complement strand
CCGGCTCAGGTGGAGTGGTTCATTTCTTGACCGGTTTCGCTGCGATCTCTTCGAGCTTGGTCGCCCGGATCACCTGCCCGTCGAGACCGGCATCCTTGGCGCTCCCGCCGTAGGCAACCGTCATAAGCTGACTGTAGTACGTCACGGGGATATTGAACTTCGTGCCGTACCGCTTGTTGATCTGCCCCTGATAGATCTCGACGTTCATCTGGCACACCGGGCAGGGTGTGACGATCATGTCGGCGCCATGGTCATAGGCCGACTCAATGATGTTCTTGATCTGTGCCTGACTCTTTTCGGGTTCGGAGAACGCCAACGCCCCGCCGCAGCATGTGACCTTCTGGTCGTACTTGTCGAGGGCCTCTCCACCCACGGTCTCGACCAGCTTGTCGAGATACTTCGGGTTCTCGAACGACTCGCCCGCGATACCAAAGGGCCGATTTGTCTGACAGCCGACATATCCGGCAAACTTGATGCCCTCAAGGGACCTGACCATGGGTTTCTTGAGTTCTTCATAACCCAGGTCCTCTATCAGGACCTCGACCATGTGACGGATCTCCTGTTCGCCCTTGTACTGCAGGTTCATCCCGGCTTCCCGAAGCGCCTCATTGGTCTCGGCCAGCAGGTCGCTGTTATGCATCAGCCGCTCCTTGGTCTCTTTGGCTCCAAGCCAGCAGGCAGCGCAGGTCGCTACCACGTCCTGACCCTTGTTCGCCTGCTCCGAGATTGCGAGGTTACGCGCGTTCAGCACGTGTCGCGGCAACTCACCACCCTCAGCGTACCCGATCGAGGCCGTGCAGCAATTCCAGTCGGGTATCTCGTTCAGCTTGATGTCGAGTTTTTTGCACATCGACTCGACCGAGACCATGTAGTTCGACGCGGAAGATCTGCGTTCCGACGTGCAGCCTGGGTAAAAAGAATACTCTTTACGAGCCATATCACGCTCCTCGGGTCGCAAGACCCCGCCGACGGTCTTCCAGCTCCCGCGCCTTCTTCAACATCTTCTGTATGCCCTTTTTGTCTTTGCAACCGCGATGGGCTACCAGCCCGAAGGGGTTGAGACGACCGGTCTTCAGCATCCCGAGGCCCACTGTGGACATCTCGATCGCACGCTTCACGCCCTTTTTGAACCCATCCATGAAATAGAGTTTCACCGACAGGTCAAGCTCGTTCACACGTCCGTTCTTCGCAATGTTGTCCCAGAAAATCTTCGCGAACCGACGCGTCGGATTCATCTTTGGGGCAATGCCGAGGCGGTGTGCATAATTGGCAAGCCCATGCATGATGTGCGTGATCGGCAGTTCCCTCGGACAGCGCACGATGCAGTTATAGCATGACGTGCACATCCACATGGATTCGCTTCTCAAGACCTCGTCGCGCTTGCCAGCCCGGATCATCATGAAGATCTCCTGGGGTGGATGCTCCCAGTCCGGACCAAACGGGCACGATCCGGAACAGACACCGCACTGCATGCACATCTTCACCCAGTCCCCTTCCTCGACGTTCGCTTCAACCTCTTTGAGGAAGTCGTTCCGGTACTGCTCGACCATCTTGTGGTTAAGTTCGGTCATTGCTGCTCCTAGAACCCCTTGAACGGATTCATGCCGATTTCTTTGATCTTCTCGGCATAGTCGTTGATCAGTTGCGGTACACGCGCGATGTCGGTGATCGCGACCTCATACGTCCGCACACGCTCCGGCTCGAGGTTCAGGCCTTTCAGAGTATCGTCGATCTTGCTCATGCGGTAGTCCGCGAGCTCCGACCCCTTCACAAAATGGCATTGATAGTCATCACCATGTTTGCAGCCCATGAGCATCACACCGTCGTAGCCGCTGTTCAGCGCGTCTGTGATCCAGATCGTATTGACCGACCCCAGGCACCGCACCGGGATCGTGCGCACGAATGCGCTGCTCTGAAGCCGGTTCATGCCTGCCATGTCGAGGGCGGGATAGGCATCGTTTTCACAGGCGAGCAGCAGGAGACGCGGCTTCTCGGAAAACTCGTCCGGCACATCCACCGCCTTGATCTGTGCGCCTACCGTATCTACGGAATAGTTCTCAAACGAGATCACACGTACCGGACAGGCACCCATGCAAGTGCCGCAGCGGCGGCAGCGCCCTTCGTTGAACACCGGATAGCGCTGCTCATCCTCATCAATTGCGCCAAATGGGCATTCCACAGTGCAACGTTTGCACTGAGTGCAACCTTCGCGCCGGAATGACGGGAAACTCAGGTCCCCGGAGCGCGGGTGCAGCGCGCGTCCGAGGCTTGCATTCTCCACTGCCTGTATCGCCTTGAGTGCGGCGCCGGTGGCATCCTCTACTGCCTGAACCAGATCCATCGGCCGGCGCACGGGACCCGTTGCGTAGATGCCGCTACGGCGGGTCTCGTACGGGAAACAGATGAAATGCGAGTCGGTAAAGCCGTACTTGAGCTGCGGGAGATCGGGGCCCTGCCGGTACGTGAGATTCAGCACCGATGCCGCCTTGGGTGGGACCGGCACCGGCACTTCGACCGATGGGCCATGCCCGTCGTCGGCCTTCTCAGGCTCCGCTTTGAGCTCGATGTTCATCCCCGAATTGGGGATCTGGCCCGTGGCCAGCACAACCAGATCGACGCCCGTGACCGTCGCGCGCTCGTCATTCAGGATCAGATCATGAAACCTGACCGTGAGGGAACCCCCCGCCGACTCGACCGCCTTCACCCGGCCCTTGGTAAAGCTGACGCCCTTTTTCTGGGCGCTGCGGTAGAAATCCTCGCCGTTGCCCGGCGTACGCAGATCGGTGTAGATGATGTTGGTGTCGATATCGCGATTGGCGTCCTTGAAGTACATCGCCTGCTTGATACTCGCGTTGCAGCAATAGCCCGAGCAGTAGGTCAGATGTTCCCCGGACGCGTCGCGCTGTCCCGCGCATTGCACGAATACGACGTTTTTTACTTCGCGCCCGTCCGATGGACGGCGGATACGCGCACCATCGGCCGCCGCCTTGAGCGCAAGCGCCTCAAGTCCGGCCTGGTCCACGACATCCGGGCTCTTGCCATAGCCAAGATGCGGCAATTTATTGGCATCATAAAGACTGAAACCCGAGGCCATGACGATCGCGCCGACATTCTCGGTCATGGTGTTTCCACTTTCCGCTGTGATGTCCACGCTGAACTGCCCCGGAGAGCCGCTCGTACGGGTGGTGGTCGAATTCAGGAACACCTTGATGCGTGGCTCCTTGCCGATCGCGGCGATCAGCTCATGCACCGGCGTCTCTACCGGGTCCGCATAGGGCTCGCGGAATGGGATACGCTTGTAGAGTTTTGCGGTCCAGCCGCCGAGCGCGCCAGTCTTCTCGACCAGAAGCACCTCGTAGCCGGCCTTCGCAGCCTCGAGTGCGGATGTCATTCCGCTCACGCCGCCGCCGACGACCAGGACACGCTTGTTGGTACCTGCGTTCGCGCTGGCCGCCGGGACATGCATCTTTTTGACCTCCGCGCACGCCATGCGGATGTAGTCAGCTGCCATCTCCTGGGTGAGCTCACGTGCCTCGGGTGTATCGGGCTGGGTCCAGATGACCTGCTCACGCAGGTTCGCGCGTGCAACCGTGACGTTCTCGAAGTTGAAAGCTTCGGTTTTGGAGCGCCGTGAGCAGGCGGCAATGACAACCTGGTTCACTTCCCCGCCCTCAAGTGACTGGCGGATTGTGGCAACACCATCCGCGCTGCACAGAAAATCATGCTCGCGCACAAGCTGCGCCTTGCCTTCTTTCTGTGCCACAACCGACAGTGCGGCCGTATCGAGCCGGTCACCGATACCGCAACCCCGGCAGATGTATGTTCCCAGCTTGACCTCTGACATCGCCCTCAGCCCTCCGCCCGCGCTACGCGATTGATGACCTGGATAGCGCGCATCGCGCTCGCCGTCGCACTCTGGACCGACCGGTTCACGTCAAGCGCATTCGAGGCGCATCCCGCCCCGAACATTCCGCCGTCCGGGATACTCGCTTCGATAAATCCACTCACATCCACCGACACGTCCGCGATCGCCCGGACATCCACACTTGGTTCCATGCCGATTGCCAGCACGCACAGGTCATGCCGGGCGTCATAACGGTGATAGCCTTCGGTATCCACGCCGTGCAGGATAACGTCGCCGGTCTTCTGGTCCTCGGTGATGCTCGCAACCTTCGATTTGACGAAACGCACCGTGGGATCAGCCTGGACTTTCTGATAGAAATCCTCGAACCGGTCGATGGCACGGATATCTATGTAATAGATCGTCGATTTGGCATCATCGCCGCACCGTTCCCGGACATACGTGGTCTGCTTCAGCGACGCCATGCAGCAGATGCGTGAACAGTGTGTGAGATGGTTCCGGTCACGCGAGCCAGCACACTGGATGAAAGCGACATTCTTTGCCTCCTTGCCGTCGGACGGGCGGATGACGCGCCCGCCCGTGGGACCGCGCGGGTCGGCCAGACGCTCAAACTCGACGCTCGTGATCACATTGGCGAACCGGTCGTATCCGTACGGCTGGATCTTCGCCGCGTCATAGGGTTTCCAGCCGGTCGCCCAGATGATTGCGCCGGCATTGAACGTAAGGACCTCCTCCTTCATGTCAAGGTCAATTGCGTTGTACTGGCATGCGGCCTTCGCCTTCTCGGCCTCGCCAGTAGCGATAATCGAGGGGTCAATCACGTAGCGCTGCGGGTAGGCCATAGAGAACGGGAGATACGCCGCTTTCATGTTATTGAGGCCGTAGTTGAAAGGATTCGGGATCTCGGTAGAGACGGCATCGCCGCAGGCGCCGCACGCCGTGCAGTTCTCGTTCACGTACCGGGGCGCGACGGAAACGGTAACCGCGTAGTTGCCCGGGGCACCGCTCACCTTGCGCACCTCGGCAAGCGTCAGGACCCGGATGCGTTTGCTGGCTTTCAGGCGGCGCAAATTGATTTCAAGTCCGCAGGTGGGGTGACAAAGCTTGGGGAAATACTTGTAAAGGCGGCTCACCCTGCCACCCAGCGCGGGGCCTTTTTCGACGAGGACGACGTCCTTGCCGGTCTCCGCAGCCTCAAGGGCGGCGGTCATGCCGCTGATCCCACCGCCGACCACAAGGAGGGTCTCATTCGTCGCGACTACGGTGGCCATGTACATCCTCCAGAAGATAAGCGCAACCCGGCCTGCGCAAAAACCGTCACATTATCCGCCAAGACAGGGCATGCCAACCATTTCATCCTGATGAAAATTTCCTATGTGACGATAGAAGACCTATATTTCAGGAAGTTCTAGCCGGAACCTCTGTGGGACTGGTATTGTGATGGCCGCCCATGGCCTCGTCAATCCCGTCCGGCGCGTTTTATCGGCAGCCGCTATTTGACATACTTGGAGAAACCGGAAAGGCCTCCCAATGAAAGCCAACGTCACCACACCCGATGGGCTGCTTGTCAGCTCTGAACCCTATTATGAAGCCCAAGGCGACGAGATTGAGGTCTTTGAGCAGGCCTATCGCAACCGCATCCCTCTGCTGCTCAAGGGTCCGACCGGATGCGGCAAGACCCGATTCATGGAACACATGGCATGGCGCCTGAAGCGGCCGCTCGTGACCGTATCGTGCCATGACGACCTCACTGCGGCCGACCTCGTGGGCCGCTATCTCTTGACGGGCGGGGAAACGGTATGGATGGACGGTCCGCTCGCGCGTGCCGTACGGCTTGGCGGGATCTGCTATCTGGACGAGATCGTCGAAGCGCGCAAGGACACCACGGTGGTGATCCATCCCCTTGCCGATGACCGCCGCGTGCTGCCGATCGAAAAAACCGGCGAGATGCTGAGCGCACCCCCCGAATTCGGCCTCGCGATCTCCTATAATCCCGGTTACCAGAGCGTTCTGAAAGACCTGAAACAGAGCACCCGGCAGCGGTTCGTGGCGCTCGAATTCCACTATCCTCCGTCTGAACTCGAGCAGCGGATCGTCATCCGCGAGACCAGTGTCGACGAGGAAACCGCAATCAAGCTGGTCCGGTTTGCCGTGATGACCCGCAACCTCAAGGGTAGCGGCCTCGAGGAAGGCGCGAGCACACGTCTGCTCGTGCACGCCGGAAAACTCATGCGCTCGGGTATCAGTCCACACGCAGCCTGTCGCGGGGCAATCGCGCAGGCACTTACGGACGACCCAGAGATGCTAAGCGCGATCAACGAGCTTAGTGCCTCCCTCTTTTGAGCACCCCCGAAGCGCTGCGATGGTACTACCGGGGCCGCGTCATCGACGTGGTCGCCGAACAGGCGCATTTCCCTGACGGCCGCAGCTCGGAACTTGAGATTGTACGCCACCCGGGCGGCGCCGCAGTCGTTGCCCTCAATGACCGTGGCAAGGTATGTCTCCTGAGGCAATACCGCCATGTGGCCAATGAATGGTTGTGGGAGTTGCCGGCCGGGCGTCGGGATGGTGCGGAAGAACCGCTGATAACCGCGCAACGGGAACTCGCCGAAGAGACCGGAATCACGGCGCAGACCTGGCAGCCGCTTGGGCATCTCGTCAGCTCGCCAGGCGTATTTACAGAGGTCGTACACCTGTTTTGCGCGCGCGATCTCACCGAAAACATGCCAATGCGCGAAGACGAGGAATATATCGAGGTACACTGGGTCAGTCTCGACGAGGCCCTCGCCTGGGCCTCCAGCGGGCAGATCTATGACGCCAAAACGATCATTGGTTTGTTCCGCGCAAGCACCCTGTCCTAACGATCATCCAGACAACGGCGCAACGCCTCGGCGTCGAGGTGGAATCGGGAAATTTCGACGCCCTCCTGCTCAAGCACCGGAATGATCTCGCCGTAAGCGGCCTCAAGCGCTTCGTCACCGCTGATATCGCGCACCTCAAGCGTGAATTCCCTGCGCCGGCGCAGTACCTCGATCTCGCGCTGCATCGCCTCGCAAAGGTGACAGCCCGCCCGTCCATACAGAACAAACCGTTTCATCGTGTCATATCCCCAGGATCCACCGAGGTCGGCCCAAGACGCCCCCGGACATACTGTAACAGAGGACCCCGTCCGCTGGGCGCCAGCACAAGCAAGTGCCCCCGTAGCCAAGTGCGGTAAGGGCCACACTTGGCCACGGATGGGTGGCATCGATCACGGAACTGCGCGGCCGTCGATCGACGCTGCCACTCCTGCCCGTGGCCGGCAAATTAGACACATGCCTGTTCATCTGGGTGTGGCTGGTCCCGAACAGCGGATTCTTTTTGCATCCGCGATCCTTACAATGTGCCCTATGACCGAAGACAGACTATTTTCCCCCTTCTTACTGAAGGGATTTCGCCTGAAAAACCGCCTCGGCGTGGCACCCATGACGCGCATGTCTTCCCGGGCCAACAGCATTCCCCGTCAGGACGTGCTCGATTTTCTGGCGCGCCGTGCGCAGAACGGCGCGGCGATCGTCTATAGCGAGGCAATTGTCACCGATTACGAAAGCGCCCAAGGCTACCCCGGCCAAGCCAGGCTCCTGACCGAACGCCAGATCAACGCGTGGCGGACGGTCACGGACACCCTTCGCAAGGCAGGTGCGGTCTCCATCATGCAGATGTTCCACTGCGGGCGCGTGTCCTGGCCGGAGGTAAACCCCGCAGGACGCGTGATCGCGCCGAGCGCGATTGCCCCGGGTCAGGACAATCCGCTGACCAAAACATCTTACGTCACTCCGGATCCGATGAGCCTGTTCGACATCAGTCATGTCATTGCCGGTTTTGTCGAAACCGCGCGCGGCGCAATTGCCGCGGGTTTCGACGGTGTCGAGGTGCATGGCGCGCATGGCTATCTGATCGGCCAGTTTCTTTCCGCCTATGGCAATCAGCGGACCGATGCGTATGGCGGTTCGATCAAGAACCGGTATCGTTTTTTTCACGAGGTGATCCGGGCAGTCCGGGCGGCGGTCCCCCACGACCGGCTGCTCACCGTGAGGATCTCTGATTGGGGGATAACGGACATGGAAATCTCGCTCTTTGGCAGTCGCGAAGAATATCAGACAGTGATCCGCTCTCTGGCAAAAGAGCCCATCGACGCGATTTCCATCTCCACGCACGAGTATTCCGCGCGGGCCTTCGGCACGGAGCGCACTATGGCGGGGCTGGCGCGCGAAGTCACGGACCTGCCGCTCATGATCTGTGGCAAGATCCACGACCGCCCAAGCGCCGAGAACGCATTGCAAGACGCTGATATCGTGCTTTCGGCAAAATCCGCGCTTCTTAATCCGGATTGGGTGGAGGATATGCGTACGGGAAAAACGATGCCTCTTTATCCGTCGCTGGACGCCAATATTGCCTACACCGACACCGCGCTACCCTAGGGGTCTGTGTCCGAATAATCCGCATAATGTGCGATAAAATAAGCTTCAGTAAGTTTATTGCTGGAGTGGCACATGCCCTCCGGCCAGCAGAATCATGGGGGGCACATTCATTGCCTGCTCCGGTGATCACCGATCCATCGGTGATCTGAAGCAAATCGTTCTCCGATCACCCGACCTCA
The DNA here is from genome assembly GCA_021777335.1 of Pseudomonadota bacterium. Lineage (GTDB taxonomy): Bacteria > Pseudomonadota > Gammaproteobacteria > Acidiferrobacterales > Acidiferrobacteraceae > JAJYDT01. Next base: position 101,287 of record JAJYDT010000001.1, on the reverse strand, counting down.
CGGAGGAGGAGGCGGCGGGGGAAACATATCGTTCGGTGGTGCAAAACCAGGCACCTGCTCGCCATGAGCATACATACACTGCTCGTAGGCGAGATTATAACGTTGCTGCAGTGTCAGGCCCGTCTGATCGGCGCTCCCCATGCCCGCAAGCGCACCAAACATCAGTCCTGCGCCAGCTCCGGCTGCCACTGCTCCCGCGCGACCGCGCCCAAGAAGGGCTCCAGATGCGGCGCCTAACGCTGTGCCGGCGGCCGCGCCACTGATTACCTGTTGTTGTCCCGCCTGGCCAGGGCTGATTCCTAACTGCTGGCTCGCGAACTGCCGGCACTGCACGTCGTCCGCCCGGAATATGGAAAAAGGTTCTCCTGGGGCGGGCATGACATCCACACTCGGTGCCATCGGGATCTCGGCACACCCGGCGAGCAGTGTACCGAGGATCACAAAAAGGATTCCTTGGGTCTTATGCATGACGTGGATGCTCCTCGATCATTGAGGCGGAACCGCAGGCACCCTGCTCCAACCGCCGGGGCACGAGGAAACGTAAGGGTAATAACCCTTGGCTGCCCCGCAGTAATACCAGTATTGTTGCGGCTGCGGTGCAGGAGCGGGCGGAGTAATGACTACCTGCGCGGGAGGATTGGGCGCTGGATAGACGGGGTATGGGTAAACGGGTCTCGGGTAGAAATACCAGAGACCTCCTGCGAGCCACCACCAACCCAGCGTACCCTCGTGCCAGCCGTGCACCCAGCGTCCCCTGCGCCAGCCACCGTATCCGATGAAGCGATGATCGCCATCACGGCCCGCCCAATAACCAGCCCTTCCATGGTTGTCCCAGTCAGCCCGCGCCGCAGGCAGGACGAATAGCGGTAACAGCAGTAGTCCAGTCATTGCGACGACAGTCGCGACCTTGTGCTTGTGCATGATTCGCCTCCGTAAGCTGCGCACGGAATCGTCCAGTGTCCGCGCCTTCACCGCGACAGATGCGTGCAGGGTCCACGCACCATGTTGCGCCAAGTATGCGGAGGCAGACCGTCCCGAAAAAGCGGGAAAGTATGACGAATTGTGTCACGCTCGCTGCGCCTGTCATGCTTTTCTTGGCGGCGGCGCCGGGTATTCTGGCCCAGCCCCCGGGCATGATCTGTTACAATTTGTCACAACAATCGCGGAGAAGAACTTCAGGCGGTGCACCAAATTCTCTGCATTTTCCAGATACGATAATCATCGTAACCCACAACGGATGAAACGCTCGCCGCGGAGGCCGGGGTGTTCCCGCGTGGCGAAGGATAGCGGATGAGCAATGCCGGCTGGTTACAGGGTTCCCGGAATCGGTCCGAGGAATCCATCCACATAAGACGCGGTAAAATAAATCCCGGTTCGCTTGTGGCGGGAGCAGGACAAGCCGAGACCTTCCGTCGCGGGAGCCTCGATCAGGCGATCTCTTGTTCCCCTCGGTGCGGAACTTCGTGCCGGACGATCACCTGGCCTGCTTCATCCCGGGCCTGGTCGCCCAGGAATCCTGGTCTGTCCGGATCCCCGGGGTTGATACCGAAGCGAATGGCTATCCGCCCCACATAAACCCAGCGATATGGGGAATAGACCCCCCCGAACCCGGCCCTCCTCCCTGTCTCGCTGAGAGAGGGACAGTGGCTCAATGCATAGAAGTGACAGATTGCAACATCAGAGCAGTCGCGGGATCTCTGTGCATGCCCATAACCGCAGGCTCAAAACCGGGTTGCGGCTTGCGCGAATCATGAACCGAACTCAGATCCCGGCGTACCACGCGTATCCCTGGTCTTCCCAGTAGCCGCCGTGGCCGCCCCCGAAGCGCCGGTAGTCGTCCACCACCTGGATGCGCATCAGGTATTTTGCCATCTTGTAGCCAAGCTGGCGTTCGACACGCAGTCGCAAGGGTGCGCCATTCGCGACCGGCAGCGACTGACCGTTGAGCCCATAGGCGAGGATCGTCTGCGGATGCATCGCCATGGCAAGGTCCAGGCTCTCATAATAGAAGCTGTTGCCATCCATCGGGTCAGCACAGAAGAACATGACATAGCGCGCCCCCGGCACGAGTCCGGACAGTTTCAGCACGTGGTGTAACGGCACACCGGTCCACTCGCCGATACAGCTCCAGCCTTCGACACAATCATGGCGCGTGATCTGAGTTCGTGCCGGCATTGCCTGCAGCGCCCCCAGTGACAGGCGGAGCGGGCGTTTCACAAGACCGTCAACCCGAAGCCTCCAGTCACGAAAACCGCTCTGCGCAAGCACGTGATAGGCGACACTGTCCGGATCCGTGGTACCGTTTGCGCGAAATACGGGTGCGATGTCCGCCTTGGTGTACTCCGGCGCAAGCGCGGTCTTGGACACCAGCATATCCTGCGCGCCTTCGGTGAACCGCCCTTCGAGATCGAGTATCCGCGGGAACCACCGGCTATTCGAGAGCCGGTCGAGATTCCCAAGCATCAGTGTGCCGGTACCCCCAAGCAGCAATGCCCCGGTTCCGGTAGCAGCACGCAGCACGAAACCGCGCCGGGCGCTGTCATCTGCGCGATCCGCTTGCAGCCCTGGGGCGTCAGGCCCGGGATGTGCCACCGCAGGGTCAGTCTTGATCGCATAGCGCCCGGTGATCATTGAGCGCACGTTGTTCCACAGGCCCGAGAGCAAGACCATCGCGATGTGCACGATGAAAAATCCGAGAAACGAAAACGCCACGATGAAGTGAATCGTGCGTGCACTCTGCCGGCCACCGAATAACCATAAAAGCCCGGGGAAACCCGCATCGATGGTCGGCGACATCGCAAGACCGGTCAGGAGCGCAAGCGGTCCCAAACCGAACACGACAAACAGGTACGCGAGTTTCTGCAACACATTGTAGTACCGTGCCTCTTGCCCTTCCGGAAAGCGCAGCCGGGCGTGATCGATGATGGTTGTGCCGATATGCCTCAGTTCGTGCCATCGTGGTAACAGATCGCGCCGCAGGTGCCCGCTGAACAGGCTGAACGCGGCATAGGCAAGACCGTTCAGCACGAAAATCCAGGCAAAAAAGAAATGCCAGCGCCGCCCCATTGCGAGCCAGAGCACGCCGGGCAAGGTTGCCCATCGCGGAAAACCCCGCTCCACCGGGCCATCGCGACCCTCCGAAACCCCTAGGACGCCCGTCGTGTCAAAGGTGTGGCCACCGATGGTCGTGACACCGACGAGCTGGCCATAACGATTCTCGCGCGCCCCGAGCGAGACGATGGGATGATGGAAACGAGAGCTGTTACCCCAGTACAGGTCGGGCCGCGCATTGAAAATCTGCAGGCCGCTCATCAACATCACGATGATCGTGAAAAAGTTGATCCAGTGGAACACGCGCGTTGCGCGCGCATGCCGGTGGATCAGGACACGCGGCGGCGCCGCACGAGACCGGACCGGAAGGACCGCAAGATTCTCCGGTTTGCCTCCGGACCCCACGCCGTCGCCAGATGCGGATGTTATGGGGTGGTACCGTGATGTTCCATCATCATCGCCTTATGATCCATCATCATGGCTTTGTGCTCCATCATCATCGCCTGATGATCCATCATCATGGCCTTGTGCTCCATCATGGTGTCGTGCTGCATCGTCGCCTTGTGTCCCATCATCATGGCTTGGTGGTCCATCATCATGGCTTTGTGCTCCATCATCATCGCCTGATGATCCATCATTGCCTCGTGGCTCATCACCGCCGTGTGATGCATCATTGCCATATGTGTCATGGGTTGCTGCATCGTGTCCTGCGCCAATGCAAGTCGCGGGAGAACACCCAAGGTGCCTATGGTGACTGCCAGAAACCGCGCCGCGCGGATAGCCGTGCGGATATGTGAAGAGCGCATTGTCTGTGTCCTAGATTTTGTGGGAACAGCGGATCGGTGTGCTGATTGATGTTTCTTGGTTTTGGCAAGCCGCAATGTAGGCATGGCTCTGTTGCCATGTCAAGCGAGTCTAGCCGCGCCACGATCACAGGAAAACGGGTCAGCACGTGGCGCGTCTGCTCTTCAGGCCTTCGAATATTGCCGGTATTTATAGGCCGTGAGTCACTGCTAGAATGGTACCCCCTGTCATCGGCTCCATGTCATGACCGACCAGAATGATCACCGTCTCAATTCCACAGAGCTCGAAGAGTGGCTCGATGAGATCCTGGATGCGGTTCTCTCAATTCGGCGCAGCGCCTCGGGGCTTGCCGAAAGCCTGGCGACGCTTGGGCAGACGCAGCAGCGCTTTGCCCTGCACTGGATCGAGGTCATTGCGAAGACCAACCCGGAGATGGCCTACCAGTTTTCAGACCTCGTCCCCAGGGCGTTGCAGCTGCTCGACGCCGATGGCGTCGAGGCGTGGATCATCAGCGCGATGGATGTCTACGACAAGCGCGGGATGTACCCCGCGATCGCCGCGCTCAGGGATGTGGATGAGTTCGCGGCCCGCCTGCGGGAGAGCGAGCGCGGCATGGGCCTCGAAAAGGTCGTTCCGATACTCGACCTCTTCGTGCGGGGGCTGTCGGGGCGAACATTGAAGGTAAACCCTGGGACAGACATCTACACGGACACCGAGAATCTCTTTCTTCCGGAACAGCTGTCGCGCTTTGGCGACCGGGCGCTGAATTTCAAGCTGTACAAAGTAATGGCGGCACACCTCTGGGCACAAACCTGGTACGGTACTTTTGCTGCTGGCTCCGGCGGGCCATTGCGACTGATCGAGACGAGCCGCCACTTTGACGAGCCGGAAAAGGCGATACGCCTCCTGCATCTGCTTGAGACCGTACGTCTTGAATCCTGTATCGCCCGCGACTTTCCGGGGCTTGCGCGGGAATTCGAGGCACTCAGACACGAGGCTGGCGAGTCACTGTGCCCGCGCGCGTGGGAACCCCATCTCACCCGCCTGCGCCGCCCCGAGGCAACACTTGAAACAACCATCGACCTCCTGCCACTGCTGTACCCTGAGGACCTGCCGCCATCACCCTGCTACCTTGGCATCCTGAAGCCCGAACGCGTTGAGGAAACGATGGTGGCCCGCAAGGAGCGCGAGAAACAGCAGTTCCAGTCGATGATCGCACGGCTGCGTGCGGAACACGAACAGAAATATGGCCCGGCCGACCCAAGTGAAGAAAACCGGGCACGCATCACGCGGCACGTCGAGGCTGAGCAGGGTGGGCGGAAATCGTTCGAGATCGAGATCAGCGGGAGAACGGTAACACCCAACGCCGAGGTGCGATCCCTGATGGAATCGATCACACAGGATCTCGGCGAGATCCCCGACGATTACCTGGTGCCGGCCGGCGATGGGGCCTACCACAAAGAGGGTCATCAGCGGCCAGAGGACGTGTGGAAGGGTACCTATCACGAGCATGGCGCGCACCTCTACAACGAATGGGACTACCGGCGCCAGCACTACCGGAAGGACTGGTGCGTGCTAAGAGAGATCGACGTGCATCCGGTGGATGGGACATTCGTGGAAGAGACGCTGCGCAAATATTCCGGCGTGGCGGCGAATCTGCGCAAGACGTTCGAAGCGCTGCGTGGAGAGAACCGGCTGCTCAAGCGCCAGAAATACGGCGATGATGTCGATGTCGACGCGCTCGTTGACGCCTATGCCGACACGCGCACCGGCCGGGAGATGAGCGAGCGGATCTTTCTGCAGTCACGCAAGGTCGAACGCAATATCGCCGTCCTGTTCATGGTGGACATGAGCGGATCCACCAAGGGCTGGATCAACGATGCTGAACGCGAGTCGCTGGTGCTTCTGTGCGAGGCCCTGGAGGTCCTCGGGGACCGCTATGCGATCTACGGATTTTCCGGCATCACCCGCAAGCGTTGCGAGCTCTATCGGATCAAGCGCTTCGAAGAGCCCTATTCGGACGTGGTCAGGCAACGCATAGCCGGCGTCAAACCGCAGGATTACACGCGCATGGGCGTGACCATCCGGCACATGACGAAGCTGCTCGGCGATGTCGAGGCGCGCACCAAGCTGCTCATCACATTGTCTGACGGGAAACCGGACGATTACGACGGATACCGGGGCGACTACGGGATCGAGGACACCCGGCAGGCACTGCTTGAGGCAAAGCGCGATGGGATTCACGTGTTCTGCATCACGATCGACGCCGAGGCACGGGATTATCTGCCGCACATGTATGGTCATGTCAACTACGCCCTGGTCGACGATATACGAAAACTCCCGCTGCGGATCTCGGACATTTACCGCCATCTCACGAGCTGAAAACGCGCCGCACAGGACGACAGAGCGGAACATACGCCAAGGACAGGGAGCGCATTGATGAGTCTTCCCATTGAAGAGTACGCCATCATCGGCAATACGCTGACCATCGCCCTGATCAGCCGCCAGGGTTCAATCGACTGGCTCTGCATGCCAGACTTCGGGGCATCCGCCTGTTTTGCCTCGCTCCTGGGGACGCCCGAAAACGGCTACTGGAGTCTCTGCCCACTGGCTCCTTCCGCCCGGGCCACGCGCAGATACCGGGACAAGACCCTGATCCTCGAGACGCAGTTTGCGACCGACGAGGGCGACGTCGAACTCATCGATTTCATGCCTCCTCCGCGCGCTGGCCACGCAACCGACGTCGTCCGCATCCTCTACGGTCGCCGGGGCTCCGTACCGATGCGCCTCGGGGCAGCCTTCCGCTGCGAGTACGGCGCAGTGGTCCCCTGGGTGCGATACGACGGGCACAGACTCAGCGCAGTGGCAGGCCCGGAGGCGCTCTATCTCTACACCCCGGTCGAGCTGCGGGGGCAAGGGCTCGCCACAGTAGGCGATTTCACCGTATCCGCCGGACAGGTGATCCCGTTTGTCCTGACGCGTGCGCCCTCTCATCTTCGGGAACCACCCGTACGCGATGCGCTGAAAGCGCTGAAGGAAACCGAGTCCTGGTGGCACCGGTGGGTCCGCAAAGACAAGGCCGGGCGCCGTGCCTACCCGGCCGTTATCGAACGCTCCGCAATCACCCTGAAGGCGCTTACCTACAGCCCGACGGGCGGCATCGTCGCTGCACCCACGACGTCGCTGCCTGAGTCGATCGGCGGTGTCCGCAACTGGGACTACCGATTTTGCTGGCTGCGGGATGCAACCTTCACCCTCTATGCCCTGCACGTCGCCGGCTATCGGAAAGAGGCGCAGGCCTGGCGCGACTGGCTCCTGCGAGCGGTCGCCGGCGAACCCGCGAAGATCCAGATCATGTACGGCCTGAGAGGCGAGCGCCGACTCGATGAGCAGGAGCTGCCCTGGCTCACGGGCTACGCGAACAGCCGGCCGGTCCGGATCGGCAACGCCGCTTACCAGCAGCGTCAGATGGACATCTACGGAGAACTCATGGATGCGCTGTACTTCAGCCGCAGCCATGGGCTCAAGGACGGGGGCGAGAGCGACAGCTGGCAGATCCAGTGCGCACTGATGGAGTTTCTGGAGGGGCATTGGCAGGATCCGGATGCCGGGCTCTGGGAGGAGCGCGCCGGCAACCGCAATCACGTCTTCTCGAAGGTCATGGCGTGGGTCGCCGCGGACCGGTCAGTGAAGACGGTCGAACGGTTCAGCCTTGAGGGGCCACTCGACCGGTGGCGACAGTTGCGCGCCATGATCCACGAGGAGGTGTGTCGGAAAGGCTACAGCGAGGAGCGTGGCAGCTTCGTGCAGACCTACGGGGGCCAGGTGATGGACGCCTCACTCCTGCTCCTGCCGCTCGTGGGCTTTCTGCCACCCGCGGATCCACGCATTGCCGGGACCGTCCGCGCGATCGAACAGGACCTGCTGTGCGACGGTTTTGTCATGCGCTACTCCGGCAGCAGCGACGGCCTTCCTGGTAGCGAAGGTGCGTTTCTGGCCTGCTCCCTATGGCTTGCCGATAATTATGCACTCCTCGGTCGCAAGACCGACGCCCACAAGATGTTCGAGCGGGTGCTCGGTGTCGCGAACGATGTGGGGCTGCTCTCCGAAGAATACGATCCTCGCGCGAAACGCCTTGTCGGAAACTTCCCGCAGGCCTTTTCCCACGTCGGTGTCATCAATACCGCCATCAATCTCTCCACCCGGGCCGGTCCAGCGGCCCATCGTGCCCGGGCGAGTGGCAAGCGCCTTGCATCGGCTTGAGGGGTGTTTGCCCGGAAATCCCGTATCCATGCCGCCACAGATTGCCAGCCGCCCCGTCAGATGGCCTGGCGGCACTGGATACGCCCGATGCACGCTGCCTGAAATTCGATCTGCTGACTCAGGCTCTTGATCCAGACGTTATAGCGCGGCTCGATACGCCCCGCCGCCGCATGGAGATGACGGCTGCGCCGATACCGGATCGTGTAGGAATGGGTGGTGAAATGTACGCTCACGACGGCTTCGGCGTGATAGACGTCGAGAATCCCGGTCATGTCATGCGCTCCGGTGCGTCGCATCTGCCAGCCAAGGCTTGCGCCGGCGCGCATGATCGCGTCGGCGATCTGATCGAGCCTGACCGGTGCCTGCAACAGCGGCAGTGGCGCTGAGCGCACGTCGTACACACGCGGCTCCATGGATACGCAGCCGCCGAGGCTTGCTGCGAGCAGCAGGATCACCGATGCGAGCACTCTTCTTTTCATAAAGACATTGCCAACTCAGTCTGAATGGCGACGGAAACCTGCCCTCCGTCCCGAACCCTGGGGCCTGTGAAACCCGAAGGTCCGTCTCCCTGCAGCCACGCGATACCGCGCGGTCAGCTCCCAACCCCAATCTCCGGCAGAGTGGCGTGGTCGAGAAACGCGAGAATCTCGTCGCGCCTGCGCGTCGCATCCTCGAAGCCCAGCGCCATCGCTTCCCGGCAATAGGATTTTTCAAAAAGGAGATAGCTTATCAGATCTGCGCCCTCCTCACCGAGGGCACCGATGCGTCCAAGCACCGAGCGCAGCGCACGCGGCAGGGCATCCCGGTGGCGAAAGGCAAGCGCGGAGAGGTCGGCGCTCGGCGCAATCAGCAGCGTGTCCACAGGGCGTAACCCGAGGCGAGAGCGAGTCACACGGGACACCCGCACGAGCGCCTCATTGATCCGCCTCAGACGCTCGAGATCCGCGTCGATGCTGTCGAGAAAGATGCAGTTCAGTACATGTCCACCGATATGGGCGAACGAGGGATAGCCTTCCGGGGCCTGCAGGACGGGCTGTGCCGCACCCTTGACATCGATGAGCAGCAGACGTCCCGCCCCGAGATGCAGCGCGGGGCTGATCGGCGCAAGCTGCCGCATCGAACCGTCTCCGAAGTACTCATTGTCGAGTGCGACCGCGCGGAACAGGAACGGGATGGCGGCAGAAGCCATCAGGTGGTCGGCTCCGAGCCGCACCGGGCGCCCCATGCGCTCGGTCCGCTGCCATGGCTTGAGATCCTGAGACCCCTGGTAGAAGCTCACCGACCGCGCCGTGGTATAGCTGAACGCGGTGACACATACCGCACGCAGGGCGCCCTCGGCAATGGCGCGGTCGATGCTTGGAAACGGCAGGCGCCGTTCGAGGAGTACGCGCAACGGGCTGGGGTCGAGCAGCGACGAGGGGTTGTACCGTCCGAGCCCGCGCGCAAACAGGGTGAATATCCAGCGCGCAGCGCCTTGCAGCAGCGCGCGCGAATCACTGCGCACAACCTTGGGGGCCGACAGGCTGCCCCATACTGACGCGAGCCGGCCGACACCTTGCCGGAAGTTGCCCGCATGCGCAGCAAGGGCAACGGCGTTGATGGCACCGGCCGAGGTACCGCAGAGGACCGGGAACGGGATTGGGGCTCCACGAGGGAGCCAGTGTGCGATGGCGCGAAGCGCCCCCACCTGGTACGCGGTGCGCGCACCACCCCCGGTCAGAACGAGCCCCAGACACCCTTCTCCGCTTGCACTCATATCCGCAAGTCTAGGAGATTCCAGGTCATCGGCAATGTGATGCCGACGACCCCGCAGGCTAGGACGACAGGCGCTCCTTGAGCAGCCGGTTGACCTCCGCGGGATTCGCCTTGCCCTGGGTCGCCTTCATGACCTGGCCCACGAAAAATCCGAACAGCTTTTCCTGGCCGGTACGGTACTGTTCGAGCTGTTTCGGGTGCGCGGCAAATACCGCGTCGATGGCCGCGACGATAGGCCCGGAATCCGTGATCTGCCGCAGCCCACGGAGGTCGATCACGGAATCCGCGTCCTTCCCGCTCGCCCACATGGCCTCGAACACCTCTTTCGCGATCTTGCCCGAAATCGTTTGATCGCCGATGCGCCGCAGGAGTCCCGCCAGCGCCTCGGCGCTGATACGCGACGATTCGATCTCAAGACCATCGCGGTTCAGGTACGCACCAAGCGCTCCCGTCACCCAATTGGCCGCAAGCTTGGGTTCCGCGCCAGCGTATTCGCACACCCGCTCAAAATATGCTGCCGTCTCCTCCGATGCGGTCAGCACCCCCGCGTCGTACGCGGTGAGGCCGTAATCCCGCATGAAACGCTGCCGCTTTTGGTCAGGCAGTTCCGGGAGCGCGCGGGCAGCTTCATCAATGAATTCCTGGGTCAGCACCAGGGGAGGCAGATCCGGATCCGGGAAATAGCGATAGTCGTTCGCCTCCTCCTTGCTGCGCATCGGGCGCGTCTCATCCTTGACCGAGTCGTAGAGGCGGGTCTCCTGGACCACCTTGCCGCCCCCTTCGATGAGATCGATCTGTCGGGCCACCTCGTACTCGATCGCACGCTCAACGAACCGGAACGAGTTGATGTTCTTGACCTCTGTGCGCGTGCCAAGTGTGTCCTGACCCCTGGGCCGGACCGATACATTCGCGTCGCAGCGGAACGATCCCTCCTGCATATTGCCGTCACAGATCCTGAGGTAGCGGACCAGGGTATGCAGCTTCTTCAGGTAGGCCACGGCCTCCTTCGGCGACCTGAGGTCAGGCTGAGATACAATCTCGAGCAGAGGGATGCCGGCGCGATTGAGATCGATGCCGGTCATCCCATGGAAGTCCTCATGGAGCGATTTCCCGGCGTCCTCCTCAAGATGAGCACGCAGGATCCTGATGCTCCGCTCCGCACCGTCTCCGTCGATCGTGAGTGTGCCGTGTTCCACCACCGGCAACTCGTACTGGCTGATCTGATACCCTTTCGGCAGATCCGGGTAGAAATAATTCTTGCGGGCAAAAACCGAACGGGGATTGACGCGGGCGCCGATCGCGGCCCCGAACATGGCCGCCATCCGCACCGCCTCCCGGTTCATCACCGGCAGGACACCGGGCATTGCAAGATCCACGACGTTCGCCTGGGTATTGGGAGCCGCGCCATAGCGCGCCGGGGCATCCGAAAACGCCTTGCTTGCCGTCAGGAGCTGTACGTGCACCTCGAGGCCCACTACCGTCTCCCAATCCATCGATCCCCCCACGCTCACTCGAACTCCGGCGGGAAATGCCGGTGCCAATCAGTCTCCTGCTGATAACCGTGCGCGACATTGAGCAACAGCGGCTCATCGAAATAGCGACCGATCAGCTGGAGCCCGACGGGAAGGCCGAGGCGGTCAAATCCGACTGGAAGCGACACGGCTGGCAACCCCGCAAGATTGACCGGAATCGTATAGATGTCATTCAGGTACATGGCCACCGGATCATCGGTCTTGGCCTGCAGCGGAAATGCGGTGGAGGGTGCGGTCGGTCCTGCGATCACGTCGCAGCGCTCGAAGGCGTGCGCAAAATCCTCGGTAATCAGCCGGCGCAATCTCAGTGACTTGACGTAGTAGGCGTCAAAGTACCCGGCAGAAAGCGCGTAGGTACCGATCAGGATACGGCGCTTGACCTCCGCCCCGAAACCCTCGGCACGCGTCTTCTTGTACATGTCGATCAGGCTCTCGTGCCCGGGGGTGCGGTAGCCATAGCGCACCCCGTCGTAGCGCGCGAGGTTGGACGAGGCCTCGCAGGGTGCCAGCACGTAGTAGCAGGGCAGGGCAAGACGGCTGTTCGGCAGCTCGACATCCACGATACGGGCACCGAGACCGCGATACACATCAAGTGCCTGTTCGATGCCGTGCCGCACGTCGGGGGAAAGACCTTCGCCGAAGAACTGCGTCGGCACGCCGATCTTCAGACCCTTGAGCGACCGCCCGAGCGTCGCGCGGTAATCCGGCACTACGCGGTCAACCGAGGTCGAATCGCGCGGATCAAAACCCGCCATCGCCTGCAGCATCAGTGCCGCATCCTCCGCCGAACGCGTCATGGGGCCACCCTGGTCAAGCGAGGATGCAAACGCGATCATCCCATAGCGCGAGACACGTCCGTAGCTCGGCTTAAGGCCTGTAATGCCACACAAGGCGGCCGGCTGACGGATCGAGCCGCCGGTATCGGTACCCGTGGCCGCCGCCGCAAGTCCAGCGGCCACAGCCACGGCTGAACCCCCGGAGCTCCCGCCAGGGACGCGACCCGTGTCCCAGGGATTTGCTACCGGTCCGAAATAAGAGGTTTCATTGGACGAGCCCATGGCAAACTCGTCCATATTGGTCTTGCCAAGAAGCACCGCGCCGGCAGCCTTGAGCCGGGCGGTCACGGTGGCATCGTAAGGTGCAATGAAACTCTCAAGCATGCGCGAGCCGCAGGTGGTCCTGACTCCCTCGGTACAGAATATGTCCTTGTGCGCGATCGGCACGCCGAGCAGGGGTGCATCCCCCCCCTGCAACCGCAATGCGTCAGCCGCCCTGGCGTCAGCCAGGGCACGCTCAGGTTCCAACGTGATATATGCGTTCAGCCCCGCATGGCGTTCGATGCGCGCGAGAAATAAACCTGTCAGTTCAACGCTTGATATCGTCCGGTCCGCAAGCGCCGCCAGCAGCTCGGCGACAGTCTTTTTATACATGGCGCAGGCCCCGGGGGTTACTCGATGACCTTGGGCACGAGGTAAAGCCCGTCCTGTGCCTGGGGCGCAATCTGCTGCATGCGATCGCGATCGATGGCGCCGTCCGGACGGTCCTCGCGCAACCGCAATGCCTCTTCGTTCGGATGGAACAGGGGGGCCGTTGTCCGTGTATCAACCTCATTCATCTGATCAATCACGCCGAGTATCCGGGACAGTCCTTCCCGGTAGTATTCGATCTCTTGCTCCGTGATCTGCAAACGTGCAAGATGCGCCATCTTCTCAACGTCTTTCCGACTCAGGGACATTTGGGTCTGGTTCCCGAAATTTTCGCGCAAATTGGGCAACTTACCATATTCGGCTCCGTGGTTGAACGAGGGGAGTGTGGTTGATACAGTAGCGCGATTTTATACAATCTTTATACAATCTTAGGGTAAATTTGGGTCATGTTTGAACGGATACGAGGATATTTCTCCAGTGATCTCGCAATTGATCTGGGCACGGCCAATACCCTGATTGCGGTACGGGACAAGGGAATTATCCTGAACGAACCCTCAGTCGTCGCCATACGCCAGGAGTTCGGCGCTCGTGGTGGCCGCAGCATCCTCGCCGTGGGACATGAGGCAAAACGCATGCTCGGCAGGACCCCTGGCAACGTGCAGGCCATCCGGCCGATGAAAGACGGTGTGATCGCCGACTTCACGGTAACCGGCGAGATGCTCAAATATTTCATCGGCAAGGTCACCGAAAAACGGCTCCTGCGCTCAAGTCCGCGCATCGTGATCTGCGTGCCATGCGGCTCGACACAGGTGGAGCGCCGGGCCATCCGCGAGTCCGCCCTGGGCGCAGGGGCGCGTGAAGTATACCTGATTGAGGAGCCGATGGCGGCCGCCATCGGTGCGGATCTCCCCATTGCCGAGCCGAGCGGCTCGATGGTGCTCGATATCGGTGGAGGCACAAGCGAGGTCGGCGTGATCTCTCTCGGCGGCATCGTCTACGCCCATTCGCTGAGGATCGCTGGCGACAAGATGGATGAAGCCATCATCAATTACGTACGGCGCAAGTACGGCCTGCTCATCGGTGAAGCCACCGCGGAGAAAGTCAAGAAGGATATCGGCACGGCCTGGCACAGCAGCGAGGTGCGGCAGATGGAGATCCGTGGCCGCCATATCGCCGATGGGGTGCCGAGAAGCCTTACGATAACGAGCAAAGAGGTGCACATGGCGCTGAGCGAGGGCCTGGCTGGCATCGTGAGCGCGATCCGTGTCGCGCTCGAACAGACGCCACCCGAACTCGGCGCGGATATCTCTGAAAAGGGTCTCGTGGTCACGGGAGGAGGAGCACTCCTTCGGGACCTGGACCGTATGCTGATGGAGGAGACCGGACTACCGATTGTCATCACGGACGATCCGCTGACCTGTGTCGCCCGGGGTTGCGGCCGGGCGCTTCAGGAAATGGACGTCCTGGGCGATGTATTCACTTACGAGTAGGACGTACATACAGTCCCCCGGGCCGACAAAACACAGCCGGGAGGCACTGCACCGATATCACTGCTGATGCCCGGTTTTGGCGCCTATTCCCGCAAAAAGCTCGCCCGCTGGCTGCAGCTGGCCTTCTACGTCGTGCTCTCGATCACCCTGATGGTCACCAATTATCGCAGCCCCCGCCTGCGCGCATTGCGATCCGGGCTCAACGTGATCGCTTTGCCTCTGCGATTCATTGCGGCGTTTCCTGAAGAGGCGTTCCAAGATTCCGCGCGGTACCTTGAGCTCAACGCGAGCCTGCAACGGAACAACCGGATCCTGCGCGCGCAGGACCTCCGGCTCCGGGCGCGGGTTGAGCGTTACCGGGCACTCGAAGCGGAGAATGCCCATCTGCGCAAACTGCTGGGGGCCGCGCCGCGCGTGGCCGACCGAGCCGTGGCGGCAACCATCCTCGCGAATGGCTCCGCTCCGTTTTCGCGGATTATCACACTGAACCGGGGTGCCGCAGACGGGATTTACGTGCGCCAGCCGGTAATCGATGATCACGGGCTCATGGGGCAGGTGCTGGAAGTCAGCCGCTACTCGAGCCAGGCGATCCTGATCACCGATCCGAATCAGGCAATACCGGTGGAGGATCTGCGCAGCGGACAGCGGGCGATTGTCATGGGTACCGGGGCAGCGAACCGGGTGAACGTGCCTTATCTCACCCCATCGGCCGACATAAGACCTGGCGACCTGCTCATCAGCTCGGGGCTGGGGGGCGTGTTTCCGCCTGGCTATCCCGTGGCCCGCGTGATGACCGTACGCAATAGCCCGAATGAGGCGTTTCTCAAGATATCCGCAAGGCCGGCCGCCCATATCAACCGTGGCCGGCAGGTCCTTTTGATCTGGCCCAAGGGGGTCAGCACCACGGGCGCGCGACGATGAATCGCCGGATGCCGCGAGCAGCAAGCGCAGGACACACACGCATCGTGGTGATAGGCACACTCCTGCTCGCAATATTTCTGTCCATCATGCCGATGCCCGCCGGGCTTTTATCCTATCGGCCGGACTGGGTCGCGCTCTGCCTTGTATACTGGAGCCTGGAGGCACCTGAGCGGGTCGGGATGGGTACCGCCTGGATCACCGGCTTCGCAATGGACGTCCTGTATGGCACCCTGCTTGGAGAGCAGGCGCTGGCCGACTCGGTGCTTGCATTCATCACCTCCGGGCTGCGTTTAAGGGTACGGATGTTTCCCCGGTGGCAACAGGCGCTCGTCGTGTTCGCACTTGTCGGTATAAACCACCTGATCATTCAGATCGCGCAGCACGCGTCGGGTCACCCGGGTGGAAACTGGAGTTACTGGACATCGGATGGCATCGGAGCGCTCTTGTGGCCACTGGTGTATTCGGTGCTGCGTCACCTGCAACGGAGAACGGCCCCTTCCTGATTCATGCCACGGATACCGCTTAAAAACACCGACCGAGAGATCCGGATGTTCGGTTCCCGTCTTTCCATTGCCATGGGTCTCGTACTGGTACTCTGCGTGATCCTGCTCGTGCGGCTGTTCGACCTGCAGATCATGCATTACTCGTACTATTCGATGCTGTCGCGCCAGAACAGCATCAACCCGATGCCAATTCAGCCGGTGCGGGGTTTGATCCTCGACCGGAATGGGATTGTCCTCGCCGACAATTTCCCGGTGTTCTCGCTCGACGTGATCCCGAGCCATGTCAAGAATCTGCACGCACTGATCGTCAAGCTCGGCCATCTGATCTCGCTGAACAGCCAGGATCTCAGGGACTTCAAGCGGCGCATGGGACAACTGCATCCGTACGACCGCGTCGTGCTGCGCAGCCACCTCACTACTGAAGAAGCTGCCCGGGTGGCCGTCAATCTCATACACCTTGACGGTGTGCAGTTACACGCTCGCCTGGAGCGCTATTACCCACTGGGCGGTCTCGCGGTTGCCGCAGTCGGTTACGTCAGCCGGATCAACAGCTGGGATGAGGCGCACATCAACAGGATAAAATACGCCGGCGTGCAGCATATCGGCCGTCTGGGCATTGAGGCGCGGTACCAGAACGTGCTGCTGGGGCGTGTCGGATTCAAGCAGGTGGAAATCAACGCGCACGGGCGGGCAGTACGCGTGCTGAGCCGCACGCCCCCGGTCGCCGGAAAGAACATCTACCTGAATATTGACGCCAAGATGCAGGCCCTGGCGGAACAGGCGTTGGGAACCTTCGCAGGCGGGGTCGTGGCCATGGACCCGCAGACCGGCGCAGTGCTCACATTCGTCAGTATGCCAACCTATGACCCGAATGAATTCGTGGACGGCATCAGTGAGCGGAACTACAAGGCCCTGAGGGACAATCCGCTGCATCCACTTGTCAACCGGGCACTGGCAGGCGAGTATGACCCGGGGTCTACCATCAAGCCCTACTACGCCATCGCCGGGCTCGCTTCGGGCAAGATCAGCGCGAAGCATCGCGCGTGGTGTCCAGGCTGGTTCCGCCTGCCCGGGAGTCGGCACGTGTTTCACTGCTGGAAGCGTGGCGGAATGGGGCTCGTCGACATGCACGACGCCATCGAGCAGTCCTGCGACGTCTATTTCTATAAACTTGCCGTCAAGCTCGGGATCAATACGATGACGCGCTATCTCGGCTATTTCGGGTTCGGTCACAAGACTGGCATAGGCATCAGCGGGGAACTTCCGGGACTTGTTCCGAACGAGGCCTGGCGGAGGGCACATCACCTTCACTGGTATCCCGGCGAGACCGTGGTGGCGGGCATCGGCCAGGGGCCACTCCTGATCACGCCGGTGCAGCTCGCTGACGCGGTGTCTGCCATATCGATGTATGGCAAACGCTTTGTGCCGAATCTGGTCTATGCGATCGAGAATCCGGTGACCAAGACGATGCATTATGTGCATGCCACTCTGGATCCACCGGTACCGGTCCCAAAGCGCGATTTCAAGACCGTGATCAAGGGGATGGAGGCCGTGGTCTACAATCCCCAGGGCACGGCATTCGGCATGGGGGCGAAGGCCCCGTACAAGATCGCCGGAAAAACCGGAACCGCCCAGGTGATGAGGCAGAATACCCTGCAGCGTGCCGAACGCGAGCGTGACCTGCCCCTGCAGGACCGCGACGACGCAGTCTTCGAGGCATTTGCCCCGGTCGGCGATCCCACGATTGCGGTCGCCGTGGTCGAAGAGCATGGCGGTCACGGCGGCGAGATAGGCGCAGCAATCGCGCGCAAGCTGATGGACTATTATCTGCTGAAGGACGGTCGGCCACGCGTACCCCTGCCGCCGCCCAAGACCGCCGGGGGCCACCCACCCCCACCGGAACGGGGATGATGAAACATGCTTGAACGCTGGCATTTTGACAGACCCTTGTTCTACGCCCTCGTGATCCTGAGCGTGACTGGACTGGCCATTGTTTACAGCGCGGGTGGCGACAATCTCAATATGACCATACGCGACAGCGTGCATCTCATCCTCGGTTTTTCCGTGATGATCGGACTCGCACAGGTGCGTCCCACGACAATTGCACGCTGGTCTCCGTATCTGTTCGTGGTCGGTTTTCTGATGCTGATCGCCGTGCTGGGTGCGGGAACGGTGTCAAACGGCGCGCGCCGGTGGCTTGGATTCGGCCCGCTCCGCTTCCAGCCTTCGGAGATCATGAAACTTGCGCTACCCATGATGCTCGCGTGGTATCTCTCGAGGGGGCCGCTTCCGATAAAATTGCCGCAACTGCTGGTTTCCGGCGCGGTCATTCTCCTGCCGGCACTCATGATCATCAAGGAGCCTGATCTCGGGACCGCATTTCTTATCGCCGCCACGGGATTCCTGGTGCTGTTCCTCGCGGGAATGGGCTGGCGTACGATCATCGTGATGGCAGCTTCCACAGCCGCGGCGATTCCTGTGCTATGGGCGCACATGCACCAGTACCAGAGACAGCGCGTGTACGTGCTGTTTCATCCGGAGTCCGACCCGCTCGGCATCGGGTACCACACGATCCAGGGCATGATCGCTGTCGGATCCGGCGGACTGCTCGGAAAGGGCTGGCTGCATAGCACCCAGGCACACCTCGATTTTCTGCCTCAGAGTTCCACAGACTTCATCTTCGCCGTGTTTTCCGAGGAATTCGGCTGGCTCGGGGTCCTGGCGCTGATCACGCTGTATCTTTTTATCCTGTATCGCGGGGCCCTGATTGCCTACCGCGCGCAGGACACCTACTCGCGATTGCTCGCCGGCGGCCTGACACTCGTTTTCTTCCTCTATTTTTTCGTGAATATGAGCATGGTGGCCGGGCTCCTGCCCGTCGTCGGCGTGCCGCTGCCACTGATCAGCTACGGCGGCACCTCCGTCATCACGCTGATGGCTGCGTTTGGTATGCTCATGAGCATACACAGCCATCGATCCATCGCCGCCTGAGCAGACAGGGTGGCAAGTCGACTATAATCGCTGCAAACACAACGGGTTTGTGACGGACGATCATGGATAACCGTCTAAAACGGCTATGGCCCGCAGCGGTGCTTACGCTGCTCGGGGCGTGCAGTACCGTCCCCTCGCATGGATATTATAAGAACGACGGTCCGCTGGGCGCGGTGAATCCCGCTGACATCCATAGCGCCGTGCCAAGACCCGTGACTCTGAGCCCTTTTGGCAATGCCCCATACAGCGTCTTCGGCACAGAGTACTATCCGTTACGGAGCGCCTGCGGCTATCGCGCACGCGGCATCGCCTCATGGTATGGGCGCCGGTTCTACAAAGGGCGCACATCGGACGGCGAAATCTACAACATGTTCGCCATGACCGCCGCGAGCAAGGTCCTTCCTCTGCCGTCTTACGTGCGGGTCACGGACCTGCGCAACGGCCGCTCGGTGATCGTGCGCGTCAACGACCGTGGCCCATTCCTGGACAACCGCCTGATCGACCTTTCCTACGCGGCGGCCGACAAACTCGGCATGATCGAGGCCGGCACGGCGCCGGTCGAGGTCGTCGACGTCGACGTCGACTGCCAGTTGCATGATCACCTTGTCCAGGTCGGCTCGTTCCGCAGGCAGGCCGATGCCAGGCGGCTCTCTCTAAAACTCGACCGTTCCGGCGTTGGACCGGCTCGGGTAAGCGTCGTGCGTGTGCGAGGGGTGCTCTGGTATGCCGTGCGCATCGGTCCGTTTGCGGATCCCGCGCTGCGGGCCCGCGCGATACGACGCCTGCACCAACAGGATCTCCCTGCGCTCGAAATCGTTGCCGCGCATTGAATCCCGGAACTCCTTTCCAGAGAAAAGGCCTTACCTTATGAGCATTGTCTATCTCAACGGCCGCTTCCTTCCGGCAGAACAGGCGTTCATTCCGGTTTTCGACCGCGGATTTATATTCGGCGACGGTGTCTACGAAGTGTTACCGGTGTATGGCGGACGCCCGTTCCGGCTCGCACACCATCTCGAACGGCTCAGCCAGAGTCTCGCGGGGATCGGGCTCACTGCCCCCCTTGGCGCGGACGAGTGGAGCACGATCATCGGGGAACTCATTGTCCGCCATGGCGGCGGCGACCAGTCGGTCTACCTCCAGATTACGCGTGGGGCCGCACCTCGTGATCACGCGTTTCCGGCCCATGTGGAACCGACGGTATTTGCCTACACCCAGCCGCTCAAGGAGAATCCTGAGGAGGTGCTTGGCCGGGGCGTGCGCGCAGTGACGCTTGATGACATCCGCTGGCGGCGCTGTGACATCAAGGCGATCGCGCTGCTTGCGAACGTACTGCTGAGACAGGAAGCGATCCAGCGCGGTGCGGCCGAGGCGATACTGATCCGGGACGGCGCGGTGACGGAAGGCGCTGCAAGCAACATATTCGTCGCCCTGCGGGGACAACTCGTCACGGCGCCCAGGGGTCCGTCCATCCTGCCGGGCATCACGAGAGACCTTATCCTGGAACTCGCGGCAGCCAATGGGATCGATTTTGCGGAGCGCAGGCTGTCACAGGAGGAACTGCGGCAGGCGGAAGAGGTATGGATGACAAGTTCCACCAAGGAGATCATGCCGATTGTCGAGCTGGACGGGAAACAGGTAGGAAACGGGACGGCGGGATCCCTGTTCTGGCGCATGCACAGCCTGTTCCAGGACTACAAGCGCCGCTTCCGGGAGGGCACCGCCGGTTGATCCGGACAGGGCAGACTCCCCGGCGGGGCGCGCGGCGCAGGCAGGTGCGGTCCCGCCGCGCATCAGCAATCTCAGGCCTCGCCGGCCGGGGGGCATGTCAGGAGAAGCTCATATGGGAAACCCACACGATCCGCCGCGCGCGTTCGACCCGAACGCCTTTCCGTGCAAGGTCTACGTAAAGGTGCTCGGGGCACAGACGATCCGGTTCGAGGCATTGGTCCAGGGAATCGTGTCACGTCACGTCGAGGCGGCAGATCTGCACTCAGTCAGCCGCCGTTCGAGCGGGAAGGGGCGCTACCTCGCGCTCACCTTCACCATGACTGCGCGCAGCCGTGAGCAATTGGACCGGCTTTATCACGAGCTGTCCGAAAACAAGTCCGTTCTGGTTGCCCTGTAGGCACGCTCAAGGTCTTTGAGTGATTGCCGCAAAACCTGCGAATAGGTTTCACCAAGCCACAAGGTTTCAGGTTGAGATCCGGGTTGTGGGCTCTTTGCACAACCCAGCATAGCCCGGCCTCTTTTCACCGCTTTCACAGAGAGACTCCTGCATCGCAAGCGCCTTGCGGACTACGAACCGGCACGACCGGGCGGAGCAACGCATGGAGCATGTCTGTTCGCCGCTGGACGGTAACCCGAAGGTGAATGATTGCAAGCGTTTCATGACTGAATTATGCTTGGTCTATGGAGGAAAATAACGATATTCGACACGGACGAAATTGTGTTTTTAGAATTCATGTTCACTTGGTCTTTGTGACGAAATACCACCGTGGAGTGTTTGATGGCGATGCCATAGCCCGGATGCGCCGGATGTTCGGCAAGGTGTGCGAAAACATGGAAGCATCTCTGGTGGAAATGGAGGGGGAAGATGACCATGTGCATCTGCTGGTGGAATATCCGCCAAAGCTGGCGGTTTCCGTGCTGGTGAACAGCCTGAAAGGTGTGTCCAGCCGATTGCTGCGCAAGGAAAGGCCGGACTTGAAAAAACGGTATTGGAAAAATGTGTTGTGGTCGCCCTCATACCTTGCTTCTTCATGCGGTGGTGCGCCAATTGCCCTCATCAAGCAATATATCGAGCAACAGCAAACGCGATCATAGGAAACGAATGGATGCCTTCGGCATCCGCGCTATTCATCCCTGCCCTGAACGGCGGGGCTTTCCGCGCAGCCCGGTAAGATGCCGCCAGATCCGCCGCTGATTGTGCGCAGGCTCGGTCTTGTGCCCTATCTCGAGTCATGGGAGCGTATGCGCACGTTCACCGGGGACCGGGGTCCTGCCCAGCCGGACGAGGTGTGGCTTCTCGAGCACCCTCCCGTATATACCGTCGGACGCAATGGCAAGGGGTTGCCGGAGCGCCGGGATATCCCGCTCGTACGCTCCGACCGTGGCGGCGATATCACCTATCATGGGCCTGGCCAGCTTGTGATGTATGTCCTGCTCGATTTGCGGCGGCGTCGGATCAGCGTCAAGGGTCTGGTAACACTGCTTGAAGACATCGTCATCGAGTGGCTTGGCACGCTAGGCATTGCAGGACAACAAAGGCTTGGCGCACCGGGCGTTTACGTCGGGACACGCAAGATAGCGTCTCTGGGATTGCGGATCCATCGGGGTTGCAGCTACCATGGGCTGTCACTGAACGTGGCCATGGATCTTTGCCCGTTTTCCAGTATTACCCCCTGCGGACTCAGGGGCGTGACAGTGACACAGGTCCAGGATCTCGCATCGGGTATCACCGTCGCGAGTGCAGGCAGTGCGCTTGCAAATGCTTTTGAACGCGCCCTTTCACAGAATCGATCCCGGCAGATGATATTGTGAGTATCCGCGAAACAGACGCAAAGGCACTGAAGGGACGCGAAAAGACTGCACGTATCCCGGTCAAGATCGTGCCACGCGAAAAAGTGCTGCGCAAACCTCCGTGGTTACGTGTGTCTTCGCCACTTAACCCGGCGGTCAGCGATCTTAAAAACGTGCTCCACGCGCACGGATTGCACACGGTCTGCGAGGAGGCCTCGTGCCCCAACATCGGCGAGTGTTTCGGCCACGGCACCGCCACTTTCATGATCATGGGCAAGCTGTGCACGCGGCGCTGCCCGTTCTGTGACGTGGCACACGGACGCCCCGACCCGCTCGACCCTGACGAGCCGCGCCGGCTCGCGGACGTCATCGCCGACATGGGACTTCGGTTTGTGGTCGTGACCTCCGTAGATCGCGACGACCTCAGAGACGGTGGCGGAGGACATTTTCGGGAATGCATCCGGGCAATCCGGTCGCGCACACCGAAGATCCATATCGAGGTTCTGGTACCCGACTTCCGGGGACGTGTGGACGGCGCGCTCGATGCCCTTTCGCAAGCCCCGCCGGATGTGTTCAATCACAACCTCGAAACCGTACCGCGACTGTACCGGAAGGCGCGACCCGGAGCCGATTACGAGGGCTCGCTCGCGCTGCTTGAGGAATTCAAGCAGCGTCATGCCCGCATACCGACAAAATCCGGCATCATGGTGGGCCTCGGCGAAACCAACGACGAAGTCCTCGCGGTGATGCAGGACCTGCGACGGCACGGCTGTGATCTCCTGACCATCGGCCAGTATCTGCAGCCGAGTCGGCAGTACCATCTTCCGGTCGAGCGCTACGTCACCCCATCGGAGTTTGACGACTTCTCCAGGGCGGGGCTCGATATGGGGTTCACCAACGTGGCAAGCGGTCCCCTGGTCCGGTCCTCGTATCATGCCGAGCAGCAGGCAGCAGGGACGCGCACCACTCCATGATGGTGTTCCACGCGCTGGGAAACGCCCTGCTGACGCCACCGGGGCTCGCCATCTGGCTCATCATCGCAGGTCTCGTCCTGGGGCTGCGTCATCCGCGTCTTGGCATGGCGACAGTCGTGCTGGCAACCACCGTGCTCACAATGCTCGGGGCACCGGCAGTTGCGACGCGCCTGCTGCGCCAGATCGAAATCTATCCCGCGCTTCCCGCCCACGGGGCTCTGACCCCGGGACCACAGGCGATCGTCGTCCTCGCCGGGGGGCGCGATCCCTACGCCCCCGAGTACGGCCACGATGGTACGGTCAATTCGGACACGCTGGTCCGGCTGCGATACGCCGCGTTTCTCTATCGGCGCACGCACCTGCCGGTACTCGTGTCCGGAGGCACGGTCTATGACGGCGGGCCGCCCGAGGCGGTGCTCATGAGCACAACGCTTGAGCACGACTTCTCAGTACCGGTCCGGTGGGTCGAGGGGCGGTCCCAGGACACGCTTCAGAACGCGGAGTTCTCCGCAAAATTGCTGCGCGCCGCGCACATCAGCGATGTCTATCTCGTGACCCAGGCGTGGCATATGCGGCGCGCCGTTGTCGCTTTCCACGCTGTCCGGATGAAGGTCACGGCAGCACCCACGGGATTCACTGCGGTGGCGCGGATGCATCCCGCCTTTCTCTCGTTCCTGCCCTCAGCCTACGCGCTTGAGCAAAGTGCACGTGCCGTGCATGAGTATGTTGGGCTTGCATGGTACCGGGTGGGTGGCAGCTGAGTTCGTGGATCGGTCATTAAGGTGACAGAATCCGCGGCCGGCTCCTGATCAGCATTCGGGCCTGACCGGTTGTCCGGCTGACATGGAACCCCAGCCCGTTCGCAGGTATGCACCCGATGACGGTTGCTGCTTGTCGTGCTGACTGGCAGCGTGGCAATTGCCCTTGCGCGGCCCCGAGGCTGCGAGGTGCAGTAACCAAAGATCCGCCTGAGAGGCACGCGCCCCGTCATTGCGCGGCAATGCTTCCTTCCGGGGCGTGTACCGAGGCCATCCGCAGCCTCGAAGGATTGCCAGGAATAAGGGGCAACCGGCCGCAACTGTTCCAACCTTGGTCTAATTTTCCAATCTCCATGGGCCGAATATGCTGGCCATACCCAATGCGGGAGGAACGTCGTGTCCACAGTGATCCCGGAAACAGCGCGGTCAAACGGGGGACGAATCCCGGTTTCGTCCACAGCAGATGCCACATCTGAGATCCAGCGTTACCTGGGTGCCGCAGCACGGGCAACCGGGGAGCTGGCGCGATATCTCGGGAGCAGCGATTTCAGCACGATTCGCCGGGATACCGAACGCCGCATCAAGGACCGGCCCGTCACCGCAGTCCTGATCGGCATGGGCCTCGGCATTCTTCTCGGGCGTCTTTTGAGGCGCAACTAACCACGGCGCTCCCTCTGCGTATGGAAACGGACCTGCTTGTGCCGGAAGAACGCGGCATTCTGGATCTCGTGAAAACCCTTGTAGCCGAAGCGGGTGCGCTGGCACAAAGCGAGGCGGACCTGATAAAGCTCGAAGTGCAGGAAAGCACGCGCGCCATGATCATTGACGCCGTCAAGACGGCGATCTACAGCGGCGTGGCGCTGCTCGGCATCCTGAGCCTGACGGCGTTTCTGATCATTATGCTCGGCCAGCTGATTGACGGAACCGATCCTTCCGGGTACTGGATCAGCGCGTTGATCATCGGCGTGATACTCACCGTCGCAGGCGGGATGATGGCGGCGTGGCACGCCCGGCGTATCGGCGAACACGCGGACCTGCCAACGACAAGGCATGCGGTCGCAAACAACAAGAACCTTGTGCACAAGGGATATTCGAGGCTAAAAGAGGTAGTCGACCGATGAGTGAATCCGCGTCATATTCGTCCGAGGACGCCAGGAAACAGGCGGAATTCCATCGCCGCGAGCTCAGCGACACGCTCGATGCCATTGGTGACCGACTGCAACGGACGCTTGACGACGCCGAGCAGCAGATCAGCCGGCCACTCACCTGGGTGAGGCGTAACCCATGGGTGGCAGTCGGGATCTCTGCGGCTGTCGGAATCCTGCTCGCCGGACGGGGACGCCCGCGAAGCGCCCGGCGCAGCCTGCTCACGCGGGAGCTGGAAGCGGCCTATCTCGATGGACGACAGGATGAACAGCGGGGTGTTCCGGTCAAGGAGGTTTCCTACTGGCGCAACCGCAAGCTTGACGTTCAGGAGGCTTTCGCGTCCCCCGCCCCGGGTGGAAACCTTCTGATCCAGTTTGCCGAACCTGTGATCAAGGCGGCCATTGCCGCTGCGACCAAGGCGATCAGCAATCCCTAGGCGCCCGGAGGAGCAGCGCCGGACCCTTCAACACCGCATCGCGGTCGTCACCCCAGCTGCCGAGTACCAGCCGACCGGCATGTCAGGCGTGGAATGGGCGTATCCGAAACATCCGTCGGCCCCGATCACGATCACGCCTGCCTCCGCCACCGTGTGCGCTGCGAGATATGCCACTGCCTCTTCCGCAGCGCGTTGCGCATCGCCGTTCCTGTGCATGTTGAAGGCTATCCGGTGCGCCATAACCGTCCGGATGATCGCTTCGCCAAGACCTGTGCACGAAACTGCGACCTCGTTGTCGGCGTAGGTCCCGCTGCCGATCAGCGCTGAATCCGCGATGCGGCCCGGTCGCTTGCCAAAAAGACCTCCGGTGGAGGTAGCCGCGGCAAGTACACCCGATGCATCAAGCGCGACCGCGCCGACGGTTCCATGGTGGGCCTCCCAGCGGCGCCCCTGACGCTCTGTCACGAGCCGTTCCTCCGGGTAATCCGGAATGCCACAGGCGCGCGCAAACCGCATCGCGCCGTCACCTGCGAGCAGGACGTGACGTCCCTCCTCAAGGACCTTTCGTGCCACCGACACCGGATTGCGCACGCGTCTTACGTTTGCGACCGCGCCTGCCCGCAGGGTGCGGCCCTCCATGATCGAGGCATCCATCTCAATGATGCCATCGGCATTCAATACAGAACCCGTGCCGGCGTTGAATAGCGGGTTATCTTCAAGCACACGCACAGCGCCCTCCACCGCGTCAAGCGCGGAAGCACCGCCTGAGAGCAGACCCCATGCGACACCCACTCCTGCCCGGCATCCTTCAAGGATCATCGGCGTCTCTTCGGGCAGATAACGGCCGGCGCCCCCATGGACCATTGCGAACATTTCCTGATTTCCTCCCGCTGATCGCGAGGCCTATCGGACCTCTGTATCCGCTCCCGACCCCCCAGGGCGCAAATACCGGGCTTGAAAACGAGGAAAATCCTGGCGGTCAGACACCGGCGCGGTCGATGCGTCTGACTCCTGACGCCGTGCCGACGAGCAGTACGTCTGCGCCCCGCCTTGCGAACAGGCCGTTCGTCACGACACCGGCGATGTGGTCGAGGGTCTCCTCGAGCCGGGCGGGTTCAAGGATCGTCAGTCCATGCACATCAAGGATCATATTGCCATTGTCCGTCGTGAATCCCTGACGCAGAACCGGCTCGCCACCCAGCGCGACGATCTCGCGCGCCACATAGCTGCGCGCCATCGGGATCACCTCAAGTGGCAACGGGAACCGGCCGAGCACGTCTACGAGCTTGCGCTCGTCTGCGATGCACACAAACGTATGACTGGCGGCTGCAACGATCTTCTCCCGCGTGAGCGCACCCCCGCCACCCTTGATAAGCGCAAGATTCCGCGTCGCCTCATCCGCACCGTCGACATAGACCGAGAGCGTGCCAGCCTGATTGAGTTCAACCACATCGATACCACGCTCTTTCAGGCGCGCAGCACTCGCCTCCGAGCTTGCCACCGCGGCGTCTACCCGGCCGCGCACCGTTGGAAGAAGATCAATAAAATGGTTGGCGGTGGATCCCGTGCCAACCCCGATCACGGTGCCGGCGCGCACAAACTCAAGCGCCGCGCGCGCCGCCTCCTTTTTCATGTCGTCCTGTGTCATGGTCGCGAGTTCCCGTTCTATGCATCGTGGACCGACTGCGCCATCACATCAGACCGCAAGCGGCACCTCGGGGCGCGCCGAGGAGCGACTGCCGGGCAGCGGCTTATTGTCCCTGCCTTTATAGGTGAATACCAGCGAGAGCTTGGTGTGAGCGGTTTCGTTCCGGCCGGCGGAATGCAACGTGAGCGCGTGGAACAACAGAAGGTCGCCTGGCGCAAGGCAGGCTGATTCCTGCTGATCAAGCCAGGCCTGCACCTGCGGCCCCTCTGTGCGCAGAAACAGCCGTTCATCAAGTTGCGCAGCGCCAAGCGGGCGCCGGTGACTACCGGGGAGCAGACGCAGGCATCCGTTCTCGTGGCGCTCCGGGGTCAGGGCAAGCCACGCGGTCACAAGCTCCGGCTGCTCATAGGCCCAGTAACGAATATCCTGGTGCCACCCGGTCTCGCTGCTGAACCGGGGCTGCTTTGTCATCACACAGTTGTGGTGCGCCTGCACCAGCACCGGTGGGGCGGGAAGCAGGGATGCTACCGATGACACCAAGCCGGGCGAACACCCCCATGCGCGAAACAGCGGATGGCGGCCCAAGGCATCGAGCAGGCGACGGACCGTCCGCCCCCCTTCTGCTTCCCGCGAAGAGGGCGCTCCCGGGTAATGGACGTCGGCTTCGTACTCCACCGGGCCCACGGCGCGGACCAGTTCGTGTTCCGCCGCAGCGCGGATACCCTGCACCGTCGCAGCGTCGGCAAAGCCCCGAAGGATGAGGTAGCCTTCGTCCTGGAATCGTCTTGTCTGCTCAGGCGACAGCATGGATCGGGGCGGAAGGCTCGCGGTGAAAAGGCGGGAAATAATAGCGATCCACGGCCAGCCTGTCACGCCCGAGGGCCAGGAGCCGGACTATACTCAGCAATCCATGCCGTTCATCGGATCATTACCGCACGAGGCCCGCACTTGAAGGATTCAATGGCGCCCATGAGTGGCGCTGCCCGGAGCAACCGCCTCGCGGGCAGTCTTCTCGTCGTCGCAGTCGCATTTTCCCTGCCGTTCTTGGGTTCACTCAGGGTCTTCATAGACGGGACGCGCCCGCATGCCATCCCGCAGATCGCCGTGGCCGCCGGCGTCGTACAGATGATCCTGAGCCTGTGCGTGCTCGCCTATGTCCTTGCGCAGAGGGGTCTTGGGCTGCGCGACCTGGGTTTCCGGTTTTCGGCGTGGGACCTCCCTGTCGCGCTGATCCTGCTCATGGTCGGATCCATCGCGAGCCGGCTCGCCTATACCGGTGAATGGTATGCCTATGGGACCATTATGGGACATGCACCCACACTAAACCCCTACCCTTCGGTCTTCGACGGCGGATTCACTCTCATGGTGACGTTGTTTGTTGTCATCGACCCGTTCGTTGAGGAACTGATCGGGCGCGCTTTCATCATCAGCGAGATCGATTTCTTCACCGGTCAACGGTGGCTGGGTGTATTGATCAGCGTGGCCATAACCTCGTCGTACCACCTGTACGAGGGATGGATCGCGATCATGCCAGTCGCCGCGCTCTTTCTGGTTTTCGCGATCTATTACGCTCGTGCGCGGCGCGTATGGCCGATCATCATCGCGCATCTCGCCTATGATCTGATCGTCCTTGCACAGAGGCTGGATTACAAGGGTTTCTAGCCCGCGTGAAAATGGGTCCTGAGTCTGACAGACCGAAACATCTGATATACTCACCCGCCTTATGCCCACCGGATATCTCGAAAAGATCCTCTCGGCCCGCGTGTACGACGTCGCGAAAGAGACCAGTCTCGATTCGGCGTCGAATCTTTCGCGGAGACTCCGGCAGAATGTCTGGATCAAGCGCGAAGATGAACAGCCGGTCTTTTCCTTCAAGCTGCGTGGCGCTTACAACAAGATGGCGGGGCTCCCGCGCAAACTGCTCCGCAAAGGCGTGATTGCGGCATCGGCCGGCAACCACGCCCAGGGGGTCGCGCTTTCAGCACGCCGGCTTGGTGTCCGCGCGATGATCGTCATGCCGGTTACCACTCCGCGCATCAAGGTCGATGCGGTTCGCAATCTTGGCGCGAAGACTGCGCTCGTGGGCGATAACTACGACGAGGCGTACGCGCATGCACGGAAGATAGAAAAACAGCGCGGGATGACATTCATCCATCCCTATGACGACCCGGAGGTGATCGCGGGTCAGGGAACGATCGGGCTCGAGATTCTGCGCCAGCATCCATCACCGATCGATGCGGTGTTTATCCCGGTAGGCGGCGGCGGCCTCATCGCAGGAATAGCAGCCTGTATCAAATCCATACGGCCGGAAGTCAGGATCATCGGGGTCGAACCGGAGGACGCCGACGCCATGGCCCGGTCATTGCGCGCGGGACGCCGGATCCGGCTGCAGCATGCCGGCATATTCGCCGATGGCGTTGCCGTGAGACAGGTCGGCCAGGAGACGTTTCGCCTTGCCCGGAAATTCGTCGACGATGTCCTTGTCGTTTCAAACGACGAGATCTGTGCCGCGATCAAGGACATCTTCGAAGACACTCGATCTATTGTGGAACCTGCGGGTGCGCTTGCAATTGCCGGCCTGAAACGATATGTCGCGCTCCACCCGAGATTACGCTCCCGCGACCTGATTGCGATCGCGTCCGGCGCGAACATGAACTTCGACCGGCTGCGTCACGTGTCGGAACGTGCCGAGATTGGCGAACGGCGGGAGGCGATCCTTGCAGTGACCATACCCGAGCGCACGGGCAGTTTCCGGAGTTTCTGCTCGATCATTGGCCGTCACAACATCACAGAGTTCAATTACCGCTACTCGGACCCGGAAAAGGCGCGCGTCTTCGTCGGGCTGCAGATGCCGGAATCCGAAGAAGGGCTGCGCGCGCTCGTGCGCAGACTGCGTGCGCACGGCTACGCGACAGTTGACCTGACTGACAACGAGGTGGCCAAGCTCCATATTCGGCATCTGGTGGGCGGAAGGGCCCCGAACGCGGTCCACGAGATCCTGTACCGGTTCGAGTTTCCGGAACGTCCGGGTGCGCTCCTCAATTTTCTTGACCAGATGGGACAGGGTTGGAATATCAGCCTATTCCATTACCGGAACCACGGCGCCGACTTCGGCCGGGTACTCGTCGGTCTTCAGGTGCCTCCCGCGGACATGGCCCGTTTCAGGCGATTTCTCAAAAACCTGAACTATGACTATGTGGACGAGACCGCAAATCCGGCCTATCGCCTATTTCTGGGCTGACCGGCTGCGCAACGCCTCGTCATTGTAGGCGCCGTCGATCGCATGCACTGTGCCCTCGACCCGGCGGAACCCCTCGACCGGCGCGTCATCCTTCATGTATCGAAGGCGCAATGGGCCCAGCGCGAGCGCAGCCTGCGCACGGGTGATATCGCTGTCAGGCGCGGTGCAGCCCGGCGCGCGGTAGAGCAGGCTGACGATCTCGCCGGCAAGCGGATCATGGTGTGTGCCTGCAAGCGCCTTTCGGATCGTCTCGTCGACCGACCCGTCCAGAAGATCGTGCCCCGAGTGGCTGTGCAGGTACTGCAGCAGGTCATTTAATTTCATGGCTGTCTTATTCCGTAATCAGTCCGTCGCGCAGACTGCAGCCACAGGCGCGTTCGACTCGTTCCAGATAATACATAAGATCGACCGGCATACCGACACCGTCAAGGAGCTGCAGCGGGAACAGATCCGCGGCAAGCAGCATGTCTGCCGATGAAGAACGGCCAAGATAAAAGCGCCGCTCCGCAAGATGCGCGCCCAGCTCCTTAAATCTGGTGATGCGATCGAGTTGCGCGAAGCCGGCATAGCGGTCATTGACAAGGTCCTCCAGGATAAGGCCGAAACGATTCTGGACCTCGCGCTTGTACGCCGCAAGCGTGCCAGGGTCACCTCCGATGTCGCTGAACCCGGGCAGGACCGCGGCATACAGGCGGGCCAGCATGGGGTCGGCGCGCCGACGCCAGTCGAGCAGCGCCCGCCACGCCTGTGGTTCAACGATGCCCTCCCACAGCGGCTTACCGGGGAAGATCTGATCGATGCGCTCGAGAACCGTTATCGAGTCGACAAATAGTGACCCGTCATCAGTCTTCAGGATAAAGGGCTGCCGCGCGATGCCGAATTCAAAGAAGGTCTCATCATCGTCGTAGCGCAGCGGCGTCTGCACAAACGGGATGCGTTTGTAGGACAGCGCGAGACGCACGCGCGCCGCCTCAGGCGCGGACCAGAAGAAATGCAGCGTGGTCACGTTCCGGCGAGATCAAGAACCGCACGCCACTGCATATCCGACACCGGCGTGATGGAGAGGCGGTTCCCGCGCGCAAGCGCCTGCATACCTGAAAGGACCGGGTGCCGCCGCAATTCTCGCAGCGTCACGGGGTCTCTAAACTGTGATACCAGGCGCACATCGACCATATACCAGATTGGGCGCTCGGGTGTACTCCGTGGATCAAAATGCTCGGCGTCCGGATCCCAGGCGGTGCAGTCCGGATAGCCGGTCCGCACGATCTCGACCACGCCGACGATCCCGGGCTCCTTGCAGCTCGAGTGGTAGAAAAATGCCTGGTCCCCGAGGCGCATGTCGTCCCGCATCATATTGCGGACCTGAAAGTTCCGCACGCCATCCCAATGCTCGACTCCTCCCGGGCGCTCTTTCAGATGCTCGATGCTGAACGCGGAGGGTTCACTCTTCATCAGCCAGTAACGGCGCTTCATGCCGGTACTGCAGGCCTGGACGGGTCATAAACGGACTGCTCGGTGACCACCGCGGCGAGCGGCACGTCCCAGGGATCATCCACAATCCGTTCAAGGCGCTGAATCTCATAAGCGAGGCCTACTGCCACAGGACGTACATAGCGGCTTCGGCGAGCGGCAACACCAAGGGCGCGATCATAAAACCCGCCGCCCATCCCGAGCCGCCGGCCGTCGGCGTCGAACCCGACCAGGGGCGAGAAGATGAGATCGAGTCTGGCGGGGACAAGGAGACGGCTGCGCGGCACGCGCGGTTCGGGCACACCAAGCCGGTTTGGGCGCAGGACACAATGTACCGGGAAAGCTGCGAAACGCAGGGCACCCCGAGGCCACGTCACAAGCACGGGGAGATAACAGATCCTGCGGCGGCGGCGTATGAGGGCGATGAGGGGCCCGCAATCAATCTCGCCGTCCTGGGCCAGATAACACGCGATGCGGCGGGCACGATGAAACCACCGCAGGCGCCCGGCCCTGCAGGCAAGCGCACGCGATGCCCGGCGGCGCTGAGGCCCCGGCAACAACGCGCGCCGCGCACGCAACAACCGGCGCTGGGTGCGCTTTGATTGCACGTCCGCGTCAGACAAGATAAAAAGGCGTCCTCCGCCTGTGCCGTACCATCCTTTGCCTCGAACCAAAGGTTCAAGTGGGCGCTACCGCGATGCATCAGGCGTTCCGCCGAAGCGGACTGCGCAACAACATCGGTCTGGCAGCTCCCGAGGCAAACGTTATAGGTTCAAAGGACATGGAACGATACGTACACCGCAGAGCACGCCATACCCTGAAAACTTTTCAGCCACCGGGCTCAGCCCCGAGTCTGCTTCAATTCCAGCTCGAGCACCGCATCAATCTTGCTAGTCAGCTGGTCGATACGCTGACGGAAATCCACTGGCCCCCCGTCACCGCCATCCAGATACGCGTTTGCGATGTTGAGTGCCGCGACCACTGCGCACCGGTCCACGCCCATCGCCTTGCCACTTCCACGGACTTCACGCATGCGCTCATCGACAAGCCGCGCCGCAGCCTCAAGTGCGGGACGTTCACTTGCAGGACAGGCAATATGAAATTCCTGTCCCAGGATCGACACCACGGCTGCATCCCGCGCCACCATCACAATCTGTCGCTTCGCTCAAGCGTCTTGAGACGCGAGATCACTGTCTCGATCCGGCTCCGTGCCCGCCGCGCACGCTCCTTCAGGGCATCGTGCGCCTCGCGAAGATTGTGCTGGCCCGCCGCAAGTAACTCGTTCTCGCTCTTGAGCTTGCGGCACGCCGCGATCAGTTCATCGACCCGATGTTCAAGTTGTTCGAGGTTGTCTTTGCTCACCTTGACCACCCGAGTATGAATAGTGTCACTATAGGGCCTGACCGGATTTCGGTCAACGCCTACTGGGACCACAAACACTTCTCTGGCAGACTGGGCGCACATGACCTTATCTGCCCACCAACCGCTGAATGATGCGCTGGATCACGAGCATGCGTCCATGGGCGCCTCGGAGGTGCACGGCCTCCTGTGCGGACTCATCTGTGCTCATGGAGAGGCGGGGTCGCAGCGGTACCTGCCGATGATTTTCGATACCGCGGCCGGCAAGAGCGAGGCCCTGAGGAGCCAGCTGGCGGATCTGGGCGATGAGAGCCGCAATGCCCTGATCGGCGTGGATTTCGAATTCAATCTGCTCCTGCCTGATGATGACACGCCTATCGCGTTGCGGTTCGAGGCGCTCATCTCCTGGTGCCAGGGATTCATGCTCGGGCTGCTGCTCGATAAACCCGAGCGCATGACGATCCTGTCAGCGGATGCTCAGGAGGCGACGGAAGACCTCATGGAGATCTCGGCCGGAGACCCGGTCGTGGACAAGGACGATATGGCGGGCGAACAAGATCTCGCGGGCATCATTGAGCACGTGCGGGTGAGCGTGCAGCTGATCCATGATGACCTCGATCACTGGCGCTCGATAGCTGGCAGCTAGGCGTGCGGGCCTTGAGCGCGACCCTCTGGATCTCACGGAGCGTCTTTTCGTAAAGCGGGTGCTTCTGCTTGCCAAGTGCCACCGCGCGCAGCGCCGCATGGACCGCTGCGGGATAACACCTGAGATCCGAGAGGGTCTGGGCCAGATTATTGAACGCCGCCGCCGAGGCATGGGCCTTCGCCGCGCGCCGGAACACGGATGCCGCCATCCGCTTCCGCCCGAGCGCATAGAGGCTGTTCCCAAACCCCATCGCCGCATCCAGGCTGTTTGGCCAGCGTAGGGTCGCAGCGCGATATGCACGCATCGCCGCGTGCAGATGACCAAGCCGCTCGAGTCCCCAGGCCGCCTTGAGATAGGGCAGCCGGTGGACGGTCGCGGGCATCTGCCCCGGGGCCAGCACTACCATGCCCCAGTCGTGCGATCGTGCCCACACCCGCTGAAACAGCAGTATCGGGATCACGTTTCGCGCTTCCTTTCCGGACCGCAGCATCACGAGCCCACGCCGGAGATTGAACCCAACCACCACGGCATAGTGCCAGTCGGGATACCAGGCGAACGCCAGATTTTCAAGCACCAGCACGGGATGGCCTGCGGCCACCTCGGACAGCAGATCATGCAGCCTGGGCGCAATCACATAGGGCAGACGCCCTTCCCGCCACGTCGCGGCCACAAGTTCCGCAGCGAGGCTGCCATGGCGTCCTGGCAGATACACCTTTGGCGCGAGTTCCGCCGGTGTCACCCGGCGCCCGGCAAAGTTCAACACCATGGCAAGCGATGCGGGTCCGCATTCGTATCTTGTCTGCGGGAAAAACGGCACCGCCGTGAGCTCAACAGTCCGGTTGAACGGCGGGATCCGCGACAGCCGCGCGATGTGGCTATTGGTCGTAGCACACCCACCGAGCAGGAGCAGCCCGGCCGCGGCGCCAGACAGAAGGGCGAGGCCCCCGTGTCGGGACTTCTGCTTTTTCAGTGTTCCCCTCGCAAGTGGACATGGTGGTGCACAAACGGAAACACATCGGTGAAACCGAGAATGTCCGTAATGAGCAGGATAATGAAGACAAGCAGCGCCACCTCAAGGATATCTCCTCCTGCGGGGAGTTCCTTGATGTGCCCGGCGAGAGCGTGTATCTGAGATTCGCTCAACGCGGCGACCCGCGCGCGCGCCTCGCTGGGAGAAACACCGAGCCGCTCCATCTGCTGTTGTACCTGCGTGCGCTGGAGAAAATTCAGCACCTTCTGGCGATCGCTCCGGACCTGATCTGAACGCAGCAGGGTACCCGTTGTTACCATTGCTGCGTTGGCTGTGGCATTCGACACCCCGAGCAGCATCATGCTGAAAATCAGTACCATGCCGACAGGTCTTGTCATCACTTCCAGCAGCTTTTGCATAATCCGTCTCCTTGATATTTTTTGTGGTGACAGCAGACGCCGCAATTATAGACGTAAACCTGTCTTGTAAAAACCGGCTCCGGCGCGCCGTTTGGGGTGCAATACGCTTTAAGGCATAATGTGGCAATGGATACAAAGCATCTGCATAAGCGTCGCGAAGAACTGATGCGGATCATGGGTGATGGGGTTGCCATTGTGCCCACCGCCCAGGTATGTGCGCGCAATCGTGATGTCTATTTTCCGTTCCGGGCCGACAGCGACTTTTATTACCTTACCGCTTTTCCGGAACCGGAGGCGCTTGCGGTATTCGTTCCCGAAAGGACAGAGGGCCAGTTTCTGCTGTTCTGCCGCGACAAGGACCCCGAACGCGAGCTCTGGGACGGACCAAGGACCGGGCCTGAGGGGGCGCGCGCGATTTACGGCGCGGACGAGGCCTACCCGATCTCCATGGCGGACCGTATCATACCGGCGCTTCTCGAGAACCGGCGCAAGATATTCTACAGCATGGGCCGCCAT
The DNA here is from genome assembly GCA_021777335.1 of Pseudomonadota bacterium. Classification (GTDB taxonomy): domain Bacteria; phylum Pseudomonadota; class Gammaproteobacteria; order Acidiferrobacterales; family Acidiferrobacteraceae; genus JAJYDT01. The sequence continues at coordinate 65,448 of JAJYDT010000001.1, read as the reverse complement.
ACCGGCCTGGATGCACGCACGATCGGCTGGCTCAACGAGGTGCGCTCACACGCCCGCGCTGGCGTGGCAGCCCCCGCCCAGATCGTCGATCTTGACCATATCCTCCATGAACTCCGGCTGATCAAGCATCCGGAGGAGATCAAGCTCATGCGGCAGGCAGCCCGCATATCGGCGGGGGCGCATCGCCGCGCGATGCGTGCGTGCCGGCCCGGGATGCACGAGTACGAACTCGAAGCCGAGCTGCTCTACGAATTCAAGAAGCAGGGAAGCGAATTCCCCGCGTACTCGCCCATCGTGGGCGGCGGCAGAAACACCTGCATCCTGCACTACATCGAGAATCGCGCGGTGCTCAAGGACGGCGATCTGGTACTGATCGACGCCGCCGCAGAGCTGGACGGCTATGCTGCAGACATCACACGAACTTTTCCGGTCAATGGACGGTTCAGCGGCCCGCAACGCGAACTTTATGAGGTCGTTCTTGCCGCCCAGTGTGCCGCGATCGACACGGTGCGCCCGGGGAATCACTGGAACGACCCGCATGACCGCGCGGTCAGGATACTGACAGAAGGACTCGTCAGCCTTGGGCTGCTCAAAGGCCCGGTCGAGGATCTTATTGCCTCCGGTGCCTACCGTCGCTTTTACATGCATCGTACCGGACACTGGCTCGGACTCGACGTACACGATGTCGGTGATTACAAGGTGGATGGCAACTGGCGCATGCTGGAAGCCGGCATGACACTGACTGTGGAGCCGGGTCTCTACGTGCACGAAGGAGAGGACGTGGATCCCCGGTTCTGGAACACGGGCATCCGCATAGAGGATGACATTCTGGTGACCCAGAGCGGGTGCGAGATTCTGAGCGCGAACGCACCGAAGACCATCGACGATATCGAACAGGTGATGCGCAGCCACCGGCCTGCCCGCGAATGCAGCGCGCGGCGCGCATGAGCCTCGAGTGCGACGTCCTGATCGCAGGCGGGGGAATGACCGGCACCGCGCTCGCGCTCGCGCTTGCCCGTTCGCCACTGCGCGTGACGGTGGTCGAGGCGCGCGGCGCGCCCGAAAACGCGGGCGCGAACGATGACGACCGTTCGCTGACACTTTCCCAGAGTTCCCGCAGACTGTTCGATGGGGCAGGCATCTGGCCCGAACTCGCCGCCTGCGGACCGGCCCTGATTCGTGAGATCCATGTCACCGACGCCGGCAGGCTGTCAGGCACGGTGCACCTGGACGCGCGTGACCTTGGCGTTGACGCACTCGGCTATGTCTTCGAGAACCGCCGCCTGGCCGCGGCCCTCGCCGGTGTGCTCGCAACCGATAAACGCATCACACTGTTGTCCGGTGCCAGGGTCAGTGGCTACAGCGACCATGGATCCCATCTCATGGTCCGTGTCACGCATGGGGAAGATGAGCACGAAATCCACTGCCGCTTGCTGGTGGCAAGCGACGGCACTCAATCCTGTGTACGGGAGCTTGCCCATATCACCGCACATACCACGGACTATCGCCAGACGGCCTTCATTGCCGGATTCACGCCCGAGTTTGCCGCTCCGGGAATCGCCTTCGAACGCTTCACGCCTTCGGGCCCGGTTGCGGTGCTGCCGCGAAGCAACGGCCGTTGTGGAGTCGTGCTTGCCCTATCCGCAGCGGACGCCGAGCAGATGAAAACGGTCTCGCCACTTGCGGTACGCGAGCTGGCCGAACGCCGTTTCGGACGACGTCTGGGACAGTTTCAGGAATTCGGTGTGCCACAGTCATTCCCGCTGCGGCGCATCCTGGCCACGGCATTCACTGCGCCGAGGGTGGTTCTCGTCGGCAACGCCGCCCACACGCTGCACCCGGTCGCTGCGCAGGGGCTCAATCTCGGCCTGCGCGACGTCGCCGTGCTCGCGGAGCTTCTGGAAGACTGCGGCGCCGACCCAGGAAAACCATCGCTGCTTGAAACCTATGAGCGGCGGCGGCGGCGCGATGTGTGGCTCACCTCGACATTCACCCATGCGCTCGTTCGGATATTTTCGAACCCTATGCCTGGGCTTGGCGCGCTGCGAGGCATTGGTCTTGCGCTGGTCGATGCGGCTCCACCCCTGAAGGCGATGCTCGCCCTGCGGAGCATGGGACTTTCCGGGCGGCTACCACCGCTTTTGCAGGAACATCTGACGTGAACGACGGGGAACGTAGCGATATCGTTATCGCCGGCGCTGGTCCTGTCGGGACCGTGCTCGCATGCGCACTGGCCGCCAATGGATGGAAAATCGCCCTGTGCGAGCGTGGCGGACCACCGGCGAAATCGTCCCCGGAACGCGACCGCCGCGGTCTCGCACTGACCGTTGCGTCGCAGCGCATACTCGCGCATCTCGGTGTGTGGACACTCATCACCCCGGGGTCCGTGGCCGAGATCCGGCGCATGCGGGTGTGTGAAGATGGTGCTTCAGTCACATTCGATGCAGCAGAGATCGGCAGAAAGGATCTTGGATATGTTGTCGAATATGCGGAACTCATGGCCGCGCTCACACGCCGCATCAAGGCATATCCGGACACCATCAGCCACAGGGACAGCGGGGCCGTGCAGTGGATCGCCTCGTCACGGGACGGGGAACTGCGGCTTGCAACGGGAGATACCCTGCGGGCACGACTTGCGGTCGCGTCCGACGGTGCATACTCGCTGATCCGCGGGAGCGGCGGCATCGGACTCGAGACCCATCCTTATCACGAGACCGCGATCACCACAACCGTGCGGACACGTGTTCCGCATGGGCAACAGGCATGGCAGCGTTTCCTTCCAGGGGGCCCGCTTGCGCTGTTGCCGCTCCCGGATCCCGGCGAGCGCAGCCTCATCTGGTCGCTTGCTGAAGCGCAGGCCCGGGAATTGTGCGCGCTCGGCGACGAGGCCTTCGCCGACGCCCTGCGCGCAGCCTGCGGCGACGAGTTTGGCGAGATCAGCACCTGCGTTCCGCGACAGGCGTTTCCGCTCATTCGCGCGCGTGCGCAGCGTTATATCGGGGAACGGCTCGCGCTCGCGGGAGATGCCGCCCATCATGTCCATCCGCTTGCCGGCCAGGGAGTGAATCTTGGACTCGCCGATGCGGCCACGCTGGCGGAGGTCCTGATCGATGCGAGAACCGCGGGGCGGGACCCGGGGGCACGCGCAGCACTGCGGCGGTACGAACGCTGGCGGCGGTCCGCAAACACACCCATGCTCGCCGCCATCGACCTCTTTCACGACCTGTTTCCGCGACCGGGGCGGCTCTGGGGCAAAACGCGCCGCACCGGTCTGCGGGTATTTGACACGCTGACCCCTGTCAAACGCGAGGTCATGCGGTACGCAAGCGGGATCAAGGGCGACCTGCCCTTCCTCGCGCGCCCATGCGGGCAATCCTCGTCCTGACCCTGCGCCGATGATGGCACGGCCCTCTCACGGGTGAACAATGGCGCTGGTCAGGAGATGCCGCTGTGGCAAGACGCACCAATCGGGCGCCCGGGTCAAAGACCAAGCTCTTTCAATTTCCGCGCGATCGTGTTACGTCCCCAGCCGAGCCTGCGCGCCGCCTCCTGCTTGTGCCCACGGGTATACTGAAGCGCGGTACTGAGCACGATGCGCTCGAATTCCCTGACCGCACCGCTGAGAATGTCTGCCTCTCCCGAGGCAAGCTTGAGCTGAATGTATTCCCTGAGCGCATCCCGCCAATCGGGATGCCTGTGCGCCTGCGACCCCCGGAACTCCGGAGACAAATCCTCAACCCTGACCTGTCGTGCTGGCGCCATGACCGTCAGCCACCGGCATGCGTTCTCAAGCTGGCGCACATTGCCCGGCCACTGCAACGCTTTCAGGTGTTGTTCGGTCTCGCCGAGCAGCTCCTTTGTTTCCACCTTCAGTTCCGACGCGACGTTCTGAAGAAAACGGCGCGCAAGCGTCGGGATGTCATCCCTTCGTTCGCGCAGCGGGGGAACATGGATCCGTATGACATTAAGCCGGTGGAACAGGTCCTCACGGAATGCCCCTTCGCGGACGCGCGCCTCGAGGTCATGGTTGGTGGCAGCAATAATGCGCACGTCGCTTGCAATCTGCTCATGACCACCCACGCGGTAGAAGCGCCCATCGGCGAGCACCCGCAGCAGACGGGTCTGCAGCGCCGCAGGCATGTCACCGATCTCGTCCAGGAACAGCGTGCCGCCATCGGCCTGCTCGAATCGACCCTTGCGCTGCGAGACCGCCCCCGTGAATGCGCCACGCTCATGGCCAAAGAGCTCTGACTCCAGCAGTTCCGCGGGCACCGCCGCCGTGTTGATCGCGATGAACGGCCGGGCGGATCGCGGGCTGTGCGTATGCAACGCGCGCGCGACCAGCTCCTTTCCGGTCCCGGACTCGCCACTGATCAGCACTGTGACGTGTGAACCGGAAAGACGGCCGATGGCACGGAATACCTCCTGCATTGCCGGCGCTTCGCCAATGATCTCCTGGACGCGCCCATCCTCGGTGCCGCGCCCCGACCTCCGCGTCTGCTCATCAAGCGCACGCCGGGCCAGCCGCACGATGTCATCAACATCGAATGGCTTCGGCAGATACTCGAAGGCACCACCACGATAGGCGCTCACCGCACTTTCCAGATCGGTATGCGCGGTAACCACGATCACGGGCAGGTCAGGCGCGAGGTGCTGTATCCGTTCGAGCAGCTCAAGACCGCTCGGTCCGGGCATCCGGATATCGGTGATGAGCACGGCAGGCCGTTCCCGTTCGAGCAATGCGAGCACGGGCTCTGCCGACTCGAAGCACGAGATCGTGAGGCCCGCCTGTTCGAATGCCCTCTGGAGTACCCAGCGGATGGACTGGTCGTCATCGACCACCCACACCTCGTTCGTCTTGGACATGTCGTTTACTCCAGCGGCAGATAAATCGTGAAAACGGTACGGCCGGGACGGCTGCTGCACTCGATCAGCCCTCCATGCTGGTTGGCGATCGCCTGCGCAATCGAAAGCCCGAGGCCTACACCATCCGCGCGCCCCGTCACCATCGGATAGAAGATGTATTCGGCGATCTCGTCAGGGATGCCCGGTCCGTCGTCCTCGATCTCCGCGCGCAGCACCAGGCGGTGACGCTTCTGACCCAATGTCATCTGGCGTTCGATACGTGAGCGCAGGTGGATGTGCCCACGCTGATTCAGCACCTGGACAGCATTGCGAACAATATTGAGCACCGCCTGGATCAGCTGATCGGGATCACCCTGGATCTCGGGGACGCTCGGGTCATAGTCGCGTTTGAGCACGATACCTTCAGGCACCTCGGCCAGTATGAGCCGCCGGACGTGCTCGAAGACCTGGTGGATATTGGTCGGTATCTTGCGGATCGGGCGGGTGGGGCCGATCATGCTGTCGACAAGCGCCCGCAGCCGATCAGCCTCCTGGATAATGATGCGGGTGTATTCCGCGAGCCCGGGATCCGGCAATGCCCGTTCTAGCAGCTGCGCTGCCCCGCGCAGACCACCCAGCGGATTCTTGATCTCATGGGCAAGTCCGCGGATGACTGCGCGCGTCGCAGCGTGCCGGTCCAGCATGCTTTCGTCACGCGTCAGGCGCAGCCAGCGGTCCACGTGGTTGAGCTCGACAAGCAGCGTACTCGCATGGGCATGATCGGTGCTCGTGAGGACACTCACGGTACAGTCGACGGTGATAGAACGCGTGGGCAGTATGACCACAAGACCCCGCTCGGTGAACGGATGCCCGGTGGCAAGCGCCTGGCGAAGCAGCCGCAGAAGCCGGCGCGCCTGTGGCAGGAAACGTGCCAGTGGCTGTCCGTAGAGTTGCCTCGCGCTGATCTCGAACAGCGTCTCGGCCGCCGGGTTCATCTGTTGAAACTGCAGACGCGCATCGAGAACCAGCACTGCGGTGGCGAGGTTCTCGATGATGGACTGGGCAGGGATAGACATGGCTGACGCCTACGCAAGAACCGCACCAAGGATCAATATCGTGCTACTTCAATGAGTCACCGCACTTCAGTGTAACCCGACAATCGGGTGGTTGCACTACAATGGTGCAGCCTGGGAGGAACGGGGATCTGGAATAAGAAGGCAGGGCGCCCTTCCAGAGCGGAAGGGCGCCTCCTCGGCCAAACGAGATCAGACGCTGTAGTAAAGATCGAACTCGACTGGATGTGTGGTCATGCGCAGACGCGTGACCTCCTGCATCTTGAGGTCCATGTAGGCATCGATCACGTCATCCGTGAACACACCGCCCGCAGTCAGGAACTTCCGGTCCTTGTCCAGCGCATCCAGCGCCATATCGAGTGAATGACACACTGTCGGGATCTTCCGGGATTCTTTTTCCGAAAGTTCGTACAGATCCTTGTCGACTGGTTCACCTGGGTGAATCTTGTTCTGGATGCCATCGAGACCCGCCATCATCATGGCGGAAAACGCCAGATAGGGGTTGCTGCCCGGATCCGGGAAACGCACCTCGATCCGGCGCCCCTTCGGATTGGCGACGTACGGAACACGGATCGATGCCGAACGGTTACGGGCCGAATACGCCAGCATGACCGGGGCCTCGAAACCGGGCACCAGGCGCTTGTAGCTGTTCGTGAGCGGATTGGTGATGGCGTTCAGGGCACGGGCGTGCTTGATGATGCCGCCGATATAGAACAGGGCGAGCTCGCTCAGGCCGGCATAACCGTCGCCGGTGAACAGGTTCTTGCCGCCCTTGCCCAGCGACTGGTGGCAATGCATACCGGACCCGTTGTCGCCCACCAGAGGCTTCGGCATGAAGGTCGCGGTCTTGCCGTAGCTGTTGGCAACATTGTGCACGCAATATTTCAGGATTTGCAGTTCATCGGCCTTGCGCACGAGCGTTGCGAACTGGGTCGCGATCTCGTTCTGGTTTGCAGTCGCGACCTCGTGATGATGGGCCTCGACAACGAGCCCCATCTCTTCCATGGCAAGCGCCATCGCCGAACGGATGTCCTGAGAAGAGTCAACCGGCGGAACCGGGAAATAGCCGCCCTTCACCCCCGGACGATGCCCAAGATTCCCCCCTTCGTAGGTCTTCTCGCTGTTCCAGCTCGCCTCTTCCGAATCAACTTTACAGAACGACCCGCTCATATCGGCGCCCCAGCGGACGTCGTCGAAAATGAAGAATTCGGGCTCCGGTCCGAAATAGGCGGAATCCGCGATGCCGGTGCTCTTAAGGTGCTCCTCGGCGCGCCGGGCGATTGAGCGCGGATCGCGCTCGTAGCCTTTCATCGTCGTCGGCTCGACGACGTCACACCGCAGCAGCAGTGTCGGCTCTTCGGTGAACGGATCCATGACGGCGGTCGACGCATCCGGCATCAGGATCATGTCGGATTCATTGATATGCTTCCAGCCGACAATCGACGAACCATCGAACATCTTGCCATCCCGGAACAGTGTCTCGTCGACCGTATGCGCCGGCGCGGAAACATGCTGTTCCTTGCCCTTCGTGTCCGTGAATCGGAAATCCACGAATTTGACGGCTTTGTCTTTTACCATCTTTAACACATCGGCGGCAGACATCCTGGTGTTCCTCCTCGGGAGATATGGGACTACGGGGCCAAAAGGCCGGGTTCGTGGCGGCCATTTTTGCATGAAATATGCCAACGGCAAAACCAAACGATTTCCAGCGTTTGCGCCGCCCCGTTGCCGGGCCCCGCCCCGACCTGGTGCGCAATGCCTCGCCGATTGCACCATACTGGTGCATCAGTGGAAGAGCACGTCCACCCGGCGGATGTCGGGGTCTGTCTGGGCCGCCCGGCGGAAACGGTCCTGGAGCAGGCGTGCATCCTCACACCCGGTGACTGAGGCAAACGGCAGGACCAGTTCAACATGTACCCCTCCGTTCAGATAATGCAGCTGGAAACGTTCGATACGCGTGGCCTGCGTGATATCGGCGAAATGGTGGCGCAGACGCTCGAGCACGACATCCCGTGGCGGGAGATGGTCACTTGGCGCCTCAGTCTCGTCATCCTCCGGATCGATATGGACGACGACGTCCGCGACATGCTCCATCTCGTGGACAAGTTTGCTGCGTACCGCCTCGCTGATCTGGTGCCCTTCGGATACGCTGACCATACCGTCGACCTCAATATGAAGATCAACCAGCACCACGCCACCGGTACGTCGCGTACGCAGCTGATGCAGGGTTCGGACACCGGCAACCGAAAGGATCAACGCCCGCATGCGCCGCAACTGATCCGCCTCAAGACCTGTGTCCACAAGCTCGCGCGCCGCGCGCCACCCGATCTCGGCCCCGGTCTTCATGATGAAGAGGGCGATGCCGATGGCGGCCACCGCGTCGAGATAACGCACCCCGGCAAGCGCACCCACGATGCCGACCGCGATCACGATTGAGGAAAAAGCGTCACTGCGGTAATGCCAGGCGCTCGCGCGCAGCAGGTTTGAGTTGATGCGACGGGATACCCGGAGCAGGTAGCGGTAGAGCATCTCCTTGGCAAGGATCACCACCACCGCCGCCGCCAGGGTAACCATCGCCGGTGGCGGCAGCGACTTCATGCTGACGCGTAATCCACCCCGGATGGCGAGCGCGGCACCGAGCATGATCATCAGCGCCCCCAGCCCGGCGCTCGCGGCCGTCTCGATCCGCGCGTGCCCGTAGGGATGATCCTCGTCCGCCGCCTTCGCCGAGTGTTTCGCGGCCACGAGGATCAGGGTATCGGTCAGCAGGTCCGACAGCGACTCAAAACCCCCGGCGACGAGACCCTGCGAGGCCCCGAGGAACCCGATCGCGATCTGTGCGAGTGCGACCACGAGATTGACCGACATGGAGACGCCGATAGCGCGCCGGCTGTCAAAATAGCGCTGGTCCTGACGCAATCGCGGATCGACCAGCAGACGTGCGTGCGCGTCCATGTCAGAGCCCGGGCGTTACACGCGGTCCCACACGCACGGTCACCCGGATCTCGTCATCCTCGGTGACCGTCGAAAGCACCGTATGCCCGTGCAGCCGGCACCAGGCCGGGATGTCATGAAGCGCGCCGGGATCGCTGCACAGAATCTCGACCATGTCACCGGGGGCAAGCTGCCCGATCCGCTCCTGGGCGCGGATCACTGGCATGGGGCACAGCAAACGGCGTGCGTCCACGATTTCAGCATGAAGTTTCACAGGTACCACTCGGGCGGCAACTCGGAGGAAGGAAGCGGCGTGACGTGGAACTCCCGTTCGGTCCCGTCCGGCACCTGTGCAAGCACGCACACGGTTCCGGCCTCCCGGCCCTGGCCAAAGCGCGCAGTGATGCGCGCGGCGAGCATCAACCCGTCCTCGCCAGCCTCACCCACCACGAGCACCAGGGGGCCTTCGTAGTCGGTGGCCGCAAGATGCGTGAACCGCTGGCGGTAGCCACGGAGAAAACGGTTCTCTCCCTCCTCGCGACCGATGATGAGCTTGAACGCCGGACTCACACGCAGGTGGCGACCCACCTTGAGTAACATGATGTCGTCGAGGTCATAACGCTTGTCGCCGCGGCTTTGCCACAGATCCGACAATCGACGCGCATAGTTTTCGTCCGTCAGGAAACAGCAGCCCCCGGCGGGCTGGGCGTAGTCATTGAACCCGAATGTTCCGGCAAGCCCGATCTGTGGCTTGCGGCCACGACCGTTCAATGCCAGCAGGCGCTCCCGGTCAACCCACCCTTCGCGCTCGGGACGGGTCGGCGGAAGGAGTTTCGCGCTCAATGGGCGCAGCAGCAGGTCGAACGCGCCGGATTCGCGCGCAACGATCGGGAATGTGTCCCGTCGCTGGGATTTCGGGCGCTGGCCCAGAACCTCGCCGGTGATGATGAAATCGAACCCGTGCGTCTCCATCCACTCCCGCGCCTTTCGCACCATGAACCCCTTGCAATCGAGACATGGATTGAGGTGCGCGCCATACCCGTGGCGCGGGTTGATCACGATATCCTTATACTCATCAACCACGTCGATGATATGCAGACGGATACCGAGCTGCTCTGCCGACCACAGGGCGTTGTTGCGCAGCGGGCGGGCCCGCTTGTCCTTTCGGATCGCATGCGTATGTCCTTCAACACAGAATCCGGTGAAAAAGTTGAGGCCTTCCACGTGTACGCCCTGGTCCTGCATGAGGCGCGCGGCCAGCATCGAATCGAGCCCCCCGGAAATCAGGGCTACCGCCTTGCGCGCGGGCATGAGACCCTCCTGATCCCTATTGAACCGCGGCCTATCCATCCTGGCTCCCGCAACGACATGCAAGACCTCCGTCGAGACACATTTCGCGCCCAGGACACTGCCGGTACGCGCGATGTGCCGCTTCATTTATGCCACCTCATTGTAGCCCAACGCCGGCTCATTTCGCCCAAACGGCGGTCCCTGCTTTGCGTTATACTAAACGGCCAGGCATAACAACACCTGATAACGGCCGCGCCTTGAACTTTCAAGACCTGATCCTCTCCCTGCAGCGCTTCTGGGCCAAGCAGGGGTGCCTCATCATGCAGCCGTACGACATGCCGGTCGGGGCCGGTACCTTTCATCCGTCGACGTTCCTCGGCGCCATTGGTCCAGAACCCATGCGGGCAGCCTATGTACAGCCCTCGCGACGTCCGAAGGACGGCCGCTACGCGGCGAACCCGAACCGGCTTCAGCACTATTTCCAGTTCCAGGTGATCCTTAAACCCTCGCCGCTCGAAATCCAGGAACTCTATCTCGCGTCGCTGCGCGGACTCGGCATCGACCCGCTCCTGGAGGACATACGCTTCGTCGAGGATGACTGGGAGTCGCCGACGCTCGGGGCCTGGGGCCTCGGTTGGGAGGTGTGGCTGAATGGCATGGAGGTGTCTCAGTTCACGTACTTCCAGCAGGTGGGGGGCCTTGAGTGTCGTCCGGTCAGCGGCGAACTTACCTACGGGCTCGAGCGGCTCGCGATGTATCTGCAGGGCAAGAGCAATCTCTTCGACCTGAAGTGGACGGACGGCTATACCTACGGCGACGTGTACCGGCAGAACGAGATCGAGATGTCGGCGTACAACTTTGAGCATGCCGACGTTGATTCACTGCGCCAGCGGTTCGATCAGGCGGAGCGGGAGAGCGGTGCCCTGATCGAGCTCGACCTGCCACTGCCGGCATATGAGCGGACACTGGAGGCGTCGCACACCTTCAATCTGCTGGATGCCCGGGGCGCGCTCAGCGTTGCGGAGCGCGCCCGCTACATCGGCCGCGTGCGCACGCTTTCACGGCGTGTAGCACAGACCTACTACGCCCGGCGCGAGGCACTGGGGTTCCCACGGACCGGCGCGGAAACAAAACCGTGAATACCAGGGACCACGCGGACCTCCTGTTCGAAATCGGGACCGAGGAACTGCCCCCGAAGTCGATGCAGACCCTCGCGCTTGCCCTGGGTGCCGCCATGAAGGAGGGCTTGCGTACTGCCGGGGTCTGTGACAATGACGCGAAGACACTCTGTTTCGCCGCGCCACGGCGCCTCGGCGTCCTGATATCGGACGTCAGGCGCAAACAGCCCGCGCGCGCGGTCGAGCGACGCGGACCGGCACTTGTTGCCGCTTATGACCAAAGCGGTCAACCGACAGCGGCGGCGCAGGGGTTTGCCCGCTCGTGCGGTGTCAGCGTGGACGATCTTCGGACCATGACCACGGACAAGGGTGCATGGCTCGTGTTTTCCGAACGCAGGCCCGGCCAGCGGCTCGCGCACCTGCTCCCCGAGATCATACGGCAGGCAGTGAAGGCGCTGCCGGTCGCGAAGCGCATGCGCTGGGCGGATCTCAATGAGGAGTTCGTGCGCCCTGTGCACTGGGTGGTACTCATGCATGGGTCAAGCGCCCGACAGCTGCCGCTTCTGTCAGTCATGAGCGGGCGTAAAACGCGAGGGCATCGATTCATGGCGCCGCAGCCCATCTCGATCCCTGAGGCATCGCACTACGAAAGGATTCTGAAGGATCACTTCGTGATCCCTCGGTTCGAAGAGCGTGCACGGATCATCTCCGAGCGTGCCCATGACCTTGCCCGTACCCATGGACTCGTCGCCCTCATTGAAGATGAGCAGCTCAACGAGGTGGCCGGGCTCGTGGAATGGCCTGAGCCCCTGCTCGGCGCATTTTCACCCGAATTCCTGACGCTGCCCCGGGAGGTACTGATCACCGCCATGCAGCGGCACCAGAAGTATTTTCCGGTAGCGGACGCTGAAGGCCGGCTGGCCCCATATTTCATTACCGTCGCGAACATCCGGAGCAAGGAGCCGCGACTGGTCCAGACGGGAAACGAGCGCGTGCTCGCGGCCCGTTTCGCGGATGCGCGCTTTTTCTGGGACACGGACCGGAAGCGGAAACTGGCGGAGCGCGCTGCCGGACTCGATGCCGTCGCGTTCCAGGATCGTCTGGGCTCGATGGCGGACAAGACCGCACGTGTACGCAGCCTTGTGTCGTCGCTCTGCTCCGACAGAAGCGCGGCCCTCCTCGACCGCGCCGCCATGCTCGCGAAGGCCGATCTGCTGACGGACATGGTCGGCGAGTTCCCGGAACTGCAGGGCGTGATGGGGCGCTACTATGCAAGCGCCGACGGGGAGGACGAAGCTGTGGCGCACGCGATCGAGACGCACTATGCGCCCCGGACCGTGCACGACGCCGTGCCACCGGATGTCGCCGGCGCGATCCTCGGGCTCGCCGACCGCATCGACACCCTGGTCGGGATGTTCGGCATCGGCACGACCCCGACGGGCGATAAGGATCCGTTCGGCTTGCGACGTCAGGCGCTCGGCGTCATAAGGATCCTCATGGAGCGGTCCGCGTTCTTCGAGAACGGGCCTATCAGGCTCATGGATCTCCTCAGCCGCGCCGTGTCGCTTTACCCCTCAGGCACGGCAACCGCAGACACAGTTGCATCCGTACATGCATTCCTGCTCGAACGGGTACGCAGTTATCTTGGCGCCCGCTGGATGCCGGATGAGGTTGAGGCGCTGCTTGCGCCCGGCCCGGACCGCCTCGACGACCTCGAATCGCGTGCGCGCGCCATCAGGGATTTCCGCGTGCGGCCTGAGGCTGGGGCAGTGATCGCAGCCAACAAGCGTATACGCAACATCCTGCGTCAGGTGCCGGCAGTGTCAGGAGATCCGGATCCAGAATTGCTTTCGGAGGATACCGAGCGGATGCTTGCCCAGGCGTTCAGCGAGGCCGAACAGGCGGTGCGTGGGCTGGCGGGAAAGGGGCAGTTCACCGATGCCCTCGCGCGTCTTGGCCAGCTCGAGCGGCCGCTCGGTGCATTCTTCGAGAAAGTCATGGTCATGACGGACGACCAACGGCTGCGCGACAACCGCCTGCGTCTGCTGACACGGCTTCAGTGCCTGTTCCTTGAGGTGGCCGATTTATCGCAGCTCCGAATTGAGGGAGGTAACCCATGAACGCGGATGCGTTTTCCGAGATGCTGGCGGCCGTCGCCGCCTTTCACCGCAAGCATGAATTCCGGGACCGCGGCGGCGAGGATATGGTCTACCGGGTGACACTGATGACGGAGGAGCTCGGGGAGATCGCAGCGTGCGTCAGCAAGGGCAAATCCAAGGAGGATCTGGCCGAGGAGTGCGCGGACCTGCTCATCCTGCTGATCGGGACGGCGATTTCCGCAGACTTCGACCTGCGCGAGGCGTTCTGGGGAAAGATGCGGGCGCTCGAACGACGGGGGAGCCGGATGGTGGACGGACGCGTCCGCATCGTCCGCGAACCGGATTAGGGTCATGCGTCTCATCATTCTCGATCGTGACGGCGTGATCAACGAGGATTCGGACGACTACATAAAGTCAGTTGATGAGTGGATACCGGTTCCCGGCAGCATCGAGGCCATCGCACGGCTGTATCAAAACGACTACCGCATTGTCGTCGCGAGCAACCAGTCGGGAATCGCACGCGGACTGTTCAATATGGATGCGCTGAACAGGATACACAACAGGATGATCGACGCGGTTACGCAGAAAGGCGGGGGCATCGAGGCCGTATTCTTCTGTCCACACAGTCCGGAACAGCAGTGCCACTGCCGCAAGCCGCGCACGGGTCTGTTCGAAGAGATCGCGGACCGGCTCAAGGTCAATCTGTCGACCGCTTACGCGGTCGGCGACTCTCTCAGGGACCTTGAGGCGGCGCGCGCGGTACATGCCCGCCCGGCACTCGTGCGTACCGGGAAGGGTGCGCGCACGATCGCGGAGGGCCGTGGCATCGCGGATGTTCCCATATTTGACGATCTGGCGGCATTCGCTAACGCCCTGCTCGAAGACCGCTTTTGAAGAACGCCTCCCTGCTGCTCCGGTCGTTCCTGTTCAACGCGATCATGTGGACAAGCGTTCTGGTCTATGCACCGTTGTCGCTGTGCACGCTTCCGCTGCCCCGGGATGCGCGCTACCGGTTCATTACACAATGGACCCGTTTCAATCTGTGGTGTCTTGGGCGGATCTGTCACATCCGTTTCCAGGTCCATGGGGCCGAACATTTGCCTGACGAACCGGTGATTGTGGCTTCGAATCATCAGTCGGCATGGGAAACACTCGCGTTCCAGGTCATCTTTCCGCCGCAATCGTGGGTCCTGAAGCGGGAACTTTTGTTCATTCCGTTCTTCGGCTGGGCCCTCGCCCTGACCTGGCCGATCGTGATCAACCGCAGCGCGAGACGCAAAGCCCTGCGGCAGATCCTGGTAGCGGGCAAGGTGCGCCTTGACGCCGGCCGGTGGGTTGTGGTCTTCCCGGAGGGTACGCGGCGTCCTCCCGGCGCACTGGGACGTTTCGGGATTGGTGCGGCCCTGCTTGCCAAACACACCGGGCGTCCAATCGTGCCAGTAACACATGACGCGGGACGATTTTGGCCCCGGCGCGGTTTCCTGAAACATCCCGGGGTCGTTACCGTCACGATCGGCCGGCCGATTCCACCGGAAGGTCCTCCGGAAGAACTTACAGCCCGCGTACGCGCCTCGGTCGAAGGACAGAACCGGTTCAGCACTTCTCCGTGATCAGGCGACAGCCTCTGTCAGCGCGACAAACTCGGCGAGCGACAGGGTTTCAGCGCGTCGCACGGGATCAATGCCGATACCTCGCATGCGTTCTTCGTCGACCAGATCCCTCAGGCTGTTGCGTAGTGTCTTGCGCCGCTGGCTGAAAGCGTGACGGACGATGTCTTCGAACAGCGCGAGCCGTGCGCCGGACAACGGCAGCTTCAGCCGCGGTGTCAGGTGAACGACCGCTGAATGGACCCGCGGCACGGGCCAGAACGCCGACGGCGACACGTTCAGCACAGGCTGCGCATCGCAGAAGAACTGTGCCATGACGGAGAGCCTGCCGTAGTCCTTCCCTCCCGCGTGCGCGACGATACGCGCGACAACCTCCTGCTGAAACATGAACAGCATATCGCGCACGCAGGCTCTGTGCCCGAACAGCCGGAAAAGCAGCGGCGTCGAGATGTTGTAAGGAAGATTGCCTATGAGCCTGAGCTGTGGGCCGCCAGGCACGAGGTCGCACAGAGGAAAGCGCAGCGCATCCGCGTGGTGGACGTGTACATCCCGGAGCGCCGCATCCTGCCCGAGACGGCGGCACAGCTCCGCGTCAATCTCGATGACGTGCAGGACCTTGACGGAAGGCGCGAGCTCGCGGGTCAGCACGCCTTCCCCGGGGCCGATTTCGACAGTAACGTCATCAGGATGCGGCGTAAATGCCCGCACAATGCGCCGGACCACGTCCTGGTCCCTCAGAAAATGCTGCCCGAGGCGTTTCTTAGGACGCACGGGGCATGCATCGGGGGCGCGTTGCGAACCTCAGGGCAAGCCTCAGCGCGGCATTGAAACTCCCGGCGTCGGCCCGGCCCGTGCCCGCAAGCGTGAGTGCCGTTCCGTGATCCACGGATGTGCGCGAAAACGGCAATCCGAGTGTCACGTTGACCGCTGCTCCGAAACTCTGGTGTTTCAGCACCGGCAGGCCCTGATCATGGTACATCGCGAGCACGGCGTCGACGCCGGACAGGACATCATGAGTAAACGCGGTATCCGCAGGAAGCGGTCCGCGCACGTCCATGCCCTGGTGTGCGCACGCCTCCACCACTGGCGCAATGATCTCGATCTCTTCCCGTCCGAGGTGTCCGCCCTCGCCCGCGTGCGGGTTGAGACCCAGTACCGCGATACGCGGGTTTCCGATCAGAAACTGGGTGCGCAACCCGTCGTGCAGGACCTCAAGCACGCGCTGCAAGCGCTCCGCCGTGATACTGTCCGGTACCTCGCGAAGCGGCAGATGTGTCGTGGCAAGCGCGACCCGGAGTGCGCCGCCAACGAGCAGCATGACCGGCAGGGGGCTGGACGACGCCTGGGCCAGGAACTCCGTATGGCCGGTAAACGGGTAACCCGCATCGTTCAGGATTCCCTTGTGGACCGGGCCCGTCACAAGCGCGTCAAACTCTCCGCAGAGACATCCCTGCACCGCCCGCTCCAGGGTCTCGATCACGTACGCCGCATTCCGGCGATCAAGCTGGCCAGGCCTTGACGCGACGCGCATCGGTATCTCGATCCCGTCGCCCGCCCAGGGACTCATGTCGAGCCCGAGATCTATGCCGCGGCTCCGCACCAGGCCGTGATCACCGATGAGGACTACGCGACCAGGCCAGCACTCTTTCAGGAGACGTGCGGCGAGCTCCGGGCCGATGCCAGCCGGTTCGCCCGCAGTGAGGGCGATGACCGGTGGCCGCTCAGGAGGCCGGCTTCGACTGACGGGCGAGGAAACGGACATAGGCCTGATCGCGAAGACGCTGCAACCAGTGATGGTACAGTTCACTCGCGCGGCGCATCTCAAGTTGCCGCTTTATCTGAAATGCGCTGATCGCGCCACTGATATCCCGTTGGCGGCGCCCGAGAACCTCGATCAGCTCGATACCGTGCGCGGTCCGGATGGGCTGGCTCACCTGCCCTATGGCAAGCGTCTTCATGACCCTCTCGACCGACGGATCGAGTTCGCCCGGACTGATCCAGCCGAGATCGCCATGCTCGGAAGCGGACAACGGGTCATCTGAGTAGCGGCGCGCGAGCGCGCCGAACCTGACTCCCGCTTTTATCTCCGAGCGGATCCGCTGCGCGCGGCGCAGGGCAGCAGCCGGGCTCAGTATCACGTTTGGACGAATCAGGATGTGGCGAAGATCCGTTTGCGTCACCACCTTCTTCGGAACATTGGTACGTTCTTTCAGCAGCTTGATGATATGAAACCCATCAGGGGTCTCAAGCGGTCTGCTGACATCTCCAGGCTTCATGGACTTCAGGGCACCCAGAAACACCGGTGGCAGCTGGCCGGCGTGTTTCCAGCCGAGGTCTCCGCCTTCGAGTGCCTTCGGTCCCTGGGAATAGGCGATGGCGAGCTCCCTGAAGCGCGCCCCCTTGGCAAGTTTCTCTTCAAGCCGGCTGGCAAGACGTTCCGCCTTCTTCACCGACGTGCGGGCGTGCCCACGAACCGGGATAAATAGATCGCGCAGGTGATACTCGCGCTGGCCGATCCTCCGCTCGGTGGCGAGATACCGACGCACCTCCCGCTCGGAAACATGCACGCGCGGCCTGATCGCGCGTGCAACGATCTCGCGGATGACAAGCTGCGTCCGCAGCTCGCGTCTGAACTCGTGCACGTCAATCCCGTCTTTCGCAAGCGCGGCATCGAATTGCGCGCTTGTCATGTGGTTGCGCGAGGCAAGATCCTTCATGGCCAAGTCAATCTGGGAGCGATGGATACTGATCCCCATCCGCCTCGATACCTGCAGCTGGATACGATCGAGAATCATTCGTTTCAGCACCTGCCGACGCAGCACGGCGGCAGGTGGCAGCTGGATGTGCTGAACCTCAAGCTGCCGGGTAACCTGGGCCATCCTCAGATCGAGGGCGCTGCTCGTGATCACACCGTTGTTGACGACCACAAGGATTCGGTCGAGCGGCACCGCAGCCTGTGACACCATTGCCAGCGCGGGACGCAATCCCTGTACCGGAAGCAGCAGGACCAGCAATAGCAGCAGTCTTCGCATGGGACCGGCCTCCTATGGATTGCCGAAGATGAAGGCGCCTTGGGCCAACGGGTTGATGGGGGGCGTGCCCAGATTCGCGAGCCCCGTCAATTGGAACTGAAACATGACACTGTCGACCTGGGCGAGCGACGGGCTCAGCTGCCTGTGAAAATACACACGCGCGCCCCAGCAGCACGTATTGTATTGAATTCCGGCGTAGGACTCCAAGTTAGTCTTGTTGAGCAGCGAATACTCGCTCTGCGCGACTGCTGTCCAGTGGCGGTAGACCGGCCACTGTGCGGAGATGATGATCTCATCCTGGACACCCGCGATGTAATCGCGCCCGATGTTCAGGATCTTGTCGGGTGCCGGATGATACTGGAAATCCAGATCACTCAGCTTGGTCGTGTTCTGGCTGGCGCTCCACTGAATGCCACTGCGCAGATACCAGCTTGGGACGGGATGCGCCACTGCCTCAGCTACCCAGTCGGAGGCGTTGGCGTACACCGGCATCGGCGTGTTTTGATAGACGAATCCCGCCGATGTCTGGATAAACGGGCCCGCCGGCGCGGTGACCTGCTCGGGCGTGAAATAGAAGATCCGGCCGATACTTGCGCGCAACTTTTCGTCGCCGTCCGGCCCCAGCAACCGCGTGGTCACCGCAGCGGTGGCCTGATTGGCATTGCCTATCCGGTCTGCCCCGAAAAACTGGTTGTGCAGAAACAGGTTCGAGAAGTTGAAATCGGGGACGATCGTGTCGAAATTCGGAAAATTGTTCTGATTCACGTAAGGGATGTAGAGGTAATACAACCGTGGTTCGAGTGTCTGTCGATACCTTCCGTGGTCAAGCGCGCGGTCGAAATAGAGGCCGCTGTCAAGGCTTACGATAGGCAGGGTGCGGGTCAGATACGTTGCGCCCGTTGTGCCCACGGTGTCCAGCGCATAATCGGTTTGACGCAGACCAAGTTCCGGCTTGATGAAACCATCCTGACTGAAGACCGGAAAACTGATCCTCGGATAAAGATCGATCCTGCGCCCGTTTACCACCGGGTTGCCCTGGAAGTTGTCGATCTGGCCGTGGAACGCATAATGGAGCCGCTCGGATTGCGCCGAGGGATCCGCGGAGAACCGGATCTCGGGCATCCGGCTGTAAGGCAGTTGCCAGGGAGGCACCGTCGGATCAAGGTTCTGGAAGCGTGATGCCAGCGCGACGACGTGCCACAGGGGACCGGAATAGACAAACCTCACGTCCTGCGGAAGGTCCGTCTGGCTCGACACCGCCAGCGTGTCAGAGAAATCGCCGAGATAGGACAAATCCGAAACCTTCTGATAATCAACGCTCGCGGTCCAGTAAGGGCCGAGAAACTGGTGATGGAACAGCGACAGCGAGTAGCGGGTGGCACCGTAGACAGGGTCATACGGAAGATACTGCCAGGTAAAGCTGCCGTTGTAGGTTTGTCCGAGATAGCGCGTCTCGTTCTGCCACTGAAGACCCCTGCGACTATAGAAACGCGGCGTCAGCGTATCGTCGATCTGGGGAGCGATATTCCAGTAATAGGGGAGCGCGAACGCAAACCCCGCGTTCCCGCGCACGCCGTAGCGCGGCGCAAGAAACCCCGACTTGCGCTGGCTCGAGAGCGGAAAACTGAGGTATGGCCAGAAGAACAGGGGCACGTTCTGGAAATCGACGTGCGCGTCGCGCGCCGTACCAACGCCACTGGCACGGTCAAGATCGAGGTGCCCGGCCGCGAGATACCAGCCGCGATGGCCCGGCGGGCAGGTGGTGTAGCGGGCGTTTTTGAGATCCATCTCATTCTTGTTCCTGATGCTTATGCCGCTGGCCCGGCCCTGGCCGCTGCCAGGCCCCAGATCGAACCGGACGGCACCGGATCGGCCCACCTCGGTGGTCTGATTAAGGTCCAGACGATCGGTGTGGAGGCGGACACCCCGCGCACCATACAGCACCACGTGTCCGCGCGCCGCAATCTGCCCGGTTGTCCGGTTATAGCGGATCTTGTCGGCAGTGATTGACTGGCCGCGATAACGGAGCAGCACATGCCCGGTGAACACCGCGATGTTCCGTTCGACAACCTTTGCGCGATCCGCCCGGATGTGAAGCAGGTTATCCTTCGATGGTTTCGGCGCGACGACGGTGGGTCGGGGTGCTGGAACGCAGCCATCCGGAGCCGCAAGCGCGACCGCCGGCCCCAGCGCAGCGAGCACTCCGACCCGCAGCAGGCCTACAATCGTTCTTCGGCACATGGTTTTGTGGTTTTTGCCCGGCGGTAAAATCGCATAGAATCGCGCAATCATCAAGCTTCCGGCGGGGTCGCGGTGGACGCGCGGTACACAGCTTTAACACAATGGATCAGCCGGACGCTGGGTCACGTCGACGACATGCGGCCGGCGTCCGCAGACGCGAGCTTCCGGCGCTACTTCAGGATCGTCACGGACAGGCGCTCGGTGATTGCCATGGACGCACCTCCGGAACATGAGACGGTATTCGATTATGTGCGCATCGCGCGCCGGCTGGCCGCGATTGGACTGAACGTACCCGAGATCCTGGACGGTGACGAAGACAATGGCTTCCTGCTGCTGAGTGATCTCGGGGAAACACTTTATCTCCAGTGCCTGAAGCCATCATCGCCGCCTGGAGTCGAGGCGGAACGGCTGTATGGCGACGCGCTCGCCGCGCTGGTCACCCTGCAGACAGGCGGCCTCGCAGATCCCGGATTCCTGCCAGCGTACAGCGCAGAGCTGCTGCGCCGGGAGATGGAGCTGTTCCCAGAGTGGTACCTCGGCCGTCATCTCGGGCGACCACCCGACATCCATGAGCGACGCTTGCTCGATCAGGCCTTTGACGTGCTTGTGGCGTCCGCGCTGGAGCAGCCCCAGGTCTGGGTCCACCGGGACTACCACTCGCGCAACCTGATGCGGACCGCGCGCAACAATCCGGGTATCCTGGATTTTCAGGACGCGGTGCTGGGACCCGTCACGTACGACCTTGTATCTCTGCTGAAGGATGCCTATATCGCCTGGCCGAAGGTGCAGGTTGACGAGTGGGCCATGGGTTTCTGCCGCCTCGAGATTGATTCCGGACTCATTCAGAAACGCGATGAGGACCACTTCCTGCGCTGGTTCGATCTGATGGGTGTCCAGCGCCACCTCAAGGTCGCGGGCATATTCGCGCGGCTCAACTACCGGGATTCGAAGGCGCGTTATCTCGCGGACATCCCGCGTGTCCTGTCGTATATCGAGGATGTGCTGCCATTCTACCCGGAGCTCCAGGGACTTTCCGAGATCATGGCGCGATACCGCGTTCCCGCCACCGCATGAATGCCATGATCCTGGCGGCCGGTCGCGGCGAGCGGATGCGCCCCCTGACCGACCTGCTGCCGAAACCCCTGTTGCCGGCCGGTGACCGGACACTGATCGAGCATATCGTGACGAACCTGGGAAACGCGGGCTTTGACGATATCATCGTCAACCATGCCCATCTTGGCGCCCAGATCGAGAACCTCCTGGGTGATGGCACCCGGTTCGGGGTACATATCCGCTATTCACCAGAACCATCGGGTGGCCTCGAGACTGCTGGAGGCATCGTGCACGCATTGGAGCTCCTGGAACCACAGTTTGTCGTGATCAATGGCGACATCTGGACGGATTATCCATTTGCGCGCTTGCGTGTTCCGCTCAAGGGACTTGCGCATCTTGTGCTGGTCGACAATCCACCACATCATCCCCAGGGAGATTTCGCACTGAACGGGGCACGGGTAGCTCCGGGTGGCCGGATGCTCACGTTCTCCGGCATTGGCCTCTATTCCCGCGCGCTGTTCGCCTCCTGCCGCCCCGGACGCCAGCCGCTCGCGCCGATCCTGCGTGCGGCGATGGAAAAGCATGAGGTTACGGGGGAACACTATCGCGGCCAATGGTTCGATATTGGAACCCCGGAACGGCTACAGGACCTCAACCACAGGCTGGCCGGGAAAGTCCGTGATGACAACTGACGACCTCACAAGACTCCTGACGCTGGATGACGCCTGGAAGGCCGAGGTGCGCGCACAATGGCTGCGGCTCCTGGACCTGGCTGTCTGGGGGGATCTCAAGGGAACCAACCTGGGCGCCGTATCCCGGGTGCGCAAACGGGTTCTTGAGGTCGGAGAAAAATGGCGGTCGGTATTCAACCGGCGCGACTGGATACCGCAACCTCGCGAACAGATAAAAAGCGCGCTGGCATCCGTGGCGAGTCTTCGGGACAGCCTGCTGCTGCTTGAACGGGCAAGCAAGGAGATCGAAGTGGGAGGATCCGATTTCGCGGAGTTCGAACGGCTGCTGATTGCGCTCCACCAAGCCGTGACCGGTCCTCTGCGGACACGGGAGAACGACTGGGCAAACGCCATGGACCGGGTCAACCAAGAGCAACTGCAGGACGACGGACCCAACAACTAGTCCCGGCGACTAACGGGCCGGCCAACCCATTGGTTGGCCGGCCCAAGCGGCAATATGAGGAAGGGGCCGTCGTCCGATCAACGGATGGGGCGACACTCCATCCATGACGGTTGAGCACCCGCCCCGTCTTTCTCCCCGAACCCTGTAGTTATAGTCAGTCCCGGAAACGGGTTAGCGTTTTTTGCGCGCGGCCTTGCGTTTTGCACCGGCCCGTTTCTTGGTCCCGACCTTCTTCCCTGATTTCTTCTTGGTTGAGGATCTCTTCTTGCTGGATGATTTCTTCATGCTCGACTTCTTCGCAGCCTTCTTCTTAATTGCCATGCTGGACTCCTTTGGTTGTGGTTAGAACGATCTCGCATTGCTATGGACGCCGCCCGCTATCGCACTGCGGTCGCCATAAATTATTGGAATGGGATGGGAGCGACGGTCACTAGCGAGAAAACGGCACATATCGCTAAAGCGATCTGCCGATTCGTTATCGTTATACAACGGGCCCCGAAGCAATGTTGTCGCGTACCTCTAAGAACGTTCGTCCGTTTCACAAGCGTGCAAGACAATGTGTATCACAGTTTTTTGTCTCGTCAAGTAATACTGTAATCAGCGAATTTGTAATTTGCAAACATTTTTCTTCTTCGAGCATGCCTGACATGCGCGTCGACCATCGCTGAACACGACTCCTCATGATCAAGAAGGCGTGAAAATGAAACCAAAGAGGAGATGTGCGGACGCGTGTTACACGCGATCGACGTCATTGTGTGCGAGCAGATAATCAACCCACAGATTGGATAGCGTCTCCTGCAGGCGATTCTGCGCAAGACGTGCGTCGAGGTTGTCGAGATCCACAGTGCAGAGCCGCTGGTCCTGATAGGCGCAGGTGAAGTACGACGAGGTGCGTCGCCCTGTTTCCGGATCGAGGTGCCACTGCAGGCACTGGGAACAGACTCCTTTCAGCATGCATTGCATAGGGCTGCCGAGGGACGCGATGACCTCCGGGGATCGTGCGAAGGACGCCTTCAGCGAGCCGGCGCATGCGTCCCGCACCCTGCGCACAAGCCGGTTGCTTCCGACGACAAGGATGCGATCGACCTCCTCGAACGGGATCGGTGCTGGTTCCGGACGGTAGAGCTTGGCCTCGGCGTATCGCTCCATGACCGCCATGAAATCCCCGGATTCTGCCCGGTCCTGTGGGCGCCGGGAGAGAACCGGCGTTCCGGTGGCGGTACACCACACGATGACATCCGCGGATTCTTCCAGGTCCTGCTGGCAATAAACCTCGTCAGCGGTCTGAAAACCGGCGAAGTAGAGTACCCGGTTGCCAGCGGCGCGCAGCGCGGGACCGAGGCTCCGGATCACCGCCGCGCCCCGGCGCCCACCGACTACCAGCACGGTCTGCCCCGAACAAATCTCACTCGGGGCCCCGGTGGGTCCCATGAGCACGATCGGATCACCTGGTCTCAGGGTCGCACAGAGCCGGGAACTTGCCCCCGTCTCGAGCACCATCAGGGAAACACACCCGGAGTCGCGGTCGATGCCCGCCCCGCTGATCGCGAGCGCCTCGGTTTGCAACCGCGTCCCCTCGATGATCGGGGCCAGGCGTTCAAAGTTCTGCAGCCGGAAAAACTGTCCGGGACGAAAATTGCGAGCCGCAAGCCCCGCCCGCACACGCACCTCGACCACCGTTGGACTGTGGCGGACGACTCGTGCGACCTCGGGTTGCAGCAACTCGCCCATATGGGCATGAAAGCGGTGACACTCGGCCGGGTCACCGACGTGAGCAGCCTTCTCACCTACGGCGGCCACGATCTGCGGGTACGCACGCAGCCCGGAGGCAATCGCCTTGACGACAGTGCCGTGAAACACTGGATGAGTATCGCCGATAAATGTAACCCGGTGTTCTCCCTGCTCGTAGGAGGTGAATGGTCCGAAGTCGCCTGCCTTGCAGTGTGCGGCCACGTCCACCACCTCAAGCCGGCCGTGCCGGAGCCGATAGGGTCGGAAGTGGGTCGACTGCATCGCAAATGTTCCTGGATGTTCGCGCTCATAAACCGTATTCGGGGTCGCGCCTGCGGCAATGAATACCGAGCGCGCCGGCAACACGACACGCTCCTCACCCGGCTCCCATAAGCCCGCTGCAGTCCGCACCTGACGCCGGCATCGCAGCGACTCCACGTGACCAAAACGGTCCAGCAAGGCTGCCTCTGGCTCCAGACCGTCAGCGTAGTAAATGCCCTCTTCGAGCGCCCTTCCGATCTCCTCATGGTTGCGCAGGTAGGCTGGCGACTCATTCATCGCGCGGCGGTAAGCGACGGTTACGCCTCCGAACCCGCGCACGAGACCCTGGAGGTCCGGGAGCGTGCCCTCGGCGGCCGCGCGCAGGCGTTCACGCCGGACCGCCCGCCCATGCTCCAGAAACTCATTCAGGATACCGAGCGACTCTTCGTCTATCTGCTCGCGTATCCTGGCTTCCCCGAAAACGTGACTCAGGCGTTCATAACGGCACAGCATCTTTTCCACCTGCTCAAGGTAATACGCCTGGACTTCGGTTGCCGTATCAATGCCCGTGAGACCCCCGCCAATGACCACCGCAGGCATGCGCACCTGCAGGTTGGTAAGACTGCTTGCTTTGGCGGCGCCGGTAAGTTGTAGCGCCATCAGGAAATCCACCGCCTGCCTTATGCCCCGCGCAAGACTCTGTTCGAACTTGAGCGAGCGCGGCAGACCCGCACCGGATGCGATCGCCACATGATCAAAACCGAGGTCCCAGGCATCCTCGAGCGTGATCGTGCCACCGAACCGCACGCCCCCGAACACCTGGAAACAAGGCCGGCGTGCAAGGGTCATGTGGATCAGCTTGAGGAAATTCTTGTCCCATCGCACCGTGATGCCGTACTCGGCGACCCCGCCAAAACCACTTGTCACCCGGGTGTCGAGCGGCTCTTCGATCTCGTCATAGGAATACACCGGGCGCGCGAGGAGCGACTCCGGCAAGGGCTCGATCTTCAGCCCATCTACGCCCACGACCGCGAACCCCTCCATCAACAGGTGATGCGCCAGCGTGAAGCCCGCAGGCCCCATGCCGACGATGAGCACCTTGCATCCGTTATACCGCTTCGGAAGCCACTGGCGCGGGCGTAGGGGGTTCCAGCGTACGAGCAGATCATAGATTTCGACGCCCCACGGCAGACGCAGGACATCGGTCAGGACACGGGTCTCTATCTCGGGGATATCGACGGGATCCTGCTTCTGGTAGATACAGGCCTTCATGCAGTCGTTACAGATGCGGTGTCCCGTGGCCGGCACCATCGGGTTGTCGATAAGTACCATTGCGAGGGCAGCAATCGTGTGTCCGTCGCGCTTTAGGGCGTGCATCTCGGAGATCTTCTCATCGAGCGGGCATCCCGTCAGTACGGAGCCAAGCGGGTTGGTCTTGAGACCCGCCTCCGGGTCGCCCTTTTTCACGGGAAAGCCTTTGGAGCAGAAATCGCCGTCGTGGTCGTGGCAATAGATGCAGTAGTGCACCTGGCTCTGGACCTGTCGCGACGACATGCGCTGGTCGGTCAGCTTGAAACCATCGCGGAACCTGCGGACTCGGGGTGGAGACTCCATCTTTAACGGAGCGCCCGGCACCGGACACACCGGCACGAGATGCGCATAGTCGAGCGGCTGCGGCAGATGGAAGCTCGACCAGGAGCGGACAGCCGAGCGCCCTTCATCGGTCCTTATCGCCTGCACCGACCACTGTGTGAGGCGCTCGAGCTCCGCGGCATAACGCTCTGGTGCTCCCAGAAGGACGCCCGCCCATTGCGCCACCGCGAGCTCGCGGTCTGGTCCCTCGAAGCCGGTCTCGACGAGCTGGTCCGTCAGCCACTGGTCGAGTTCGCCAAAGGTCTGCACGGGGGCGTCGGTCAGGAGCCGCCGACGGGCACGCCTCTGGACAATCAGTTTCTTGAAGACGAACACGGGATCGTCCGCAAGCGTCGCCGCACAGGACACCTCAAGGGCCTGTTCAATGCCAAACAGCTGCGCGACAAATCCTTCCAGCACCGGCGCCGCCGCCAGCAGAAGCGCGCTCAGCTTCTCCGGGGCATATTCCACCCCTTTCCGGTAGGCGAGCAGATGCTCGTGCACAATGGCGTTATGCCCGTGCAGCAGCTCGAGGAAACGCTTGTCCAGAAACTCCAGGGTTTCGACGCACCGGAGATCTGGAAACGCGAGTCCGAGACCAGGCTCAGAAACAGGTGTCATGAAACGATGGGGATGCAACAACTGCGGCAGATCATGATGCCGGATTACGCTGCCAGTCTCCCGAACGACCGCCGCTCTTGGACACAAGGGCGATATCCGTGATGGTCATCCCTCGGTCAACCGACTTGCACATGTCGTAAACCGTGAGCAACGCGATCTCCACCGCCGTCAATGCCTCCATCTCGACCCCGGTCTTGCCCGTGCTGGATACGGTCGCCTGGCAGGACACACAGGCCTGTTCCGCAACCACGGCGAGGCAGACTTCCACTGAATCGATGGCGAGCGGGTGGCAGAGCGGCACAAGCTCGGAGGTACGCTTCGCCGCCATGATGCCCGCGACACGCGCCACGGCGAGGACATCCCCCTTGTGGTGGCCGCCACCCTCGATCAGGCTCAGGGTCTTTGACTGCATCAGGATGCGGCCACTTGCAGTGGCACGGCGGACGGTCACATCCTTCGAACCGACGTCGACCATGCGCGCCTCGCCGCGCCGGTCCAGGTGCGTCAGGTCACTCATACCGGATGCGTGGCAGGAGTTCGGCCAGATTGCACGGCTTCTTACGCCGGTCGAGTTGCGGCACGATGATATGTTCGAGCGCGAGCTGGCACGCGCCGGTCGACCCAGGCAGCAGGAACAGGAGCGTGCCGTCGGCAACGCACGCCTCGGCACGCGACTGGATCGTCGATGTGCCGATATCCTGATACGAAAGAAACCGGAACAGCTCACCGAAGCCCGGAATCGGTTTCGTCACAAGCGGCGCCACAGCCTCGGGCGTCACGTCCCGCTGCGTCAGCCCTGTGCCTCCGGTGGTGATCACGACATCAACGCCCTCGTCACGGACCCACTGCTCTACCTGTGCGCGGATCGCGTTGCGATCATCACGACAGATCACGCGCGACCCCAGCCGGTGCCCCGCGCGCAGGAGCTGTTCCTCGATTACGTTACCGGAGGTATCATCCTCGGGTGTCCGCGTGTCGGACACTGTCAGGACAGCCACATTGAGAGGCAGGAACGAGGATGATGACTCCGGCATGCACGCGCTTCTTGTAGGTTGTCGAGCGCGGATTATAAACCCCCCGCGTCTGCGCGCCAAAAAATCATGTTAAGCCTCGAAGAGGCGCTCGCCGCGGTATGCTCAGGCATACGGACTGGAACTGCAACCGAGGAGGTGGGACTGTGGCAGGCACGTGGCCGCTATCTCGCCGCGTCTATCGTTGCCCGGACTGGCAATCCATCCTTCACGAACTCGTCAATGGACGGATACGCCCTCGAAAGCGCGCATGGCCCCGCTGGCGCGTCTCTTCGGGTCACCGGGGAATCACGCTGCGGCGGTCTCGCCGCGCCGCTTGTACCCGGCAGCGCGATGCGAATCTTTACCGGCGCGCCTTTGCCGCAGGGTGCGGATGCGGTGATCATGCAGGAGGATGTGACGGTTGAGGGTGCTATGGTCCGCCTCGCCTCGTCCGTCGTCCCGGGCCAGAACGTGCGGGAAGCCGGCGAGGATTTCGCGGCCGGGACACCGTTATATGCTTCTGGGCACCGGTTGCGGTCATGGGATCTCGCGGTAGTCGCTGCAGCGGGGCTTGCACGTGTTGCCGTGCGCAAAGCGCCGCGTGCGCTCGTATTCGCAACCGGTGATGAACTCATTGCCCCGGGCTCGCCACCAGCCCCAGGACGCACCTATGAATGCAACCGGCTGGCGACGCTTGCGATGCTCGAGGAACTTGGCGCTGAAGTGATCGATGGAGGTATTGTCGGCGATGACCTTGGCACGTTACGTCAGGTGGTGTCGAACGCTGCCGATTATGATTTCATCATCACAAGCGGCGGGGTCTCGGTAGGCAGCTACGATTTCGTCAAACACGCGTTTGCGGAAGCCGGTGAAGTGCACTTCTGGCGTGCCCGAGTCAAACCCGGAAAGCCGCTCGCCTTCGGTCATCTGAGCGGACGCGCGCATTTCTTCGCGCTCCCCGGAAATCCCGTATCGAGCCTCGTGACATTCAAGCTGTTTGTCGAACCTGCGCTTGCGATCTGGCATGGCGGAACACCCGCGCGCGCGGAGCTGACCGCCGTGGCAGGACACCATTACAAGCGCAGTGCCGGGCGCACCGAGTTTCTGCGCGCACGGCTGCGCCAGATCAACGGGCAACTCATGGCATGGACGTTCCCTGGCCAGGGATCACACATGGTGGGACCGCTTGGAAAAACGAACGGCCTCATCAGGATCGAGGAATCCGAGACCGGATTTTCCGAGGGCGACCGGCTCACTGTCATACCGCTGGGACTCAATTTCCTATAAGGGTGGTGCCACCCGGGCCGGTGGTCCGGCACCCCGGCTTACCTGCGCAAATCCAAGGGCCCCGTCTGGCGCGCATTATCCACCTGGCCACACGTCACTACGGCAAGGTTGCCACCCGAGCATTCTTGGATCAGGTGCTGGCGGGGATGCCTCCGTGATCCCTGTCTCGCCCCGATCTTTGTTGGAAATCGCTACGTCTCTATTGATCTGGAAGAGCGAATAGCCGTATTTCACAGGACTCACAATACGTCAACCGTTTGGCGAATATTTCCCCCGGACTTTTTCGGGGGGCATCGCGAGCTTCATACTGAGACACCGCCGGGCTGAGGCATTGCTGGTCTTGCTGCGCCTGCATTCGCTACAATGCCTGGTCCCGATCGCTGATCAAGGCTCTGTATCATGAAGCTTACTATCGTCGGAACAGGCTATGTCGGCCTGGTCACTGGCACCTGTTTTGCGGAAATGGGCAATACCGTCACCTGTGTTGATGTCGATGGACCGAAGATCGAAAAGCTGAAGCAGGGCATCCTCCCGATCTATGAACCGGGCCTCGAAGGCATGGTGATGGAGAATCAGCGGAGCGGGCGTCTCCGCTTCACCTCCCGGCTCGCGGACGGAGACGGCGCGGTCGCGTACTTTATCGCGGTGGGGACTCCACCGGGCGAGGACGGATCGGCGGATCTTAGCCATGTGGTTTCGGTGGCACGCGATCTCGGTCGGCTGTTGTCGCAGGACAGCCTTGTCGTCACCAAATCGACCGTGCCTGTGGGTACGGCAGACACGGTCCGCGAAACCATCCTGCGGGAGCTCAAGGAGAGAGGTGTCGAAATACGGATCGACGTGGTCAGCAACCCCGAGTTCCTGAAGGAGGGAGACGCCGTCGCTGACTTCATGCGGCCGGACCGGATCATCATCGGCTGCGACGGTGAATACGCCCGCGAGATCATGCGCGATCTCTACTCGCCCTTCATGCGCAATCACGAGCGCATCCTGTTCATGTCGCTGCCAGCGGCCGAGATGACCAAGTATGCGGCTAATGCGATGCTTGCCACCAAGATCTCGTTCATGAACGAGATTTCGAACCTGTGCGAACGCCTCGGGGTCGACGTCGAAAGCGTGCGTCTTGGTATCGGGTCTGATGCTCGTATCGGCTATTCATTCATCTATCCCGGCTGTGGTTACGGGGGCTCATGCTTTCCCAAGGACGTCAAGGCGATCGTCCGCATGGCGGAAGACTGTGACATCGACCCGATACTCCTGAAGGCAGTCGAGGAACGTAACGGCCGCCAGAAACAGGTGCTGTTCAAACACATCTGCGACTATTTCGGGTTGAACCTGGCGGGAAAGACATTTGCCGTCTGGGGGATCGCGTTCAAGCCGGGCACAGACGACGTCCGTGAAGCACCTTCCAGAGTGCTGATCGAGGCACTCCTTGGTGCGGGGGCGACAATCAAGGCGTATGATCCGGTGGCCATGGAAAACGCCCGGCGGCAATTCCCTCGGGAGTGGTTTGCAGACGATCGCCTCACGTTTACAGACAATCAGTACCAGGCGGTGGTGGATACCGACGCGCTCCTGCTCGTGACGGAATGGAAACTCTTTCGTTACCCGGACTTCGATTTGATGAAACGGACCATGCGCCAGCCCTTCATCTTTGACGGTCGCAATCAATACGAACCCGAACTCCTGAGGGAGACGGGTTTCCGGTATTGGGGTATCGGCCGGTAACTCCAGCCTCCAGATCCATGGCCCTTCGCGTCAACCGTGCGCGTTCGATCGGTTGACAATAAATCTGGATTCTTCTAGCGTGCCCGTGGTGAGCACGCCCATGACGATTGACGATATCGAAGCGCTGTTCGAGCAGCCCTTCAACGACCTGCTGCACCGCGCGCACCTCGCGCACCGGGCCCACTTCGATCCCAACAAGGTGCAGCTGAGTACGCTCCTGTCGATCAAGACCGGGGGGTGCCCTGAGGATTGCGGGTATTGCCCACAGTCGGTCCACCACGGATCTGCCGGCGAGACATTACTTGACCTCGAGGAGGTGGTCGCCGCAGCCCGGACCGCCAGAGAGAGCGGGGCAACACGCTTTTGCATGGGCGCCGCCTGGCGGGGCCCGAAGACGCGCGACCTTGAACCAGTGCTCAAGATGGTGGCCGCCGTGCACGCGCTTGGGCTTGAGACCTGCGCCACACTGGGATTGCTTCGGGATGGCCAGGCAGAACAGCTCGCGGCCGCGGGCCTTGATTACTACAACCATAACCTCGACACCTCGCCCGAGTTCTACGGTTCCATCATCAGCACGCGCCGATATGAAGACCGGCTCGATACGCTTGCGCGCGTCCGGGCCGCCGGCCTCAAGGTATGCTGCGGAGGGATCGTGGGCATGGGCGAGGGCCGCAGGGACCGCGCCGGGCTCATCGCCGTACTATCGGCACTCGACCCACAGCCGGAAAGCGTCCCTATCAATATGCTGGTGCGTGTACCAGGTACGCCGCTTGCGGACGGACCGTCCCTGGAACCGCTCGAGTTCGTACGCACCATCGCCGTTGCCCGCATCGCGCTCCCGAAGAGCGTCGTACGACTGTCAGCCGGACGCGAGGGCATGGATGATGCGCTCCAGGCTTTGTGCTTTTTCGCCGGAGCCAACTCCATCTTTTATGGCGATAAGCTATTGACGACTGCGAATCCCGATGCGCGCCGCGACCAGAGACTGCTTGAACAGCTCGGTATGACCCCCGCGCCACATGAAGACATGACGGCCCCCTAAGGACTCCTTCCCACAGCCCCGGCTGTATTCCTGTCTGTGGAAAATCATCTGCCGCTGCGGGTTGAACCCCGGAAATTCTGGCAGGACGCGGGCGCTTCATGCGCCCGCGACGCGTTACGGAATACGGGGCACCGGGGCGGCATCTGCAGTGGCGGTCTTCATGCGGGGCAGGTCTGCCCCCTGCACCGCAAGTGTTCCGGAACGCCCGGGGACTTCGCCATCTACCAGGTCGCACACCGGCACCTGATCGGTGCGGACGCGCGCCGCGAGTTCCGCCAGCGTCTCGATCCTCACGCCACGCTCAATAAGACGATCCAGCAGTCCGGCAAACCATGCGCTCCGGACCATGCCTTCGATCTCGGCATGCACCGTCAGCACGTTGCTCTGCCCCTGCCCGATCAGGGACATGTAGAGAGGCGCCAGCGCCTCCTCGGGATATTCCGGGCGGCCGATCAGTTCATCAAGCGTCGGCAGCGTCGTGGGTAGCTGGAGCGCGCGAAACACATGCCCCCCGGCGTGCGCGAGAAACGGTCCGGTACCGCGCGCATCACTCGCGTAACGAAGGCCGCTCCGGTCATACGCCTCCAGGCTATGCGCATTTGCCTGCCAGCCAGCGGCGCCCGCGGTCTTTGGCGGATAACCGAATATGCGCTCGAACTCACGCCGCGCCTTGTCGAATTCCGCGAATACCTGGTCTTTTGACATGCCCTTCAATCCATCCTGCCA
Organism: Pseudomonadota bacterium; assembly: GCA_021777335.1. Taxonomy (GTDB): domain Bacteria; phylum Pseudomonadota; class Gammaproteobacteria; order Acidiferrobacterales; family Acidiferrobacteraceae; genus JAJYDT01. The sequence goes on along the minus strand of JAJYDT010000001.1, from coordinate 32,981 downwards.
ACGGATGTGGTCGTAGCAGTGAATACCAACCTCATGTCCCTCAGACGCCACGCGGCGCAGCAACACCTCGTGGCGGCGGCCGATATGGGGGCCCGGCAAAAGCACGCCATTCAGGAGCGTGCGCAGTCCGTAGGTTCCGACCACGCGCGTGCGACGCACCTTGCGGAAGAAACCCGGACGGAAGATCCGGCGAATGGCCCGCCCCGTATGGTCGGGTCCGAGCGAAAACAGGAATGTGGCACGCAGATTTCGGACACGGAAGATGTCGACGAGCGCCGGCACACCAACTGCCGTGCCCCGATCGGTATCGACGTCGACCTTGATGGCGACCCGTGGACCGTGCACGTCAATAGAGCGTCTGGTGTGGACGCCCAAGATGGTAGTCAAGGGTCTTGCGCAGCGCTGTCGTCAGATCGGTGCGCGGATGCCAGCCAAGATGCTGCGCGGCATTGCGGATCGATGGTACGCGCGTCAGGATGTCCTGGTAACCCTGGCCGTAATAGTCTGCCGACTTCACCGTGACGATGCGGACCTTTTCCGCGAGCGGAGCGTACTTCGGGTACTCCTTGACGAGACGCACCAGGAGCTCCGCCAGCTCCCGGATTGAGACATCATTCCCGGGGTTTCCGATATTGAAAATGCGTCCATCGGCGACACCGTCCCGGTTTTCTATGATCCGGTCCAGGGCGTCGATCCCGTCATCTATGTAGGTGAAGCTCCTCCTCTGGTTGCCACCGTCCACGAGCTGGATTTCACTGCCCCGCAGGATGTTACCGATGAACTGGGTAAGGACCCTGGAGCTTCCCTCTTTCGGCTCCAGTATGTTGTCGAGCCGGGGTCCAATCCAGTTGAACGGACGGAACAGCGTGAAGCGCAACCCCTGTTTTGTTCCGTACGCGTAGATCACACGGTCCATGAGCTGCTTCGAACACGAGTAGATCCAGCGCTGACGGTGGATCGGCCCAAGCACGAAGTTGCTCGCTTCCTCGTCAAATTCCCTGTCGGTACTCATGCCGTAGACCTCGGAGGTCGACGGGAAGAGCACCCGCTTCTGATACCGCACGCACTGGCGGACGATCGCGAGATTCGCCTCGAAATCGAGTTCGAACACCCTGAGCGGGTCAAGCACGTAGGTTGCGGGCGTCGCGATCGCCACCAGCGGAAGCACGACGTCGCACTTCTTCACGTGATACTCGATCCACTCCTTGTTGACCGTGATGTCGCCTTCGACGAAATGGAAACGCTCGTGGTCGATCCATTCGGAAACCTTGTCGGAAGCCACATCCATGCCATAGACTTCCCAGTCCCTGTTGGCCAGGATGTATTCTGTCAGACTGCTGCCGATAAAACCGTTGACGCCGAGAATCAATACCCGTAGGGCCATGACGCAATCTCTCCGAAAAGGCATAACAACACTGGTCTAGTCACCGCACAGAAGCCCGACGTCAAAACCCGACGCCGCGTCTGCGGCCATCTCCACCTCATGCTCCCATTGCACCCGTACAAGCTCGATTGCATCCCTGCCGGTTGCGACAACAAGCGGTCTGAGCGAGAGGATCTCGCCGGGGCGGCCATGCCCTGCCCGCGGCTCCCCCCACCACAGAAACAAACGGTGGCCCCTGATGGTCGTGAACGCCCCGGGATACGGATGCGTCACGGCCCGGATCAGGTTGAAGATGCGCGAGGCGGGCCAGGCCCAGTCGATGCGACCGTCCTCCGGCGTTCGTCCGCCGAAATAGCTCGCCTGCGATTCATCCTGAGGCCGCAGGATCGCACGCCCCTCCTTCAGGGAGTCGATGCTGCGCGCGAGCACCTGGCACGCCGCCGCAGTGACACGGTCGAACACCTGCCGCGCGGTATCGCGCGGTCCGATCGGTACGGCCTCCTGATCGACGATTGCGCCCGCATCCGGTTTGCGCACCATGGCGTGGAGCGTGGCGCCCGTGCGCCTCTCGCCGTTCAATATTGCCCAGTTGACGGGTGCGCGCCCGCGGTAACGAGGCAGCAGTGACCCATGCATGTTGAAGGCGCCTCGCGACGCACCGAGCAGCTCCGGACCCAGCATCCGGCGGTAATAAAATGAAAATATCAGCGCCGGGCGGAGCCTGTGTACCAGCTCCGCGCACACCCGGTCATTCGGATCCCCGGGCGTGTACACCGGGACACCGGCGGATCTCGCGATTTCGCGCACCGATCTCCACCATACCTCTTCCCGCGGATCATCCTCGTGCGTGAACACCGCCGCCACGCGTTCGCCGCGCTTGAGCAGCAGATCAAGGCACGCAGCGCCGACATCATGGTATCCGAAAACGACGATCGGTGCGTCGCTAGTCATCGTCCTGCTGCAGGATTTCCTTCACCGTAAACCGCGGCCGACGACGCACCTCCTGATAGATGCGACCGATATATTCGCCGATCATCCCGAGTCCCAGGATGCCAATCCCGACCAGGAAATAAAGGATGGCAAACAGCGTAAAGACGCCCTGGACCTCCGGGCCAATGACCAGCCGGCGGATGAACAGATAGACCACGAACGCGAAACTCAGCAATGACACCACAAACCCGAAGAACGTGAAGAGTTGCAGCGGAACCACCGAAAAACCCGTCATGAGGTCAAAATTCAGCCGTATGAGGGCGTAAAGGTTGTATTTCGATTGTCCGCGGATACGCTCCACGTGCTCGACCTCGACCTCGGTGGGGTTGGAGGCGAAGCTGTAGGCGAGCGCGGGGATGAACGTGGAGACCTCGCCGCTGCTCGCGACCTGGTCCACGACCCGGCGGCGGTACGCGCGGAGCATGCATCCCTGATCCCGCATCTCGATGTGGGTGATACGTGCCCTCACGGCATTGATGATGCGCGATGCCGTGCGCCGGAACCACGTGTCGCGCCGGTTTTTTCGATACCCGCCCACGACATCGTAACCTTGCTCGACCAGGGCGATGAGTTTCGGTATCTCCTCCGGCGGATTCTGCAGATCGGCATCGAGCGTGACGACAATCTCTCCCCGTACGCGCTCGAACGCAGCCATGATCGCCATGTGCTGCCCGAAATTTCCATTGAACTCGATAACGCGCAGGACATCAGGCCGTTGCTGATACAGACGGTGAAGCAGCACTCCGGAACTGTCGGCCGATCCGTCATTGGTCATGATGATCTCGTAGCGTCGGCCCATGCCGTCCAGGACCGCGGTCAGACGACGGAACAGGGTCTCGAGGTTCTCTTCCTCGTTATAGACCGGAACGATCACGCTGAGATACGGCCGGCTCATCGGCGAAAGAGCCCGGCCATGGCGCTGATCACGCGGTCCTGATCCGCGTCGGTCATATCCGGAAAGAGTGGAAGGCTCACGATGCGGTCGGAAGCTGCCTCCGCAGCCGGATAATCACCGCGGCGAAAACCGAAGTGTTCGGCATAATACGGGTGCAGATGAATGGCCTGATAGTGCAGGCCCGTGCCGATGCCGCAGTCGGTCATGCGTTGCATGAAGGTGTCTCGGTCCATACCAGCGGCCACCGGGTTGATCAGCGGGGTATAGAGATTCCATGCATGGCGGTGCGGGTACATGCTCTTGCCCGGCAATGTCCACTCGGGCCAGTCTTGCAACTGCTGCTGGTAGCGTTCCGCAAGCACCCGCCGACGGAGGTTGAACCCGTCCAGACGCGGCAGCTGATGGATACCGAGAGCCGCCTGGATATCCATCATGTTGTACTTGAACCCGGGCGCCACCACGGCGTAGTGCGGACTACCGCCTTTCGCATGGCGCGTCCATGCCTCCCGGTCGATCCCGTGAAAGCGCAGGGTCGATACGATTTTGGCAACCGCCGGATCGCGCGTGACGACACATCCCCCTTCGCCCGTGGTGATGTTCTTGTTGGGGTGAAAACTGAACACCTGTATATCTCCAAACGCCCCCAGGCGGCGCCCCCGATATTCGGCGCCGATCGCCTGCGCCGCGTCTTCCACAACCCGCAGGCCATGGCGCGCCGCGAGGTCATATAGCGGGTCAAGATCCACGGGACGTCCCGCGAAGTGTACCGGGACAATTGCCTTTGTCCGCGCGGTGACGGCGGCCTCGATCTTCATGACATCCAGATTCAGGGAGCCCGGGTCGATGTCGACCAGCACCGGCCGGCCGCCCGCGAGCACGATCGTGTTGAGTGTGGCGGCGAACGTCAGCGGGGTGGTGATCACCTCATCGCCCTCCCCGAGACCAAGCGCCAGCAGGGCCAGGTGCAGTCCGGCGGTGGCTGACGAGAGTGCAAGCACATGCGGCGCACCGAGATACTCCGCGAGCGCCTGTTCAAAACGCTGAACGCGAGGACCGGTCGTGATCCATCCGGATTCAAGACACGCGGTCACCTCGCGTATCTCATCCGGCCCGATCGATGGCCGGGAAAACGGCATAAAATCGCCTGTCCCGTTATTCCGTGCCATTGAAGCCCCGATAGGTGCTAATTCTGTGCGACCAGGAAAACACCGGTGATGATGACAAGAATGCCCGTGATGCGCCATACGGACAGCGTCTCACCGAACAGAAAACGGGCGCCGATGGCGTTGACGATGTATCCGATGCTGAGCATCGGATACGCAAAGCTCACCGACACGCGTGACAAGACGAGCAGCCAGACCACCACGCTCACCACGTAGAACGACAGGCCCCCAAGCACGAAGGTGTTGCTGATCACCTTGATGCCCACCGGGACCACATTATCCCAGGCAAAACTGAAATGGCCAATGCGGCGCATCCCCTCCTTGAGCAGGAGTTGCGCGCCGGCATTCAGCAGCACGCCCACGAGGATAAGCGGAAAGTACGTCATGACACCGGTTTTTTGTTGCATACCACAACATTGTAAGGATTCTGAAGTACGACGTACATGTTCCGGTGATCGGGGAGCAGATGGTCATACTCCTGTCGGGGCGTCATCATGTAGATCGTGCGGTGGCTGGACCACTGCTTCCAGAACGTCGGTCCGCGGATCATCCAGGGGTAGTGTCCGTATTTGAGCCCCTCGCCAAGCTCCCCCCGCCAGTTGACCACAGTGACGATGCGGCGCAGGTAAAACGGCAGGTCCTGATAGTACGCATGATAGCTTGCCACCTCGTCGCCCGGCTTGAGGCGCTGTTTGAGCGCAAGCGCAAGCGGCTTGATCGACCGGATATCAAGGTCAGGCATCGCCGCGTTCAGAGTCACCAGGAACACGGAGAATCCCGCGACAACAGCCACCACGGCGGCAGGCAGACCGCGCCGCCCACCGAGTACCGCCGCCGTGATTGAGGTCAGCGCAAGGATAAGCGAAAGCACATGCATAAAAATCACGAGCGAGTGCGGGTGCAGTGACGGGCGGAACTTCGGCACAAAGTAGATGACGACCGACAGCACCATGCCGCTGATTGCGAGGATCCAATAACCGGTATTCAGCCCACGTGTCGGGGGTCTGTCCCACTGCCGCGCGAAGTAGCGGCCTACCAATAGTGCAAGGGCCGGGAATATGGGCAGGATGTACGGGATGAGCTTGGAGTGGGACGCGGAAAAGAACAGAAAGATCAACACGGCCCAGAGAAACAGGAACAGTTCGAGATCGCGGTGTTGCCGTGCCTCTCGGCCGAATTCAACCGTGGAAGCCACGGCCTGGAAGAGAAACGGGCTCCATGGAAAAAACCCGAGCAGGACCACGGTCACAAAGTACCACGGGGGTCCGGGACGATGGGAAATGGGTGTAAGAAAGCGCGAGAATTGCTGGTGAATGAAGTAGTAATGGAAGAATTCCGGGTTGTGCATCTGCACCAGCACGTGCCAAGGTACCGCAATGACGAAAAACCACAGAAACCCGGTCGGAAGATAGATCTCGGTGAGGAGCCGCCAGCGGTTGAGCATGAGGATCCATACGCCGATGATCAGCATGGGAAATACGATACCGATCAGACCCTTGGTAAGCACGGCCAGGGCAGCGCCGGCAAATGCGGCCCACATGAACCGACGGCGCACGGGCCCCATCGGGAAACGCAGGGCGACGAGAAACGCGTACAGTGTGAGCGTAATGAGCACGGATACGGCCATATCCAGCGTCACCACGCGGCTCATGCCGTAATACAGGAATGAGGTAGCGAGGATGACCGAAGCAAGGATGCCGGTCCGGCGATCGAACAGGAAACGGCCGACCGCATAGGTCGCAAGACATCCGATCCAGGCGAACAGACCAGTCCAAAGACGCATGGACCATTCGCTCAGGCCGAAGAGCTTTATCGACACCGCCTGCAGCCAGTAGAACAACGGCGGCTTTTCGAGGTAGGTGACCCCATTCAGGTGAGGGGTGATGTAGTGGCCTGTCGCCACCATCTCACGCGGGATCTCCGAGTAGCGCGCCTCGTCTGGCGCGCTGAGCGGCCGGCTTCCGAGCAACAGGCTGAAAAGCAGCCCGAGAACGAGTGCCAGGCGCCAGAGATCAGGGGCCCACGCGCGGCTTTCGGAGGGCGGCGCGCCGCGGAGTATGGTCATGACACTATCGTTGCAGAGCCATAAAGTTGGCGGAGGTTAGCATACTTGGCCGGAAAGTGGCCATCTGATCGGCCACTGGCGGGGACCCGCCGGAGGCGGGCCAAGACCAATGCGTGTTGCATCGCTATGGGCTTCCCCATCGATCCGGACGAGACCACGGCGACGATGGCGCGTGGTGAATCGCAGCCCACACATGTGGTATTTCACCGTACTTATGCCACTTCTCTGGTTGATCCGCAGCAGTCCAGACCCTCTACCCCGGCCCCGCCGATGGCGCCGTTCGCGAAGAATGAGCACCGGACCCCGTCCGGCCGTGTTCTTTCTCGGGGTACGAGGCTATATTTAGGTACTGCAGAAACGGCGGGTTCAATCCCGGTCACTCAGTCCATCCAGGAAAAGGGGCAAGAATCATGAAGAAAACCATACTCGCGTCGGCGCTCGCCGGCAGTCTGATACTCACGGTCGCGTTGCCGGCCGGTGCCATGATGAAGATGAATCCTGCGGTCGCCCACAAGGCGCTGGCCGAGGCCGCGCACCGCGGGGCATATCTGTTCGGGCATGACACTTTCGGCGGTCACCGACGCATGCACGGCGTCCCGGTCACGTGCGAGACCTGTCATCTGGGCGGTGGGCGCGTCGCTGGACGGTTACCGAACGGCGCGCGGATACCGAGTCTCGTCAACGCCGCTGCCATATTCCCGCGCTACAATCCCATGGCGCACGGGGTCGTGACACTTGCGATGCAGATCCAGCATTGCATCAAGGGCGGTCTTGGCGGACAGCCGCCCGCGCTTGGCAGCAAAACCATGGTGGATATGGTGGCCTATCTGCATACCCTCGCCAAGGGACAGCCCGTCGACGCCGGCGGCATGCCGAAATAAGCGGGGTATCAGGCCGGATTTCGCGCTTCGGCAAATTGCTGAAGCGCGAAATCCATTGATGACAGATCGCCAAAAACGTAGCTTGGAGGAGCACCAACGCCACCGACCGTACCCGGATTGAGCAGTACCGTCTCGCCCCCCATGACCGTCGGAACACGCCGACTTTCGAAACGATGGTCGTGCCCGCAGCACACCAGATCCCAGTCACCCGTGCATGCCATGCCGTAGGCATAATGAGGAAAATGCACAAGGAAGACACGGCGGCCTGCAAGCGTGAGACGGGCATCACGGCCGTGGAACTGGATCAGGCCATCGGTCTGGGTACGCAACGCACACAGATGAAAGATGTCCCCGCCATTGTTACCCTCAACAACATGCACCGGAAGCCCGAACTCGACGAGCGTCCCGAGGGTGCTCGGCGCGACGACATCCCCGCAGTGCAGCACCGCCTCTGCCCCGCGTTCCTTTGCGTCCCGCACCGCCTGAATCAGCAGATCCCGATGGTCATGGCTGTCCGACAGGATGCAGACCTTCATCGTGCCTTCTAGAAATGCAGCAACGGCACGATCAGCAGGGCGACGATGTTGATGATCTTGATCAGGGGGTTGATCGCCGGTCCGGCCGTGTCCTTGTAGGGATCGCCAACGGTGTCGCCGGTCACAGCGGCCTTGTGTGCCTCCGAACCCTTGCCGCCGAAATGGTTGTCCTCGATATACTTCTTGGCGTTGTCCCATGCGCCGCCGCCGGTCGTCATCGAGATGGCGACAAAAAGACCCGTGACGATGACCCCCATCAGCACACCACCCAAGGCCTGGGGACCAAGCAGCAGACCGACCACGATTGGCACCAGCACTGGCAGCAGCGAGGGCACCACCATTTCCCTGATTGCCGACCGCGTCAGCATGTCGACAGCGCGCGAGTAGTCGGGTTTTGCCGTGCCCTGCATGATGCCCGGAATCTCCCGGAACTGGCGACGCACCTCGACCACCACCGATCCGGCCGCACGCCCCACCGCCTGCATGGCGAGCGCCCCGAAAAGATAGGGCACGAGACCCCCGAGCAGCAGACCAATAATAACCAGGTGGTTCGAGATGTCGAAGGTGAGGATATGTCCTGAGTGGGCGGTCAGCGCGTGCGTATAGTCGGTGAACAGCACCAGCGCCGCGAGCGCGGCCGACCCGATCGCATAGCCCTTGGTGACCGCTTTGGTGGTGTTGCCGACGGCGTCCAGCGGGTCCGTGATGGCACGCACCGAGGCCGGGAGATCCGCCATCTCCGCAATACCCCCGGCGTTGTCCGTGACCGGACCATAGGCATCGAGTGCAATGATGATGCCCGCCATGGATAGCATCGCGGTCGCGGCGATCGCCACCCCGTAAAGGCCAGCCAGATAATAGGCGGTGTATATGCCGGCGCAGATGACAACAACGGGCGCCGCCGTCGACTTCATCGATACCGCAAGCCCAGCGATGACGTTGGTTCCATGGCCCGTGGTCGACGCTTCCGCGATGTAGCGCACCGGCTTGTATTCAGTCGCGGTGTAATATTCCGTGATGACCACGAGGGCGGCGGTCACGACCAGCCCGACGAGCGACGAATAGTAGATCGCATGCACACCGTAGGCACCGTTGCCAGTCATGAGGTAGGCGGTTACGGGGTAGAACGCGATGCCCGCGATACCGCCGGACACGATCAGGCCACGATAAAGCGCGTTCATGATCTTGCCGCCGTCACGTGCCTTCACGAAGAACGTGCCGATGATAGAGGCCACAATCGAGACCGCGCCGAGCGCCAGCGGATACAGCACGGCGTTTCCGAACCCCTCGAGCAGACTGTTTCCGAGCAGCATCGTCGCAATAATCGTGACCGCATACGTCTCAAACAGATCGGCTGCCATACCGGCACAGTCACCGACGTTGTCGCCCACGTTGTCCGCGATCACGGCGGGGTTGCGTGGGTCGTCCTCCGGAATTCCGGCCTCGACCTTGCCAACCAGGTCCGCGCCGACATCCGCACCCTTCGTGAAGATGCCACCGCCCAGCCGGGCAAAGATGGATATCAGCGATGCGCCGAAGGCGAGTCCGACGAGCGGCGCCATGCTCGGACCCGCCGCAGTGGCAGGCGTGAGGGCAACGAGCACCGCGTAATAGCCTGCAACGCCGAGCAGTCCGAGACCGACGACCAGGAGGCCGGTCACGGATCCCGCACGGAACGCGACCTTGAGTGCGCTATTCAGTCCTTCGCGTGCCGCCTCGGCAGTGCGCACGTTCGCGCGTACTGATACGTTCATGCCCACGTAGCCTGCGGCAGCCGACAGGAGCGCGCCGATCGCGAAACCTGCTGCCGTCAGCTTGCCGAGAAAGAAGAAGATGAGCGCGAACAGAACGGCCCCAACCACTGCGATGGTCGTGTACTGCCGGTTCAGGAATGCCGACGCGCCCTCCTGAATGGCCAGCGCAATCTCGACCATCCGCTCGTTTCCGGTCGGACGCCCCAGAACCCAGGTGATGGTTACCACGCCGTAGATCAGCGCGAGCACCGCGCAGCCGAGCACCAGGTACAGACTGACAGACATGACGACCTCCCGTTAGTAGTCGCTTTTTTTAGAGGGCGGCGATCCCGTCAAGGCTTGACCGTGAGCCCCCCTTCAAACCGTGTGCCCGGCTCGAACCCGAAGATGCGATCAAGTTCAAGCTCCCGGATCAACCGATCCACTGCCGCCTGTCCATGTTCCCGCTGGACCTCGGACAGAATCAGCTTCGACGAGTTGCTGTTGTAGAAGCCTCCAAACCCAGCCTGCACCGTGAGCAGTTCGCGCGCCTTGTCCAGTGTCACGCAAACCTCCTGGATCTATACCTTGAATTCAGTGCCGAGCTTCTTCTTGACGGCGACGTTCTTGAGCTTGACGTAGGCCGGCAACCCCTTCTTGTATGGGGGATAATCTTCACCCTGGATGAGCGGTTCAAGATAGGCACGGCACTTCGCCGTGATCCCGAACCCATCCGATGCAATGAAATCTGCGGGCATCTTTTTCTCGACATTGGCGACATCCGCCAGGTTCGCCACACCGACTGTCCATTTATAGGGCCGGTTCGACTTGCGCACGATGGTCGGCATGACTGCATTACGGCCCTTAAGTGCGAGCTCCACCGCAGCCTTGCCCATGGCATACGCCTGTGCGACGTCCGTTTTGGACGCGATGTGCCGCGCGGCGCGCTGCAGGTAGTCCGCCACCGCCCAGTGATACTTGTAGTTAAGCTTGTCTTTCACGAGCCGCGCAATCACCGGCGCCACGCCGCCGAGCTGGGCATGGCCAAATGCATCTTTGAGTCCGGATTCGGAGAGGAACCGCCCGTTCGCGTCATGCACACCCTCGGATACGACGATCGCGCAGTAGCCGCAGGTCTTGACCGTCCGGTCGACCTTCTCGAGAAAGGCGGCCTCATTGAACGCAACCTCGGGAAGCAGGATGATCTGCGGCGCATCCCCCTCCTTCTCTGCGGCGAGCCCTGCGGCGGCGGCGATCCAGCCCGCATGGCGCCCCATGACTTCCATCACGAAGATCTTCGTCGACGTCTTCGCCATGCTCGCGACGTCAAAGGCCGCTTCGCGGATGGACACCGCGACATACTTGGCAACCGACCCGAAACCCGGGGAGTTATCGGTGATGGGGAGATCGTTGTCGACAGTTTTCGGGATTCCCACGCAGATAATGGGATAACCGAGCTGTTCCCCGATCTGCGAGACCTTGTGGGCCGTATCCTGGGAATCACCACCACCGTTATAGAAGAAATAGCCGATGTCGTGGGCCTTTAAGACCTCGATCAGCCGTTCATATTGCGCCTTGTTCTCCTGGAGACCTTTCAGCTTGTAGCGGCAGGACCCGAACGCGCCGGCGGGCGTATGCCGCAGGGCGCGGATGGCCTGTGCCGACTCCTTCGTGGTATCGATCAGATCCTCGGTCAACGCACCGATGATGCCGTTTCGCCCAGCATACACCTTTCCGATCTTTCCCTTGTGCTTGCGCGCCGTCTCGATGACGCCGCAGGCCGAGGCGTTGATCACCGCCGTGACACCCCCTGACTGGGCGTAAAATGCGTTTTTGGCTTTAGCCATTCAAAATCTCCCTCATCCCGCTTGTCAATTCTTGAGGCTGTTGCCCTGGGACATCAACCGGTCACGTTCGTGATCCGACTGCACCTGCAGTAATGTCGTCACGCACTCGGTAAGGTCATCGTAAATGTCCCGGCCGGTCCCATACTGCTCACTGACGCTGTAAAAGAACTGGCCGCGGTAACGTCCCTCACCGACCTTGCTGATCACGAAACTGGCTCCGCGCTCCGACCAGAACACCGTGGGGCAGGAGGTCAGCGCGACAACTGCGGGGTCAAGACGCAATTCGGCGTCCGCAAGCTGGAGATCCACTGGCTTGCCATAGCGTTCATTGACGGCCACCCTGATCGTCCAGACCTCGGTATCATTAAAATCGGGAATAGGATTCATTAGTGCTGGCGTATGATCGTGGCCTTCTGGCCCTCAGGCCGCGCGTAGATTAACCCAAAACCGCCCGGGCTTCACCGACAAGATACGCGGAGGTTGATTCGGGTTTTTTATGATAGCCCAAAAACCATTGACGTTCTCATAGTCAACAGGTAGTTTAGCCACGCATGAGGCGCCCTAAGGCGACCTAAAAAGTCAACTACGCGAACCACATAAGCGAGAACAACCATGCGAATTGTACTGTTAGGAGCTCCCGGCTCCGGGAAGGGGACTCAGGCTAAGCTACTGTTAGAAAAGTATAAAATTCCGCAGGTTTCTACCGGGGATCTGCTGCGCGCAGCGGTCTCCCAAGGCACCGAACTCGGCAAAAAGGCAAAGGCCGTCATGGACCGCGGGGAGCTTGTTCCCGACGACATCGTCCTTGGCATGATCCAGGAACGCCTCGCCGCGCCCGATGCCCGCACAGGCTTCATCCTCGACGGGTTCCCGCGCAACATCCCGCAGGCGCAGGCCCTGGATGCGCTTCTTGCGCGCCTCGCGCAACCCCTGCAACTCTCACTCCTGATCGACGTGGACCAGGAAGTGCTGCTGAAACGCCTGACCGGGCGACGCACCTGCGTCGCCTGCGGCCAGATGTACAACGTCTACTTCTCGCCCCCTGAAATCGCGGGCAAATGCGATAAGTGCGGCAGCCCCCTGCAGCAGCGCTCCGATGACAATGAGAGCACGATTCGCAACCGGCTCCAGATCTATGAGGCCCAGACCGCCCCGCTCGTTGCCTACTACAAGGCGCAGGGCAAGCTGCGGACCGTGCGCGGTGTCGGCAGCATCAATGAGATCTTCAAGGCCGTGAGCGATATTGTCGAGGCCCAGGTGCGGCCTTTCGGGGTAGCCGTCGTGCGTCCGGCAACGCCAAAGCCGGAGGTAAAACCACGGACTGTCCCGTCAGCGGGCAGACGCGAGACCATCGGCTCGGCTCCGGGTGAGTCGGCAGGGGCGCTGTCAGCGCCGAAGAAGAAGGTGGCACCGAAGAAGAAGGCTGCTGCGAAGAAAAAGGTTGTTCCGAAGAAGAAGCCTGCTGCCAAGAAGAAGGTAGCACCGAAGAAGAAGGCTGCTGCGAAGAAAAAGGTTGTTCCGAAGAAGAAGGCTGCTGCCAAGAAGAAGACGCCCCCGAAGAGGAAGGCCGCTCCGAAAAAGCCGAAAAAAGCGGTATCAAAGAAAAAAGCTGGAAACAGCAAGAAAAAACGACGGTAACGGAGAATAATAATAACGGAGCAACTGTACATTCAGGCCCGCTCAGCGGGCCTTTTTATGCCCTCCCAAAGATCCTTCCTTGTCCGCCTTCCGGAGCGACCCCCTTGTCAGCAAGAGGCGGGGCCGCTACCTTAAAAGCCATGTCTCCGTATCCGCTCGCAGATTATCCGCGCCGCCGCATGCGCCGTCTCCGCCGCGATGCCTTCAGCCGGGCGCTCGTGCGCGAGCACCATCTGCAGCCATCCGACCTGATCCAGCCGGTATTCGTCCTTGAAGGAAAGAACCATGCCGAGCCGGTCCGCTCCATGCCGGGCGTGCAACGCGTGACCGCCGACCGGCTGATCCCGGCTGCGGACGGCTGGGTAAAACTCGGGATCCCGGCGATCGCGCTGTTCCCGGTTGTGCCCGCAGAACGAAAATCGGCGGGTGCGGAAGAAGCATTCCGCAAGGACGGGCTGATCCCTGAGACCGTCCGCGCGCTCAAGCGCGCGCTGCCGGGGCTCGGGGTCATCACGGATGTCGCCCTCGATCCTTATACCCTGAACGGCCAGGACGGGCTCACAGACACGTCGGGATACGTACTGAACGACGAGACGGTTGCAGCGCTTGCGCGTCAGGCCGTGTCCCATGCCGAGGCAGGGGCGGACATGGTGGCGCCCTCCGACATGATGGATGGACGCATCGGCGTCATCCGCGAGGCGCTTGACGCGGCGGGCCACGTCAATACCCGTATCCTTGCCTATGCTGCCAAGTACGCCTCGCACTTCTACGGTCCGTTCCGGGACGCAGTGGGGTCCAGCCAAAACCTCGGAGGCGGGGCCAAGGACACGTATCAGATGGATCCGGCCAACGGGGACGAAGCGCTGCAGGAAGCGGCGCTCGACATCAAGGAAGGTGCGGATATCCTCATGGTGAAACCGGGCATGCCCTATCTCGACGTGCTCTGGCGGATCAAAAACGAGTTCCGCATGCCGACCTTCGTCTACCAGGTGAGCGGCGAGTACGCGATGCTCGCAGCCGCGTCGTCCGAAGGCTGGCTCGACCGTCGCGCCTGCGTACTGGAATCCCTGCTCGCCTTCAAGCGCGCCGGAGCCGACGCGATCTTGACTTATTTTGCGGCCGAGGCCGCGGCCTGGCTCAGGGCCTGAAGAGTGGAAGCCGTCCGACGGCTCCTCAGGGAGCCGTGCGCCCCAGGATCTCGGTCTCGATCTGCTCCAGGCTCGTGTGACGCACGTCCTTGCCCTTCACGAGGTAGATGACATATTCGCAGATGTTGCGGGCGTGATCGCCGATGCGCTCGAGCGCCCGCATGGACCACATCACATTGAGTACGCGCGATATCGTACGCGGATCCTCCATCATGAACGTGATCATCTGCCGCATAAGTCCGTCATACTCCTGGTCCACATGGCGGTCTTCGCGCGCTACCCGCACCGCCGCCTCAACATCGAGTCGCGCAAATGCGTCGAGGGCGTCGTGTACCATTTGGCGCACATGGTTGCCGAGCGTCTGGACCTCGATATAGGAATCCTTCGGGCGCTCCTCCTCGGCAAGCCGCACCGCCATGCGTGCGATCTTTTCCGCCTCGTCGCCGATCCGTTCGAGATCGGTGATTGTCTTGATGACCGCCATGACCAGGCGCAGGTCACTTGCGGTCGGCTGCCGCCTGGCGATGATCTGGTTGCATTCCTCGTCGATCATCACATCCATGCGGTTGACCTTGTAGTCGTTCTTGATGACAACGTCGCCCAGCATGGCGTCGCCCTTCGCCAGAGCAGAGATCCCCTCGGCGATCTGCTGTTCGACGAATCCGCCCATCTGAAGCACACGGGTGCGGATGTCCTCAAGCTCTGCGTTGTAACGCCGCGATATATGTTCGTGCATGTTCGGTTCCATGTGGCTCGCCCCGGCGTACACCCCAGGGGCGGGCCTATCGCTCACCCATACCGCCCGGTGATGTAGTCTTCTGTCTGCTGCTTCCTTGGGTTCGTGAAGATCGTGTTCGTGTCGCCGAATTCCACGAGCTCCCCGAGATACATAAACGCAGTATAGTCTGAAACTCGCGCGGCCTGCTGCATATTGTGGGTCACGATGGCGATCGTATATTTCTGCTTCAATTCGTAGATCAGCTCTTCGATCTTGAACGTGGAAATCGGGTCGAGCGCCGAGGCGGGCTCATCCAGCAGCAGCACCTCCGGCTTTACGGCAACCGCACGGGCGATGCACAGCCGCTGCTGCTGCCCCCCTGACAGGCTGAGCGCGTTCTGGGACAGCTTGCCGCTCACTTCGTCCCACAGCGCCGCCTGTCGAAGCGCTGCCTCCACCCGGTCATCCATGTCCGACTTGCGCAGGCGCTCATAGAGCCTGACGCCGAATGCGACGTTCTCGTATACCGAGATCGGAAAGGGCGTAGGCTTCTGGAACACCATGCCGACGCGCGCCCTCAGGCGATACAGGTCCTCGCCCGGAAGCAGGATATTGCGATCATCGAGATAGACCTCGCCCGTGGCCTTCTGGTCCGCGTAGAGCTCGTACATCCGGTTGAAGGTGCGCAGCAGCGTGGATTTTCCGCAACCGGACGGTCCGATGAACGCGGTGACCATGTGGGTCGCGATGTCGAGACTGATATTCTTGAGCGCAACCTCCTTTCCGTAATAGAAATAGAGGTCACGCGCGCGCAGCTTGATACCGTTTTGCCCTTCGGACATGACCTGGTCCCGGATGCGTTCGTCGGCCCCTTGCCCGACCGGTAACGCGCCGGCCCCGCGGACTCTGCCTGCGGAGTACGGAACGGCCGTCGGCAGCGTCATGGCCGCCGTCATTTTAGTCTGATGGGGCAAGGATTGACCAGCGAGGCCCGGGCGGTTGCCCGCCCCCGCACGCGAACCCGCCATCGGAATACGGCCCTGATGCCCGCGAGGAAGGCGCTTGCGCACGTCAATAGTGCCTGATAAGCCGGCGAAACTCGTCGAATGACAGGTAATGGCTGCCATCGCACGAGAACGACATGCCGATGATCCCGTTGGCGAGGTTCACCGACCCGGTGCGCAGATAGATGTTCGGATCCCTGAAACGCAGGCGTTTGAACTCCGAAAGGACCTGCGGGAGTTGCGACGGCGGAATCACCGGGGCCCCCAGCGCCACCGGCAGGAACCGTTCGACAAAGGCCGGCGACAGCACGGCTGGCGCGAGATGGATCTGATAACGGCAGGGATCCTGGTTCGGCCAGCACGTGAGCTGGTTGCTTGAGAAATGGATGATCACATGGAACAGCCGTGCCTCACCCAGCAGCTGGCATACTGTGGCCAGCAAACGATCGATCTGCCGGTCGAACTCGCTTTCGACCCGGGTCTGCTGGAACAGGAAATCACGTACCGAGGGATCGCCACGGACCTGAAGACCCTGTCCTGAGCAGTGGTCATTGCGATGAAGTTCCTGTTGCATAAACCCTCCGGGTTGAATTCTTGGGCTACTTTATCCGAGGGTTATGAAGGGAATATGAAGAGGGGCTCATCCATGGCTGGCAACGGTCATTGCCAAGGTTCGGGGTCCCGCGGGCCAGCTGCCGCGACCTATTGGTCCATGCGTTCCAGCAGCCGGAGACCCCCGATGATTCCCTCGATACGCGGCGCGAAGAACGCGACATACGCATCCGGGCCTCCTTGAGCGGGGCCATCCGTCCAATAGCGCACGGCAAGACCGCTGCGGACGTCGAGCCTGCCGACCGCCGCATTGAGCACCACGCAGAGATCCGCCCAGGCAAGATCCGCGTCATCAAGCGGCGGCACAGGGCTGTGGCCCGGTCCTGCCGAGGCGCCACTGCCAGGCACGCAGCGTGCGCGCACCTCGATGCGTTTACCGCCGATCTCCAAGGCACAGGCCCGCGCCGCGGAGGCCTCAGATTGCGCACCAAGAAATACGATGCGGACGGCACGCTTGTACATGCCTAGTGCGCCGGTACCTTGCGCCTCAGGAGCAGGTGGACCCCGATATTCAGGACAAGCACCGCGGCGATCACAAGGAAGGCTGCAGCAAACGCAAGTGCGTGCGCCGAAGCAAACGGCTGATTGATGAAGCTCCAGATGACGTATGTGAGATAACCGATGGGCTCGTGGGTGAAGCGCCCGTTCCACAGGTAGTTCGACCATCCGGCGGTGTAGATGAGGGGCGCTGTTTCGCCAACTGAGATTGCGGTAGACAACAGGACGGCCGTCAGGACCCCGGGCAGGGCCGCAGGGACCACCACACGCGCAATGACCGTCGCTTCACGCATGCCAAGGGCATACCCCGCCTCCCGCAGTCCGTTTGGGACCCTCTGCAGCGCGAGCTCTGTCAATCGTGCGAGGTAGGGCACGATCATGATCGCAAGCGTGATGGCGCCGGCCATGACCGAGAATTGCCAGCCAAGCCCGATGACGAGCGTCACATAGCTGAAATAACCGAGCACGATCGATGGCACGCCTGTGAGGACATCGCTGCAGAACCGCACGGTACTCCCGAACCGCCCGTGGCCAAACTCCGCCAGATAGACGCCGGTGAGGATGCCGACCGGGGCCGCGATGATCAGGGATCCCGCGACCAGCACGGCCGTGCCGGTGATGGCGTTGAGCAGCCCCCCGCTGATGCCATTCGTCACCTGGGTGAACAGGGTCAGGGAAAACGCCGAAAACGCGCGCCGCGTGATGAGATAGAGGATATCCAGCAGCGGAAACGCGACCAGCACAAACGCGAGTACGGCGCCAGACCAGCCGAGCACCCCAGCCAGCGTCCGGCGACCGCGCCACAAAGGTTTAGGCGCGCGCAGTGGCACCTTTCCTCCCGATAAGAAGCCTCGCCAGGATGTTGACAAGCACGGTGATGCCAAACAGGAGCAGGGCGATCTCCGCAAGCGAGCGGACGGCCATGCCTGTCGGATCCTGTAGTGCGCTGTCAAGCTGCGAGGCGATGAACGAGGCCATCGTCGAGACGGGGCCGTAGATATTCCCCGGGAGATAGTTCAGCGCCCCACCCGAGACCATGAGCACCGCCATGGTTTCGCCGAGCGCGCGGCCAAGTCCGAGAATGCTTGCCCCGATCACGCTTGCACGGGCCATCGGCAACATCACGCGTGATACCACCTCGAAACGGCTCGCGCCGAGCCCGTAAGCCGCCTCCTTGATCTCCAAGGGGACCTTGGACAACGCGTCACGCACCGTCGCCGCGATGATCGGCACGACCATCAGCGCCAGCACGAGCGACGCCGACAGAAGCCCGTAACCGCCGCCCACCGGGCCACGGAAAAAAGGGATCCAGCCAAACAAATGCTTGAGGCCGGGCCCGAGAGTCGCTGCAACGAACGGAATCAGTACCGCGAACCCCCAAAGCCCGTACACGACACTTGGAACCCCCGCGAGCAGTTCAACGATGAACGACAGCGCCGGCCTGAGACGGGGTGGCGCCCCCTCGGACAGGAACACGGCCACGCCGAGCGATACTGGCACCGCGATGGCAAGCGCGATCAGGGAACTCAGCACGGTGCCCGCGACGAACACGAGCACGCCGTAGCGTGCGCCGCGCGGCACAACCGCGCCATGGAGGGTGATCGGATTGGCGTACAGATTGCCGAGACTCCATGTCTTCCCGATCAGGAAATGCAGTCCGTTGAAGCGGATCGCGGGCCAGGAATACGTCCCGAGAAACACAAACACCGCGAACAGGCTGAGCGGGATCAGCGCGGTAATCCCGATCAGCAGCAGACGATAGTAGGACCGGTTGTTCATTTCGTCTTCAGAAACGGGACCGGCCATGGGCGCTGTTGCGCCCATGGCCGGTCTTTATTTTTAAGGTTACTTGATCTCGTTGATCTGGACCTTGCTGAGTTGCGAGATGCGTCCCGGCAATGGCATAAAGTGCACCTGGCTCAGGTAACGCATCGAGTTCCCCCCGCGCGGGTCAACCGCCCAGCGGAGGAAATTCCTGACGGCGTCACCCACGGCGCGGTTCGGCTGGTGCTTGTTCACGATCGCATACTCGTAATTGATAATCGGGTACGAGTTTACCCCAGGCGCGAACACCAGGCTCAGACGCTCGTCTTTCGGGGTCTTGGCAACCAGCTGGTTTGCGGCAGCGCCGATGGTGACCGGGGTCGGCAGCAGGAAACGGCCGGCACGGTTTTTGAGGAACGCCGTGCCCAGACCCGCCTTCGCCACTTCACGCGAAAAACTCACGCCGATATAGGCGATCGAATACCGGTTCTGCTGCGCCGCCTGGACCATTCCCGGATTGCCCACCGCACCAATGCTGCCCGGCAGGGCAGGCCAGCTGATGGTCGTGCCGTAACCGACGTTCTGGTCCCACTGTGGCGTCGAGAATGACAGGTATTGGCTGAAGATGAAGGTGTCGCCGCTGCCGTCGGTACGGTGGATAGGCACGATCACCTTCCTTGGCAGGCGCACCCCCGGGTTCAGGGACTGAATGGCGCGGTCATTCCAGTAGCGGATACGGCCGTCGTAGATGCCGGCGAGCACCGGTCCGCTGAACTTGAGATGCACCCGGTTCAGGCCAGGGACATTGTAGTTGACCGTCTGTGCCGAAATGGCCAGCGGGATATTGGCAATCGACGGATTCTGCTTGATCTGAAGATTGCTCATATAGGCGTCGGAGGCGCCGATCTGCGCCACACCGGATATCGCCTGGGCGATGCCGGTGCCGCTGCCGGTCCCCTGAGTCGTGATACGCACGCCCGGGTGGGCCCGCGTGTAACCGGGGACCCATAGATTGAACAGCGGATAGAGCAGAGTCGATCCGGTTTCAAGGAGCGTGACCCGTTGCGTGGCCACGGCGGGCGGCACTGAAAACGGCATCAGGCTCAATGCGGCAACGGCCCAGGGGGCTATTTTCTTTGTCACGAAAAACATTCGGCGCATACCGTTTCCTCGGATTGGTTTGGAGTCGACGTCAACAATTGCGGCATCCTAGGCGCCACATATGTCAATATCATGACAACCGCACCATCCGGCTCTCGGGGAAGATGCACGTAAAGGTGCTGCCCTTGCCAAGACGGCTCTCGATCGCGAGCCGCGCCTGGTGACGCTGCAGGATGTGTTTGACAATCGACAGGCCAAGCCCTGTGCCACCCCCGGCCCGTGAGCGCGCCGTATCCACCCGGTAAAACCGCTCCGTCAGATGGCCAAGATGCTGCGGGCCAATACCCTCGCCCGTATCGGCAACGGATAGTTTGACCCCCTCCTCATCCGCTCGCCACCACAGGCGGATAGTACCCGCCGCCGGGGTATGGCGGACCGCGTTGCTGAGGAGATTGGAGAAGGCGCTCTGCAGCTCCTCGGCATTGCCAAGGAGTGCAAGCGATGCATCCGCCTCGATGGCAATCTCCGGACCCTCGGCCCCGGCCAGGGTCTCGCCAAGACGCTTGAGCGACCACAGCAGATCCGGAACCTTCACCGGCTCCTCAGGGGAGGTCGGCGGTGAAGTTTCGAGTTTCGACAGCACCAGCAGGTCATCGATCAGCCGCTGCATGCGCTGGGCCTGTTCGTACATCAGTTCGAATTGCGGCTGCCACTCATCCCCACACGAGGTACCGGGATCGTTCAGGGCCTCGAGGAATCCAAGCAGGACCGTCACCGGGGTGCGCAACTCGTGGGATACGTTTGCGACGAACTGCCGTCGCACCTCCTCGAGCTTCGCAAAGTGCGTCACGTCCCGGCAGATCAGGAGTCTCAGGCTGTCCCCAAAGGGGATGATCTGCGCCGACAGTTGCCGTTCACCCGCAATCGGTGACGGCAGCGTGAGCGCCTGGCTGAAATCACCACGTGCAACGTATTCCTGAAAATCGGGATTACGGATGAGATTGACCACGCGTACCCCGTGGTCCCGCGGCGATCTCAGTCCGAGCAGACGCTCGGCCGCCGGATTCAGCCATTGGATGTGCCCTTCCTGGAACAGCACCACCATGGCATCCGGCACCGCTGCCGACACGCGCTGAAACTGCTGCAGAACGTCGGCCATACGGTCGCGCCGCCGCTCGAGTTCGCGTTCGCGGCGATAGACTTCGTTCGCGATCTCGCCGGGCGCCCCAGGCAGATCAGGCGGGGCTCCGGCGGGATGCATAATGATCCATTCGCGCAGACGATTCAGCTGGTAGCGGCCGGTAAAGGCGTAAACAAACAGACCACCCATGAGCACCCAGGGCACGTGCCCTATGAAAATCGCGAGGAACAGGCTTGCCAGGGCAACCAGGAGCAGCGCGCCCAGTTCCCGCGCCCACGGGAAAGACATGTCAGGGCGGGCCTGGCGAAAAACGGTACCCGGCGCCGCGCACCGTCTGGATGAGCCGGTCGTTTCCACTCATGCCAAGTGCCTTGCGCAACCGCCGTATGTGTACATCCACCGTGCGCTCATCCACGTAGACATTCGGGCCCCATACCTGGTCCAGGACGCGGCTGCGGCTCTGTACCCGATCCGGATGAGACATGAAGAAACGCAGCAGCCTGAACTCGGTCGGCCCGAGATCGATCGGGACGCCATCGCTGGTCACGCGGTGCGAGGCCGGATCAAGCACCAGTGTGCCGACCGTCAGTGAGACCTCGGCTGCAAGGGGTGCCGCACGGCGCAACAATGCCTTGATACGGGCCAGCAGTTCCCGCGGGGAGAAGGGTTTGGTCACGTAATCATCGACGCCGCTGTCGAGGCCCCGTATCTTGTCGTCCTCAGCCGAACGGGCCGTCAGCATGATGACAGGCAGATGCCTCGTCAGCGGCTCGCGGCGCAACTGGCGCGCATAGTCCGCGCCGCTGATCTCGGGGAGCATCCAGTCAAGCAGCACGAGATCGGGAGGATCCCGGACAATGCAACGCCGCGCCTCATTGACACCGGACGCCTCTATGCAGACGTAGTCGGCTTTGTGCAATGTCATGCGGACAAGCGCCCGGATTGCCGCCTCGTCGTCGACAATAAGGATTTTTCCGTGCATGATTTACCCCCTGACGTCCGATACCATTATAGCGTGCTTCGCTGTGACGTTTTCATGACAGGCCCCGACCGGGCTTGCCCCGACGGGATGGCGGTTTATGCGCAAGAATACGGTCCGACCCACCGATATCAAACTTCACCAGAAATCCCGGATACTGGAGATTGCCTTCGAGGACGGGAGCCAGTTCCGTTTCCCCGCGGAATATCTTCGCGTCCACTCGCCGTCCGCCGAGGTACGCGGCCATGGGCCTGGGCAGGAAGTGCTCCAGGTCGGCAAGGAAAACGTCAATATCCTTCAGATCGAGCCCGTCGGCACGTATGCAGTGGCACTTCATTTTGACGACGGACACAACACCGGCATCTACTCCTGGGACCTGTTGCACCACCTCGGGGTGAACCAGGATGAACTGTGGCGATCCTACGTCGAGCGTCTGGAAAAAGCCGGATACCGGAGAGGTTGAGCCACAACCCATGAAAAAGAAGGCGACCGCCGATTTTGGATACCGGGAGGTCCCGGAAGAGCACAAAGCCGGCCTTGTCCGGGAAGTCTTCGATTCGGTTGCGGGACGCTACGACCTGATGAATGACGTCATGAGTCTTGGCCTGCACCGCGCATGGAAGCGCTTTGCGGTAAGCCAGTGCCATGTGCGGGCGGGGCAGTCGGTGCTGGACGTGGCCGGGGGCACCGGCGACATCACCGCCCTCCTTTGGCATGCCATGGAAGGCGAGGGCCGGATCGTGCTCGCCGATATCAACCGCGCGATGCTTGAAACGGGGCGCGCGCGCCTCGCGGACAGCGGCCTGTTCGGCAAAATGGCGTTCGTGCAGGCGGACGCGGAGCATCTCCCGTTCGAGGACCAGGCCTTCGATTGTGTCACCATCGCCTTCGGTCTGCGAAATGTCACGCGCAAACAGCAGGCGCTTGAAGCGATGTTCCGCGTGCTGAAGCCGGGTGGCACACTGGTCGTGCTCGAGTTCTCCCGCCCACGTCTCGGACCCTTGAACGCAGTCTATGACCGCTATTCGTTCGCCTGGCTTCCGCGTCTCGGCCGCCTGTTCGCGCGCGACGCTGCAAGCTACCGCTATCTCGCCGAATCCATACGCCGTCACCCCGATCAGGAGACCCTGAAGACGATGATGGAGCGGGCCGGCTTCGCCCGTGTCCGCTATTTCAATCTCACAGGGGGCATTGTCGCGCTGCATCAGGGATACCGGCTTTGATGGAGGCGGGGGTACGCTATGCGGGTTTCTGGCGCCGGTTCTCCGCGAGCCTTCTGGACACGGTCGTGCTGATGCTCCCCATCGCGCTGATCGTGCCCGCCCGGGGAAGCCAGGCGCTGCTGCGCACACTCATGCGCCAGTTCACCGCAACGCTTGCCGGCGCGCGGCCCGCGCCGCTGCCTTGGCGGCGGTTGTTCGAGGTCGCAGGACCGCAGACGATCGTCGCCACCGTGGCAATCGTCGTCTTCTGGGTTGCACTGCTTGGCACACCGGGAAAACTGCTGCTGGGCTGCCATGTCGTCGATGCGACAAGCGGCCAGGCCCTGTCGGTCCGGCAGGCGGTAGTGCGCAATCTCGCCTACATCATCTCCCTGATCCCGTTCGGGCTTGGCTTCCTGTGGATCGCATGGGATCCGCGGAAACAGGGCCTGCACGACAAACTGGCCCACAGCGTGGTCATCCTGGTGCCCCACCGGTGGCGGAAATGACCCGCTTCGCGGCCCTGGCACTGGAGCGCGTCCTGAACGGCGCTGTGCGTCTCGATCCTGAGCTCGGTGAACGGTTTCAGACATTCGCGGGTCGGGTACTCGCGGTTGAACTGAAGGACACCAGAATACGTATCACGCTGGGTTGCGATGGCAACGGCGCCTGGCGCGCACAGACCGACCCGGGCCGGACGCCGGACCTCCTGGTCCGCGGACCGCTTCCGGCGCTGCTTGCCGCGCCTGCGCTCGTCCGCAGCAATGCCAGCCTGGACGCCTACCACCGCCTCGGCATCGAGTTCGAGGGTGACCTCGAGATCGCGCGCCGCCTGCAACAAACGCTCATGTCATACACATTTGACTGGGAGGAGCTGCTCTCGCGCCTCATGGGCGACCTTGCGGCCCACCAGCTGGCCGGCGGTCTGCGTGCCGTTGCCGGCGCATCCTCGGCGGCACGGGATACGATGGCCCGCAACATCGGGGAACAACTCCAGTATGGCCTCTCGCTGTTGCCCGCGCGCGCCGAGACCGAGGCGTTCCTGCGCGACGTGGATCAGCTGAGATCGGATGTCGACCGGCTGACGGAACGACTGCGGTGCCTGGCGGAGAACCCCCATGCGCCTGGCTGACATCCGCCGCCTGCTCGGGATCACGCGCGTATTTGTCCGGCACGATCTGGACGAATTCATACTGGCGGTGCACCTGTTCAGGCCCTACCGTCACCTGCTCAGGCTCTCCCCCCGGTACTGGCTGCAGCGCAACCGCCCGCCACGGGCCGAACGCCTGCGCCAGGCGCTGGAAGAACTTGGGCCGATCTTCATCAAGTTTGGACAGATGCTGTCCACGCGCCCGGACCTCCTGCCGGACGATGTCGCCCAGGAACTGACGAGCCTGCAGGACAAGGTGCCGCCGTTTCCCGGGGCGGAGGCCGTGGCGATCGTCGAGCACGCGCTGGGAGAAAAGCTTGAACAGTGTTTCCTGAGCTTTGATGTCACCCCCGTGGCATCCGCGTCAATCGCGCAAGTGCACTTCGCGACCCTGAAAGACGGGACCGAGGTCGCGGTCAAGGTGCTGCGACCAAACATCGAGAAAGTCATCGAGCGCGACGTGCGGCTGCTCTATATTCTTGCCCGGCTCGCAACCCGCTACTGGAAGGAGGCGCGCAGGCTGCGGCCAGTCGAGGTCGTCGCCGAATACGACAAGGTCATTCACGACGAAATGGACCTGCTGCGGGAGGCCGCGAACGCAAGCCAGCTGCGCGCCAATTTCAAGAACTCCGATCTGCTGTACGTTCCACAGATCTACTGGGACTACACGCGGCGTTCCGTGATGGTGATGGAGCGCATCGGCGGGACGCCAATCGGCAATGTCGCGCTTTTGAAGTCACAGGGTGTGGACATGCGTCGGCTCGCGCATAATGGCGTGGAGATCTTTTTCACACAGGCGTTCCGGGATGGCTTCTTCCACGCCGACATGCACCCAGGAAACATCTTTGTATCACCATCCGGACAGTACCGGGCCGTCGATTTTGGCATCATGGGCACGCTGAGCGAAGAGGACAAGAGTTACCTGGCGCAGAATTTTCTTGGGTTCTTCAACCGGGACTACCGCGCGGTGGCGCTCGCTCATCTGCGCGCAGGATGGGTGCCACCCACCACGCGCGCAGACGAATTCGAGTCAGCGATCCGTACGGTATGTGAGCCGGTCTTCGCCAAACCGCTGAAGGACATCTCGTTCGGACGCGTACTCGTCCGTCTCTTTGAAACCGCGCGCCGCTTCGACATGGAGATCCAGCCTCAGCTCGTGCTTCTGCAGAAGACGCTGTTCAACATCGAGGGTCTGGGCCGGCGCCTGTACCCAGACCTCGATCTCTGGATCACCGCGAAGCCATTCCTGGAACGGTGGATGCGGGAGCAGATCGGCCCGCGTGCGTTACTGAACGCCATGCGCCGGGAGTTCCCGCGCTGGGTCGAGATCCTGCCGAGATTCCCGACGCTTTTATACGACGCCCTGCGCGCTGCGGGCCCAGCGGCAGTCGCTGTCAGCCCTGCGAGCGAAATGCGGCCTGTGCGTGCACGCACAGGCCGCCGGCTCGCCATGGGCGTCACCAGTTTGCTGCTGCTGCTCGCAGCCGGCACGATGTTCGCGCTGCCCCGTATTTTTACCCCCGATCACCCGCTCGCGCTCATGCTGACGGGCGCGGGCATTGCGCTTATGGTTGCCGCAGTGGTTCTGGATTGAGACGACAGGCCGACGCAGTCAGGCGAGGCGCGTCCGTGGCACACCAATTTCCAGCCGCGCGCGCAGGGCACCGACCGCGTTCATCCGCCTGTCCCGAAACCCCCAGACTCAACCCCAGTCCAGGCGCTTCGTAAAATTCGCGGTGTGCGGCCGCTCCTCGTAGCCGAGTCTGGGATAGAAGCCGCGGCGATACGACTCCCGCTCGCGGCTGTTCAGGACACTGATACGGAAGCAGCGCCGTTTCACGGCCTCCACCTCCATCGCCGCCACCAGCGCCTTGCCGACACCATGGCCGCGCGCCCGCTCGATGACGAACACCTCGCTGATCAGCATCTCCCGGCCGGCAAACAACAGATACGTAACCGTCTCCCCGTGAATATACCCGACCACATCCCGGTCAAGATCCGCCACAAGCAGCAGTGCGCTCTCTTCGGTGATCAGCGCCTCAAGCCGTTGCCGCAGTGTACTGCCATCGGCCTTGAATGCCGGATTCCACCCGAGCTCCCGGTGAAGCTGCATGACCGCCTCGATGTCGCTCAGCATCAGCGGCCGGATCCGCAACACCGGCGACCGGCCCTGCTGTTTCGGGGCACTCATGCGTGCCCTCTTCAGTGCCCCGCGCGGGCTGCATCGGCGATGGCGATCCCCTTCAGCAGGTTGAGCGCCTGTTGCAGCTGGTAGTCGTTGTTGAGTGATCCGAAATGCGGCGCGCCCTTCTTTGCGGGAGCGGCCTTCAGGCCATCCGGGTTGGCAAGGTGGCCTTCCAGATCGTCCTCATGCAGCCGGATCTCGCCCGTTCCTGTCCGCACAAATCGCCCCTGGTGCACCACGATGTTTGGCGTGATGCCAAGATCCTGGATCGACTTGCCGTTCGGCGTGAAGTAGTCCGCCGTGGTCAGACGTAGCGCCCCGCCGTTTGACATCGGCATGATCGTCTGCACCGAACCCTTGCCAAAGGTCCGCGTGCCGACAATGATGGCGCGCTTGTCATCCTGGAGCGCACCCGCGACGATCTCCGAGGCGGAGGCGGACCCGGCATTGACGAGCACCACGACTGGCGCGCCGTGCAGGAGGTCTCCGTCGGGGTGTGCGCGGAATACGCGGTCCGAACCTGGTGTACGCCCACGGGTGGACACAATCACCCCTTTGTTGAGGAAATCGTTGCTCACCGCGACCGCAGCGTTCAGCACGCCGCCCGGGTTGTTGCGCAGATCCAGCACCAGTCCCTTGAGCGGCCCCTTGTTTTCGGCCACGAGCTTCTTCAGGCCGGCACGCAGATTGCGCGGGGTGTTGGCCTGGAACTGGCTGATCCGCAGATACCCGAAATTGCGTGCCAGCAGCCTGGCCTTGACGCTCGGGACATGAATAATCGACCGCGTCAAATTGAATGTGAGCGGCTTCGGCGCACCCTTGCGCAGGACCACCAGCCGGATATGGCTCCCCGGTCTGCCGCGCATCATATGCACCGCCTGTTCCAGCGTCAGGCCCTGCACGGGCTCCTTGTTGATCTGCGCGATGATGTCGCCCGGCTTGATACCGCTGCGGGCCGCCGGCGTTCCGTCAATCGGCGAAACCACGACCAGCATGTTGTGTTCCATGCTTACTTCGATGCCAAGACCGCCGAACCGCCCTTCGGTGTCCACCTGCAGGTCGCGGTACTGGCTGCGATCCATGTAGTCGGAATGCGGGTCGAGGTGGGACAACATGCCGCGTATGGCGTAGGTGATGAGCCGTTTATTGGACACCGGCTTCACGTAATCCGCCTTGATGGTATTGAATACCTCGGCAAAGGTCTTCAGCTGGTTAAACGGCAGGGGCCCGAGACCGGGGTCCCCGGAAGCAGCGGTGCGTTCCGCATGGACGGCATGCTCAAAGGTGATTCCGGCACCGACGAAGATACCGATCAGAAGGATGAGGATATAACGGGTAATGCGATTCATGATGTCAAAATCTCCAGTCGCCTGCTTAGTGCCGCAGCCAGTGTAATGGGTTCAAGGGCTGTCCGTCGTGCCGGATCTGAAAATACAGACCCGGCTGCCTGAACCCGCCGCTGCGACCGGCCGCTGCCACCACCTCGCCCGCAGTGACCTGATCACCCACACGTCGGTACAGACTCTGGACATGGGCATAAACCGTCATATAACCACCCTCGTGCTCCAAGATCAACAATAGCCCAAACCCGCGCAGCCAGTTTGCGTACGCCACCCGGCCGGCGAACACGGCATGGACCGGGGTCCCCGAGGGTGCCGGAAAAAACAGCCCGGGGACCCCGCTTCCTGCGCCCTCGAGACGTGCACTGCGGGTTGCACCGTCGAGCCACAAGGGCGGCGGCAACCTGCCTTTGGCGGCTCCGAAAC
This sequence comes from Pseudomonadota bacterium, assembly GCA_021777335.1. Classification (GTDB taxonomy): domain Bacteria; phylum Pseudomonadota; class Gammaproteobacteria; order Acidiferrobacterales; family Acidiferrobacteraceae; genus JAJYDT01. Next base: position 4,581 of record JAJYDT010000001.1, on the reverse strand, counting down.
GCCCCGTGGGCAGCGTCCGCGGCACGCGCAGCTGGGGCCGCGCAGCCTGCAGACGATCTACCAGGCGCCTCAGCCGACGCCTGGCGGCATGGAGATGCCGAAGCTGCTCCTTCTGACTCTCGACGCGACGGTTGATCCCGGCAAGCGCCTGCAGCCGGCGCGCCTGCTGACTGCGGAGCACCTCCTCCTCGCGCAATTGATCTCCCGCGAGCACTTTAAGTTCCCCGGTGACGCGACGCAGCTGCTGTTCGCTCGCCGAAAGCGCCGCCAGCGCCGCCTTGATTGCGGCAATGCTGCGCGCCTGCTGCCGCACCACGTAGCGGTAATATGCGAGTATGCGCCGCGCGCGCTCCGGATGGTCCTGGTCGAGCAGCAACGTCCAGTAGTTCCGGCGGCGCAGCGCATATGCCGCGCGCGCCTCCCCGGCCAGGATCCGCAGCCGCCCGTTCAGGCGGCGCTGGTCCAGGCGGATCTGGCCCTTCAGGTGTGCGCCCCGCAGACGCGCCCGGGTCACCCGCTGCTCGAGTATGCGCAACCGGGCCAGTGCCTGCCCGAGCTGCCGTTCCGACGATTCAAGCTGATCACGCGTGCGCACCCGTGCCGACCGGGTGAGATTGAGGGCCGAGCTCAGCGCATGGATCCGGCGCTCGATCTCATTAAGCTCGGAGCCTACCGCTGCAGCCGATATCCGGGGGATGAGCGCGAGGACCAGAACCGCCGCCCAGACCCCCTTGGTCATACGCGCAAGATCAGCGAAGCGCCAGGAGCGGCTGGCCGGTCATCTCCGAAGGCACCGGCAACCCGATCAGCCCAAGCAGTGTCGGCGCGACATCCTGCAGGGAACCTCCGCCCGCGATGTTTGCGGGCCGGCCGACATAGATGAGCGGCACCGGATTCGTCGTATGCGCGGTATGGGCCTGTCCGCTGCCCTGGTCACGCATCTGTTCGGCGTTTCCGTGGTCCGCCGTGATCAGCACTTCGCCACCCACTGCGCGCGCCGCCTCGCAGACCCGGCCGAGACATGCATCGAGCACCTCAATCGCACGCACCGTGGCCGCAAAATCTCCGGTATGGCCTACCATATCGGGGTTCGCATAGTTACAGATGATGACATCGTGCTGGTGTCCCTGGATCGCGCGGACGATTCGGTCTGTCAGGCGCAGTGCGCTCATCTCCGGTTTTAGGTTATAGGTCCCGACGTCGGTGGGAGATGGCACAAGCACGCGCTCCTCGCCATCGAACGGCTTCTCGACACCGCCATTGAAGAAGAACGTGACGTGCGCGTATTTCTCGGTTTCGGCGATCCGCAACTGGCGCTTTCCGACCGAGGCGAGATAGGCCCCCAGCACATTGTTGAGCCGCTCGGGCGGGAACGCCACAGGCACATGGAACTCCGCCTGATACTCGGTAAGGCTCGCAAAGCGGGCGAGCTTCGGGCGCACCGTGCGCGTGAACCCGTCGAAATCGTCCTGGATGAACGGACGCACGATCTGGCGGGCGCGATCGGAGCGAAAGTTCATGAAGATGACCACATCGCCGTCCTTGATCCACACCGGCGCCTTGCCTGGGGGTACGATCAGGGTCGGTTTGACGAACTCATCGGATTCCCCGCGCGCATACGCCGCGGCAAGCGCTTCCTCGCCGGAACGGGCGGTGAACTCCGCCTTGCCCTGGGTCAGCAGGTCATAGGCTGCCTGGATGCGGGGCCAGCGATGGTCCCGGTCCATTGAATAGTAACGCCCGACGACGGAAACCAGGCGTCCGCCCTGGAGCGCGCGAAACCGCGCTTCCATCGCCTTGAGGGATGACTCGGCGCTCCGGGGCAACGTATCACGCCCGTCGAGCGAGGCATGGAGATAGACATGCGGCGCACCGCGGCGCACGGCAAGCTCAACCATCGCATGAATGTGATTTTCATGGCTGTGGACACCACCCGGGGAGAGCAAGCCGAGGATATGCACCGCCTTGCCGCTGTCGCGCGCGAGATCAACCGCGTCCGTCAGCGTCTTGTTGGTGAAAAAGATCCCGGAACTGATCGCGCGGTTGATGCGTGTGTACTCCTGGTAGACCACGCGCCCGGCCCCCAGGTTGAGATGCCCGACCTCGGAATTGCCCATCTGCGATGAAGGCAGTCCGACCGCCGCCTCGGAGGCCTGCAGCAGCGTATGCGCCTGTGTCGTCCAAAGCTGGTCCCAAACCGGGGTGCGGGCAGCCGCAATGGCATTGTCGGTCGGATCTTCTCGATAACCCCAGCCGTCAAGGACAATCAGAATCAAGGGTTTGGGAACAAAAGACATGGGGCTTGGCCTCAATTTCTCCAGCAAACTTTTTTAGTCTTTTCGTAATAACTAATATTGTATAATGTTTCCGGTGCAAGCACAGTGGGCATGGCCGCAGCAGAACGGGCCGCCCTCGCGCCCCGGAAACTCACGTACGATGGATGGTGACCCGACGATGAATGCCATTGCCAATAATGCCGTTGTCAACAATACTGGCCGCATGCTGATCACACGGGAGGAGGATATCTACCACGCCTCGCGTGCGCTGAAGGCCATGGCACACCCCCTGCGTCTACAGATCCTGTGCATCCTCGGGGCCCACGTCGAGGTGAGTGTACAGGACATCGTGGAACAGGTCGGCACCTCTCAAAGCAACATTTCGCAGCACCTCTCGATCCTCCGCGACAAAGGCATACTGGCCTCGAGAAAGCACGCCAACAAGGTCTATTACCGGATTGGCGACACGCGGATCATCGACCTGATCGAATCCATGCGCGCGGCGTTCTGTACAGCAGTCGACTCTGTGTGATTGATGCTCCACTTCGTCGCCCAAAACTGGTACCTGTTCGTTGCGCTCGCCGTGATCGTGGCCCTGCTCGTGTTTCCCACCGCGCGGCAGCTGATGCTCGGGGTCGAGAATGTAAGCCCGGGACAGGCAATCCAGATTGCGAACCACCGGTCCGGCTTATTCATAGACGTCCGGCAAGCGGATGAGTTCGCCGCGGGTCATATCCCCAAGGCGAAGAACATCCCGCTCGAAAAACTTTCGGGGCCATCCGCCGAACTTGAAAAGCTAAAGGGAAAACCGGTGATTCTCTATTGCCAGAGCGGCCAACGATCCATGCGCGCCGCCACGTTGCTGCGCAAGCAGGGTATCGACTCAGTCTATAACCTGGCCGGTGGTTTCGTCCACTGGCAACGCGAAAACCTGCCAGCGGAGCGATAAGTCGATGGGGTCCGTCCGTATGTACTGCACGCGCATCTGCCCCTATTGCCATATGGCCGAGCGCCTGCTGGTACGTAAGGGAGTGGAGATCGAAAAGATCTACGTCGATGACCATCCAGAGCAGCGGGCTGAGATGGTGCAGGTGACGGGCCAGACCACCGTACCGCAGATCTTCATCGGGAGCCGGCACGTCGGCGGCTATCGCGATCTCGCAGAGCTTGATCATGCCGGAGCACTTGCGGCACTGCTCGAGTCGTCATAACAAGCATCATTTACGAGGCCTGGCATGAGCATTCCAAATTCCGGCGACGACATCATCTTCAACCTGGAGCGGATCTACGTGAAGGATGTCTCCTTCGAGGCGCCAAATACCCCCCATTCGTTCCTGGAAAAAACCCCGCCCGAGGTCTCGATCCAGATGGGCATCGAGCACGCCCAGGTCTCGGAACCGGAATATCTGTTCGAGGCGGCGCTTTCGATCACCGTCACTGCCGCGTTCCAGGGAAAAACGGTATTCCTGGCCGAGGCCAAGCAGGCTGGCCTGTTCCGTATCCGGGGCGTCCCCGCTGAAGAGATGCCGAAAGTGCTTGAGATCACCTGTCCGAGCATCCTCCTGCCATTCGTTCGCGAGACGATCAACAGCCTCGTCGAGCGGGGCGGCTTCCCGCAATTGCTCATCAACCCGATCAATTTTGAAGCGCTCCACCAGCAGAAACATGAGGCGGAGCCGGTTCAGCACTGAGCCAGGCGGCTCCGCGCCAGGCTGACTGCATGGAGGCGGAACCACAGTCGAGAGGCAGGATCGCGGTGCTGGGAGCAGGTTCCTGGGGCACGGCACTCGCGATCCTGTTTGCGCGCAACGGCTACCCGGCCATGCTCTGGGGTCGCGACGCATCCATGATGGAGCGGATCGCGCGGACGCGCCGTAATGAATCCTATCTTCCTGACACACCATTTCCCGCCCTCCTTGAGGTCTGCTCCGATCTTCGGGATCTGGCGCGGCAAACCAACCGCTTCGTGCTGGCCGTGCCCTGCCCCGGGGTGCGCCCGCTTTTGCGCACGCTGCGCCCGCTCATTGGCGCAGGGAGTCTCTTCGCCCAGGCCGCGAAAGGGATGGAACCAGACACCTCCAAACGGCTCTCGGAGGTGGCGCGCGAAGAGATCGTCGGTCATTGGGCAGTCGTCTCGGGCCCGACCTTCGCGCGGGAGGTGGCACAAGGCCTGCCCACTGCCCTGACGGTGGCATCCGACGACGACGCCCATGCCGCCGTGATCGCGGAGTGGTTACGCAATGACCGGGTCCGGGTCTACACAACAGATGACGTCGTAGGCGTGGAGATCGGCGGCGCAGTGAAG
>JAJYDT010000089.1 GCA_021777335.1 Pseudomonadota bacterium | reverse complement strand
GGGCGGATATCGGACCGGCACTGGGGCGATTGTGCGCGGACTCGATCGATGGCTCGAGACCCGCCCGGGAGATTTTCAGAGGATAAGGCCGACCGCAGTGACCTGGTGGTCGCACACAGCGGGTACAGACCGGGTACTCTTGTCCACGCCCGCGAGCACCAGCGCGCAGGACAGGCGTGGGCAGCGGCCTCAGGATAACGGTGGGAGCGGACCGAGCATATCGATGACCGGGCCCAGACGGCGCGGCATGCCGGGCACGATATGAATCACACCCTGTCTGTCGGCAAACACCAAAGTGGGCGTTGCAACCTCACCAAGCACTTCGAGCAGGCGCGTATTCTCGTACACGGCGCGCACGATCGCGGCCGCCGGATGCCTGAGCGGGCGGATCCCGCCCTCCTCGTCCGAGGTATTGAATTCACGTTCGTTCAGACTCAACGCCATTGCAGGATTGCGCGCGGAGAGGATCGCCTCCGCTTTTCCCGGGCTGTCGCTCTTCAGAAAACCGACCGGGATCCAGACCACCTGCACGCGTCCCGTCCGTATGTAGGGCTGTATGCGTTCATACAACAAGTGGCAATAGATGCAGTTCGGATCAAAATACACGTAGAGGAGATGGTCGCCCATCCCCTCACTGAACTGATGGGTGCGTTCAGTGGCCGCAGCGAACATGCGCGTTGCTTCGGTGCGCGTGAGCTGGGTATCCGCGGGCGCAAGGGCGGGCCATGCCAGGCTGCCGACAATGGGCAACATCCATAACCACCGTAAACGCATGTCGAAACACCTTCGAGGCAGCGGCACAGTCGCGCCAGGCCCTATGTTATCAAGGTCGGGCGTGGCCCGACAAACGCGGGACCGGGATCTCTCTTCGCGCTACACTATGCTGATGGGACAATGCCAACCCGTCAACGGTCTGCTGACCATCGGCAAACTCGCCCGCGCTTGCGGCGTGCACGTCGAGACCGTGCGCTATTACCAACGCCGCGGGCTGCTGAGCGAGCCGCCGCGGCCACCCGGAGGAATCCGGTATTACTCGCAGGACACAGTCGACCGCCTCCACTTCATTCGTCGCACCCAGGAGATCGGGTTCACGCTGAAGGAGATCCGGGAACTCCTGGAGATCGGAGGCCATGCCTGTGAGGAAACACGGCGCCGGGCCGAGCGGAAAATGCAGGATATCGAGCGACGCATGTCCGGTCTGAGGACTATGCAAAAAATCCTGCGGGGACTCGTCCGGCAATGCGCGCTTGGCCGCTCCGATCCGTGCCCGCTCTATGAACACCTCTCTGACGGCGATGAACACATTGACAAACACTGAAAAACCCCTTACTTAGTCCTACGATACGGGCCCTACCGAGGATCTCCATGGCCATCGCCGTCACGCTGCACGTTCTTGCCGCCGTCATCTGGGTTGGCGGGATGTTTTTCGCTTACTTCGCATTGCGCCCCGCTGCTCAGGGGTTTGAACCCGCCGTACGTCTACCCCTGTGGACCCGCGCGCTTTCGCGCTTTTTCTTCTGGGTCTGGATCGCGGTGCTGCTGCTGCCCGCAAGTGGCTACTGGATGATCTTCAGGGTCATGGGAGGCATGGGCAGTCTGCCACCGTACGTCAACGTGATGCAGGGACTCGGCATCGTCATGATCCTGGCGTACCTGCACGTATTTTTTGCGCCCTACCGGAGGATGCGCCAGGCCGTCGTGCGCGGCGACTGGCCGGAGGCCGGCCGGAGGCTCGGCCAGATCCGACGCCTGATCCTGTTCAACCTGACACTCGGCCTTGCGACGATCACGCTCGCAGTCTGGGCGAGCCACTACCGCTGACATACCCCCGGCAGCCGGCCCCGGGCCTGAGGGTGTAAACTTTGCCCCCGGGAGCCGTTCCTGTTCCGGAGCAACGGTATCCTGATGAGATGCACGCGCGACGCCGCAGGTTACCAATGCGTGGTACCCGGCAATGCCGTCCCAGGTTCTGCCTGCCAGGATTGTATTCACCTCTAGACCCATTCATGATGCGCACCCTTATGCAGAATCAGCCCCCACGGGTGGGATTTGTCAGCCTCGGATGCTCCAAAGCGCTTGTCGACTCGGAGCAGATCCTGACGCGCCTGCGCGCCGAAGGTTATGAGATAGCCCGAACCTACGCCGATGCGGAGCTCGTGGTCGTGAATACCTGTGGCTTTCTCGAATCCGCGATCGACGAATCACTGGACGCGATCGGGGAAGCATTGCGCGAGAACGGGCGCGTCATCGTGACTGGCTGTCTTGGAAAACGCGCCGAGACGGTCCGCGCGGCCCACCCTGGCATCCTTGCAGTTACCGGCCCCCATGCCACTTCGGAAGTCATTGAAGCGGTGCACGCGCATCTGCCCCCGCCTTCGCATCCTTTCATAAGCCTTGTTCCACCTCAGGGCATCAAGCTCACGCCGCCGCACTATGCCTATCTGAAGATCAGCGAAGGATGCAACCACCGGTGCAGTTTCTGCATCATCCCCTCGCTGCGCGGCCGTCTCGCAAGCCGCCCCCTGCGCCTGGTCATGGAGGAAGCCGAGCGGCTGGTAGCATCAGGCGTCAGGGAGTTGCTCGTGATCTCTCAGGACACGAGCGCGTACGGCGTGGACCTGCACTACCAGCCCGATATCTGGCGCGGGAGCATGTACAAGTCGCAGATTACGGATCTCGCCCGCGCCCTTGGAACGCTGGGAGCATGGATACGCCTTCACTACGTGTATCCCTATCCGCATGTCGATGGACTCATCCCCCTGATGGCCGATGGCCTGATTCTCCCCTACCTCGACGTCCCGTTCCAACACGCGAGCCTTGCCGTATTACGGGCGATGCGCCGTCCCGCAAGTGGCGAGGACAACCTCAGGCGGATCGAATCGTGGAGACGCGACTGTCCGGAACTCACGCTGCGCAGCACATTTATCGTCGGATTCCCCGGAGAAACCGAGACGGACTTCAATGAACTGCTCGCGTTCCTCGAAACTGCGGAAATCGACCGGGCCGCCTGCTTCCAGTACTCTCCGGTCGATGGCGCCACTGCGAACACCCTGTCCGGCGCTGTCCCCGACGAGATCAAGCAGGAGCGCTACGACCGGTTCATGATCGCCCAAGCGGCGATCAGCGCGCGCCGCCTGAGGAACCGCGTGGGCCGTGTCGCGACCGTACTCGTCGACGGTATTGCCGAGGGCCGGGCATACGGTCGCTCGGCGGCCGAGGCCCCGGAGGTCGACGGCGTTATCCATCTCGATGGGCCCGCGCAGGCCGGAATGCTGCTGCAGGCACACATCACGGGTTCGGACGACCACGACCTCTGGGGCGAAATCAGGGTTCAGTGACCCAGCGATCCCCCCGCAAGTGCGTCGCGTACCCGCTCCAGTTGTCCGCGCTCCTCCCAGCCGAGGCGCGTCATCTCGGGATTATTGGTAAGCGCGAGCACCGAGACCAGATCTATAAACGCGGCGACCACGACATTACGCTGCGGATCACGCCGCACGATTACCTGTGACGGAAACAGTAGACCGATGTCGGGATCGTCTTTCAGAGCCTGTTGCATGAGTTTCGGACGGCACACGCTGATGACGTGATACTCGGGTGCACCAGCGGCGGGCAAAATGCTCCCAAGATCAGCATCAGACAGGATGGAAAACTCCGCCTTCTTCAGAGCCTCCAGCACTTGGGCGATCGCCGCCTTGAAATCACCGCCAAGCTCTGCCTTGAAGCTGTATATCACCTGGTCATCAATCATCCTGTCACTCCTTGGGTGTGTACCAAAAATAAGGGGAATTGCAGCCGCGCTATCCGCTCTCGCCCCGCGTTGAATCGACGGCCTGGGACAGTGCCTTATCAAGTGCGGTGCACAGGTGTTCGAGTGCGTTGCCCATCATGAGGCCGGCGTGGACGTGGTAAAGGTGGAGTTCGCAGGGCACTGCCTCGTGCAATGCCCGTCCACGGCTGTCGAATCCGGTCCATGAGAGCATGGGGGCACCATCAACGAGGGAGCGGGCCATCCAGCAGTCGCGCTCAAGTATCATTTCGAGACGCAGACGCGGCAACTCGACGTGCACGGGGTGCGGCAGGCGCAGCAAGGCAAGCCTGACCTTGTTGTAGCATCGCGCATCGACGGACTTCGGTACCGTCTTAAGCGGGCGCACGCCTTTGGACTCCATGACGGTTGTGCCGGGATCATTTATGGTGAGTATCCCGCATTGCCGGGGAAGGCAACAGTCCCCCGTCCAGGCACGAGTGATCCTCCGGAATGCCGGCCTCGGCCCACACAGGCGGCAGACTGCCCAACATGAGACCCGCCGGACGGACCGAGCAGAACCCAAGCTCCGGGGCAGGCAGCGGCTGGCCGGGGGGGTTAGGACTCCGGACCCGCGTCGAGCTGGCCGTCCTGGAATACACGGCTCGCCAGCACATCATCGGCCTCTATGGTGACGAGGTCGTTCTTGGTCAGCTTGTTCTTGCGCCCCGCAAACAGACGGTTCGCCTGGCGCAGGCGGGCCCGATCAAGCGCGTTGCGGATCGAGCGGGCATTGGCGAAGTGCTCAAGTTTCATGCGTAAGGGGATATATTCGCGAAATGCCCTTTCCCCTGCCGGACTGAAACAATAGTTCTGGCTGCCGAGCATGAGCTTCGCGATCGCCATCAGTTCGTCTGACGAGTAATCCGGGAAATCCACGTGTTGCGCGACACGTGACCGCATCCCGGGATTGCTGTCGAAGAAACGGTCCATCTTGTCCTTGTAACCCGCGAGGATCACCACGAGGTCGTCGCGGTTGTTCTCCATCACCTGGAGCAGGATCTCGATGGATTCCTGTCCATAGTCGCGTTCGTTCTCCGGCTTGTAGAGATAGTAGGCCTCGTCGATAAACAAGACGCCACCCATCGCCTTCTTGATGACTTCCTTGGTCTTGGGAGCGGTATGCCCGATATACTGACCGACGAGGTCGTCGCGTGTCACCGCGACCAGGTGTCCTTCACGCACGTAACCCAGACGGTGCAGGATCTCCGCCATGCGCAGCGCCACCGTGGTCTTTCCGGTCCCCGGATTTCCGGTAAAGGACATGTGCAGCGTCGGGGTTTCCGAGGTCAGCTCGAACTGCTTGCGCAACCGGTCAACCAGCAGCAGCGCCGCGATTTCGCGAATGCGCGTCTTGACAGGCTTGAGGCCAACAAGCTCGCGGTCGAGCTTGTCCAGAACCTCCTGGATGTTCGATACCTTGAACTCGGCCTCGAGATCCACCAGTACATCATCCGGCAGGGTGATCCCGCCACCGCCTTTCCCTGCTTTCTCGGTATGGCTCATGGGGCTGGCTCCAGAGCGATCATGGGATCGGGACACGGAGGGGCGGCGGGCATCTCCGTGCCGGCCGCCCTCCACCGGCTCCTAGTACCGCTCACCCTCCGGCTTGTCCGTCGCGTAGCTATGCACTGTGTAACGGATGCTGCGGCCATCAGACTCCTGCCGCGACAATCCGAAACCCGGCTCCTTTTTCGGCCGGTTTACGATGTACGACATCCGGGGCGTCTCCCACCCCCGGCTGGAATCGAATGCCATCACGCGGATATAGTGATTGGGGAAAGTCTTGCGACAGTTGTTGATCTCCATCAGGATCCCGGCCGGATCCTTGAGATCGAACATCGGCATGCCGAACATATCCCAATAGGTGTTGCGCGGGTGAGGATCGTCCGTATATTCCACGCTCACTGCCCACCCGCTCTTCAGCGCGTACTTGATCTGGGACGTGATCTGGGCATCCGTGAGATCGGGCAGGAACGAGAACTGGCCCTGAGTGATCCGGTTGCCGTGGTTGGTCATCATGATGGCATCTCCTCTCGATTCGTTAGACGCTGGCCGTGGTCGTCGGGACGAAATCCGCGGTATCCGTGGATTCATAGTTGAAGGTAATGTCCTTCCACGTCTCAAGCGCGGCCTTGAGTGGTGCGCAATGCTTTGCAGCGGCCTCGAGAATCTGCGGGCCCTCCTTCAGGTAATCGCGGCCCTCGTTGCGCGCGAGCACCATCGTCTCGAGCGCGACGCGGTTCGCGATGGCACCTGCCTGGATCCCCATCGGATGGCCGATAGTGCCACCGCCGAACTGCAGGATGACGTCCTCGCCAAGATAATGGATCAGCTGGTGCATCTGGCCGGCATGAATACCGCCGGAGGCCACCGGCATCACCTTGTTGAGAGACGCCCAGTTCTGGTCGAAGAACAGGCCATTCTCAAGGCTCCTCGGGACGTGCGAATCACGCAGCGTGTCGTAGAAACCCTTGATCATGAGCGGATCGCCCTCGAGCTTGCCGACCACGGTGCCCGCGTGGATATGGTCAACACCTGCCATGCGCATCCACTTGCAGATCACGCGGAAGTTCATGCCGTGATTCTTCTGCCGTGAGTAGGTGGAATTGCCCGCGCGGTGGAGGTGCAGGATCATGTCGTTCTTGCGCGCCCATTTCGCCATCGACTGGATCGCGGTGTAGCCGATCACGAGGTCGATCATGACGATCACGGATCCGAGCGACTTCGCGAACTCTGCGCGCTCGTACATGTCTTCCATGGTACCGGCGGTGACGTTGAGGTAATGACCCTTGACCTCACCGGTCGCGGCCGAGGCCCGGTTTACCGCCTCCATGCAGTAGAGGAAACGGTCGCGCCAGTGCATGAACGGCTGGGAATTGATGTTCTCGTCATCCTTAACGAAGTCGAGGCCACCCTTCAGTGCCTCGTATACCACGCGCCCATAGTTGCGTCCGGAAAGACCGAGCTTGGGTTTGGTGGTCGCGCCCAACAACGGGCGCCCGAACTTGTCCAGACGCTCGCGCTCCACCACGATGCCGGTGGCGGGCCCCTGAAAGGTCTTGAGGTACGCGACCGGTATGCGCATGTCTTCCAGACGCAATGCCTTGACCGCCTTGAACCCGAATACGTTGCCGATGATCGAGGCCGTGAGATTCGCGATCGAACCGGGCTCGAACAGGTCGAGGTCGTAAGCGATATAGCCAAAATACTGTTGCTCGGTCTTGGTGCCAGCGCCTGTGTTGGGTACCGGCTCCACGCGGTATGCCTTCGCACGGTACAGCTCGCACGCTGTCAGGCGGTCAGTCCATACCACAGTCCAGGTCGCCGTGGACGATTCTCCGGCAATTGCGGCGGCTGCCTCATCCGCGTCCACG
>JAJYDT010000022.1 GCA_021777335.1 Pseudomonadota bacterium | reverse complement strand
TGTTGCAACCGTCGGCTGATGAGGAACAACGCGACAGCGAGGCTGATCACCCGGTTCGGCGCTGGATACCCCCTCGACCAGCGAACGAGTGAGACTGGATCATCTTTCTTGCTGTCTGTCCAAGATACGTATTCAACTTAACGCCAATAGCCCCGATGCCAGCCACCACGACCCCACCATCCCGGGTGCCAATACCCGGGTCGAACCACGGCAAAACATCCCGACAGCGCCAAAGACAGTATCAGGAGGCCTCCGATTCTTGCCACTTTCCGATAAACACTCATGACTCGTTCTCCTTAGGTGGGCCATCATGGATAAACTAGGCTGTCGGACTCAGGACAAATCGTGCGTGCGCAAGGGAAGATTATTGTGTCGCCAAATAATCAGCAGATCACTGGGCGATGAATCGCCCAATCCTAAAAATTCAGCGAAATTTTCCCGCATCTCGGTCTCAACCCCCCAAGCCTGACAGGTCCTAAAGTAAACGTGCGAAGGGTCCCGCCGTTGACATCACTGGCTCCTATGGCGCTGAGTTCTCCACTGCCTTAATCGGATAGAGTCGCCGCAGAAACCTCGACCGCAACCACTACCTGAGCCGAACTCTGCACCGCAGGCAGGACAGTGGCCCGAAGGTGGCCGGCATCTGGTGGTCTCAACCGCTCAATGCGGGACGCCTCACGATTCGGGCCTGTACGCTCCCGCACCAGAAAAACGCGCAATCTTCGCAGTGGTGATCGGGCCGTTCCGGATGTAGCGGCAACACCGGTCACCGATCACGTATTCAGGCAACTCATGCAGGTGCGCACTGGACAGACCCGCACGGAGACACGAGGATGCGCAAAAGGGGCAGGCCCGGAACGATGATGGGCCGTCAGCGGGTCACGGACGGCGACAGTCGATAAAACGGTGCGTACGCATGGGTCAGCGTGATTTTCTGCAGACCTGCGTGCACAACCACCGATCCCACCGGCTGGTAGTGTCCATGGCGCGCATTACCTGCCGACACAAAATAGCGCCCGGGGGGCAGCGCGTGCGTACTCAGGGTGAGCGTGTGGTGACGGTATTCCACCGAGTACCCCCCAAAGGGATCAGCCAGCGGCTCCCCCACGAAGATCCCCTGGCCTGGCATGGCGACACTCTTCCAGTAGGCCTCGATCAGCGATTCGCCACTTACATACCGCGTCATCAAGATGCCCGGGTCCGGAAATTTAGTGCGGAAACTGCAGGGCTCCGTCACGGTCCCATAACTCCCGGTTACGCCCGCGGAGAGCCACTGCAGTACGTCTGTCTGGCCGGTCTTTCCGTCCAGTATGCCGCCGAACGAGGTCAGGTCATCTCCCACGGCCCCGGCGGCAAAGCGGTTGGTGTCAAGGTCGGGCACCCGGGCAATCCCGGTGAAATAGAACAGTACATGTCGTTTGTACTGAATCCCCGGCGCGTGAATCACCCGGGTCCGGATAACACCGCGCATGAGTCGCTTGATCACCCCGTATTCCACGGCGCGCACGTTGCGCGCCGGATCGCCCGTGCTCACAAGATAGGCGGTCCCGCGCGGATCAGTGCCATCCGAGGCGACACCGCGATCAATCAGCGCCTTGACCGCGCGCACGCTCTTTCCTGCCAGCATCATCGTGGGGCGCACACCGAAGTCGCGGTAAGGCGCCTCGCTGTTGGAGTTGAAGTACGGGTCCCACTTTGTCGGCATGCAGGTGGCGGCGCAAAAATGCGTGTCGTATCCCATCGCGAATGCGGTCGTAATGGACATGCAGCCGACGCGATACGGGCGGGTCCACGTGAGTACGTACGCCTGCACCCAGGGCGGGGTACGCTGGATAAGTTCGGACTCGAGATGCTCGAACACGGAGACATTCATGTCGGGCCCATCAGGGACAAATCGCACATGGATGATATTGGCCGGCGGAATATGGCGCATGGTCTCGTAATACCGGCCGATGCGTATGCTCTCGGGATCGACGAGGTTGACGACAACGCCGAGATCGCGCGGCCCAAGACTGGTCTTCGGGAATATGACCACGGGGCCATTAGGAATCGAGATCACACGATTGAAGGCCGTGACGCGCAGCGGGACTGCGCACAGCGCGAGCAGCAGCCAGAAGCCGAAACTACGCCGGCGCCATTTCATCCCGCAGTGCCTGCAGAAAACAGCGGTTTTCCTCATCCGTGCCGACGGTAACACGCAGAAATCCAGGAAGTCCGCTGCCAGCAAGGTTCTTGATCAGGACCCCGCGGCGCCGCAGTCCGTCGAACACCTCATTAGCGCCGTGGGTTCTGAAGAGAATGAAGTTGGCGTCGCTCGGCCACGCACGTATCCCAGGAATCGCGCTCAGTCCTTCGAACAGGCGCGCACGAGAGGCCCTGATCTGCTCTGCCTGTGCGGCCAGCATCCCGGACTGCTCGAGCGCGAACGCTACGGTGATCTGCGTGACGCAGTTGATGTTGTACGGCAGGCGCACCTTGTCGATCTCGTCGATCCATGACCGGTGTCCGGCGATAAACCCAAGCCTGAGGCCGGCGAGCCCCTCCTTGGACAGCGTGCGCATGACGAGGAGATTCTCGAACTCCTGAAGCCGGTCCATGAAAGTGCTCCCGGCGAAGGGAAAATAAGCCTCGTCGACGACCACGAGTGCATCAGTCCCGCGGATGACCCGTTCGATCTCCTTCGTGGAAAACAGATTTCCGGTCGGATTATTGGGGTAGGCGATGAAAATCACTCCGGGTCGCACCGTGGCAGCGGCCTCGAGCAACCGCTCAGCGTCGAGCACGAATTCGGGACCGAGCGGAACACCGACGTAGGGCAATCCCACGGTCTTCGCACTCATCTCGTACATGACAAAGGTCGGGGTGGGCGCAATTACCGCACAGTCGCGGTCCAGTGCCAACAAGAGCATCTGTATGATCTCGTCAGAACCATTTCCAAGCAGCAGACCAAACTCATCTGCCAGCCCGATCCTGCGCCGCAAGACCTGCCTGAGCACCGACGCGCCCGGGTCCGGATAGCGGTTGATCGGCGCCGCCGCCAGCAGCCGCTGCCATTTGGAGACAAGCTCCGGGGGCCAGGAATACGGATTCTCCATGGCGTCGAGCTTGATGAGGCCCGTGGCATCTGCCACCTCGTACGCCCTGAGCGCACGGACCTCGGGCCGGATCAACCGATCCTTCCCGGATCCCGGGTTAATTTTGCGGACGTCCGTCACCCATGCGGTACTCTGCGGAGCGCGCGTGCGCGGTCAGTCCCTCGGCACGCGCAAGCACACTCGCCGTATGACCAAGACGCGCTGCGCCCTCAGGCGAACAGCCGATGATGCTGGTCCGCTTCTGGAAATCGTAGACTCCAAGCGGTGAACTGAAACGCGCGGTTCCTGACGTCGGCAACACGTGGTTGGGGCCAGCACAGTAGTCACCCAAGGCCTCTGCTGTATGCCGGCCAAGGAAGATGGCGCCGGCGTGCCGGACCTTTGCGGCAACCGCTGCCGGATCCTTGACAGACAACTCGAGATGTTCGGGTGCGATGCGGTTGACGACGTCAGCCGCCTCGTCGAGCGAGCGCACGAGAATCAGAGCGCCATTGCGTGCAAGCGCCTCGCCGATCACCTCTGCGCGCTCCATGCCCGCAAGTGCCCGGTCCATGGCCTGATCGACCACGCCGAGGAAAGCCGCGTCGGTGCTGATCAGGATCGACTGCGCGCGTTCATCGTGCTCGGCCTGGGAGAAGAGATCCATGGCTACCCAGTCCGGATCGGTGTCTCCATCACACACAATCACGATCTCCGACGGCCCGGCGATCATGTCGATCGCAACCTGGCCGTACACCAAGCGTTTAGCGGTTGCGACGTATACGTTTCCAGGGCCTACAATCTTGTCCACGCGCGGTACGGTATTGGTCCCGTAGGCAAGTGCCGCGATCGCCTGGGCCCCCCCGATGCGGAAGACGCGGCCGACACCCGCTATCGCCGCGGCGGCGAGAACAAGATCATTCACGATCCCGCCCGGGGTCGGCACCACCATCACAACCTCCGGAACCCCTGCGAGATGCGCGGGAATCGCGTTCATGAGCACGGATGACGGATAGGACGCCTTGCCTCCCGGCACATAAAGACCGACGCGGTCGAGCGGCGTGATCCGCTGCCCCAGACTGATACCCTGGCCGTCATCGTAGCTCCATGATTCCTGCCTCTGACGCTCATGGTAATGACGGATGCGGCGCGCGGCTTCTTCCAGTGCCGTTCGCTGTTCCCGGGGAACCCCGGCAAGCGCCGTCTTGAGGCGCTGTGGAGCAACTTCGAGCGCGGCGGCCTCCCGCACGTCCAAATGGTCATATTCGCGTGTGTACCGAAGAAGCGCTGCATCACCCTCGCGCCGCACATCCGCGATGATCATTTTCACGCGCTGCTCGACGTCGTCATCCTGCTGCAGACCACGCCCCAGAAGGGTCTCGATCTCGGTACCAAAATCGGCATTCCTGGCATCAAGTCGGCGTATCGCGGTCATGCACGCACCGCCAGCTCCAGGCGCCCCATGATTGACGTGATAGCCTCATGCTTCAGCTTCATGGCCGCCTTGTTCGCCACGAGCCAGGCGCTCACTGGCGTAATCTGGTCCACCTCAACAAGCCCATTCGCCTGCAAAGTCCGGCCGCTGCTCACGAGGTCGACAATGCGGTCCGCAAGCCCGACGATCGGCGCAAGCTCCATTGATCCGTAGAGCTTCACAATATCAGCCTGGACCCCGCGCGCCGCAAAAAAACGATGGGCGATGTTGGGGTATTTGGTCGCGACACGCGGCCGTATGGGTGCGTGCCCTGCCCCATCCTCGCGCCGCGGTTCGGCCACGACGAGGCGGCAACGGGCGATGCCAAGATCAAACAGCTCGTACAGCTCGCCGTCACCGCTTTCGAGCAACACATCCTTCCCGGCGAATCCGATGTCGGCGGCGCCATAACGCACATACGTTGGAACATCCGTCGCGCGTACGATCACGAGCCGGACACCGGGCTCGTTTGTGTCAAGCACCAGTCGGCGGCTTTCAGTCGGGTCCTCATTCGGCACGATACCCACCCGGCGCAGCAACGGCAAACTGTCCTCGAGGATACGGCCCTTGGACAGCGCGATCGTGACCCCGTTTTTCATGCGGTCTGCCGGCGCATACCTACGGGATCGGGAACACGTCTGATGGTAGCACCCAGTTGTGAGAGTTTCTCCTCGATGCATTCATAACCGCGATCGATATGATAGATGCGGTCAATGGTAGTGTGCGCATCCGCAACGAGACCCGCGAGCACCAGGCTTGCCGATGCCCGCAGATCAGTCGCCATCACCGGGGCACCATGCAGCTGCAGGACACCACGGATGATGGCGGTATTCCCCTCCATCTCGATATTGGCGCCCATGCGCTGCAGTTCCGGCACATGCATGAAACGGTTCTCGAACACCGTCTCGGTCACCGTGCCGGCACCGTCGGCGACGCTATTCAGGACCACGAACTGTGCCTGCATGTCGGTTGGAAAAGCCGGGTAGGGTGCGGTCTTCACATTAACTGCACTTAGTCTCCCGCGCTTCATCTCGAGCGATACCCAGTCCTCGCCCGTCTCGATCTCGGCGCCCGCCTCACGCAGCTTGTCGAGAACCGACTCGAGCAGGATCGGACGTGTATGCCGCAGCCGGACCCGGCCACCGGTCATCGCCGCAGCCACAAGATAGGTGCCGGTTTCGATGCGGTCCGGGATGACCTGGTGGGCAGCAGCCCTCAGGCGCGGCACGCCGTCGATGCGGATCTCCGGGGTCCCTGCCCCGTCGATGCGGGCCCCCATGCGGGTGAGACACTGCGCGAGATCGACCACTTCAGGCTCGCGCGCAGCATTCTCGATGACGGTGCACCCGTCCGCCAGCGTCGCCGCCATCATGAGGTTTTCGGTCCCCGTCACCGACACCGCATCCATGAATACCCGTGCGCCCTTCAGCCGTTTTGCCTTTGCCTTGATATACCCGTCCTCGATCGAGATCTCGGCACCCATCGCCTGCAGTCCCTTGATATGCAGGTTCACGGGCCGCGACCCGATGGCACAGCCTCCGGGCATGGAAACCTCAGCCTCGCCAAACCGGGCAAGCAACGGCCCGAGGACGAGGATCGAGGCGCGCATCGTCTTGACGAGATCGTAAGGGGCGCGCAGCTGGTCAACTTTGGAGCTGTCCGCCTCGATGGTCATTTTTTCGTCGACCACCAGGTGAACGCCCATGCGCCCAAGCAGCTCCATGGTGGTTGTGACGTCCTGGAGATGCGGCACGTTGCTGATCCGCAGCGGGCCCTCCACGAGCAGCGAGGACACCAGCACTGGCAACGCCGCGTTCTTTGCGCCGGATATGCGAATCTCGCCGCGGAGCGGAACACCGCCCGTGACGATCAGCTTGTCCATGCACCTGACAACAGAAGCGTGCCGCCAGGCATTGTCCGTGTCATTTGACAGTATTACCCGACACGATGCGTTGCAGTTCGCCCTTCTGGTAGAGCTCTGTCATGATGTCACATCCGCCGATGAATTCTCCGCGCACATAGAGCTGTGGAACCGTCGGCCAGTTCGAAAAGCGCTTGATCCCTTCGCGGATCTCGGGATCGGCCAGCACGTCGACGCTCTCGAACTGGGCACCGCAGGCCTTGAGCATCTGCACCGACTTCCCGGAAAAACCGCACTGCGGAAACTGGGGCGTACCTTTCATATACAGCACGATGCTGTGCGACGTGATCTGCTGTTTGATCTTCTCGGTTACATCCACAATATCACCTCCTGATTTGTCAAAATCCTTCAATGTCCGTCTCCTGCCCCCGGCTCATCGGGGGCCACGGCCCTGATCGAGAGGGCATGGATCTCCTCCCGCATCTTGTCGCCAAGCGCCCGATACACCATCTGATGACGCGCCACCATGCTCTTGCCGGAGAAGAGCGGACTCTCGACCAGCGCCTCGAAGTGACGGCCATCACCCTGCACCGTGACCTTGGCACCTGGCAACCCCTGCTCGATCAGCTCCCGGATGGTCTGTATGTGCATCGTCAAGACTCCAAGGCGGCCCTGCCGCCGGCTAAGACCGCAACTTGTATCCACGTACGACCATGCCGAGTGCCACCGCTGTGGTCAGCGCGAGGAATAGGAGGGCCGCAACGAGACTCGTCCAAGGCGCGACATCCGATACGCCGAAAAACCCGTAACGGAAACCATCTATCATATAAAAGAAAGGGTTGAAGTGCGACACTTTCGCCCAGACGGGCGGAAGCGAGTGAATCGAATAGAAAACACCGCTCAGGAAAGACAGCGGCATGATGATGAAGTTCTGGAATCCTGCCATCTGGTCAAACTTGTCGGCCCAGATTCCGGCAATGACACCCAGAGAACCGAGCGCCCCGCCGGCAAGTACAGCGAACAGCAATGCCACCAGGGGATGGACCAGGGGCAACTTCATGAAAAAAAGCGCCATGACATAGATACCGGCAGCCACCAGGAAACCGCGCACGATCGAGGCAACCACGAACGCCAGCAGGAATTCCGCAGAGGACAGCGGAGTCATGAGAATGAAGATGAGATTCCCGGTCACCTTGGACTGGATGATGCTTGAAGAGCTGTTCGCGAAGGCGTTCTGAATGAGCGACATCATCATCAGCCCCGGGATCAGGAAATGACCGTATGTCACGCCTGGAAGCGCCTGAACGTTCGATGCGAGCACATGCGAAAACACGAGCAGGTACAGCAGTGCCGTGATGATCGGCGCGCCAATCGTCTGAAGCGCGACCTTGTAAAAGCGCAGCAGCTCCTTGTAGAGCAGCGTATACCATCCGCGCCAGTTCATGACATCGGCCGCCGGGTAAGTTCCAGGAACACGTCCTCAAGGTCTGTTTGCTGTGTGTGCAGATCCGCGATCTTCGCTCCGCTAAGCTTCAGTTCCTCGAGGATCTCCATGGTGGCGTCGACGCCCTTCTTGAGCCGGAACTCGAGACGGTTACCAGCCACGCTCAAGGCCTTGGCAAGCAGGGTCGCAGGGACCGGAGCGGAATCCGCGGACAGGGTGATGCAAAGCGTCTGGTGGAAGTTCCGCGAAAGGAGGTTTTCCTTGGAGTCGAGGGCGATGATCCGACCGCTGCTGACGATGGCGATGCGGTCACACAACAGCTCCGCCTCTTCCAGGTAATGCGTCGTGAGCAGAATCGTGTGGCCCTCTTTCTGAAGGCGGCGAATGAATACCCAGAGCAACTGCCTGAGCTCAACGTCGACCCCTGCAGTCGGCTCGTCCAGAACCACGACCTCAGGGCGATGGACAAGCGCCTGAGCGATCAGCACGCGCCGCTTCATACCCCCTGACAGCGAGCGCATGTTCGCGTCCCCCTTCTCCACGAGCATAAGCGCCGAAAGGAGTTCTTCGCGCCAGGCTTCGCTTTCGCCGCCAAGGCCGAAATACCCTGCCTGCAGCGCAAGGACCTCGCGCACCGTGAAAAACGGATCGAAGACGATCTCCTGCGGTACCACGCCGAGCGCGCGACGCGCCTTCCGGTAGTCCGTGACGACGTCGTGCCCGAGAACCGACACGCTGCCCTCGTCCGCCCGCGCCAATCCTGCCATGATATTGATGAGCGTCGATTTGCCAGCGCCGTTCGGCCCGAGGAGCCCGAAAAACTCGCCTCGGCGGACCTCGAGATCAATTCCATCAACCGCATGGACCGACCCATAGTGCTTGCGAAGACCGGAAATGCGGATTGCCGGGGGGAAGGCCGGCCCGGCTGTTTCTGGGCCCGACATTGATGTTACCGTGCGATGGCTGCGTCCAGGAGCGGGGTCAGGCCATAAACGCGAATCAGATCCTGTAACCGCGCAGGAACCCCGGTGAAACGAAGTTCACGGCCAGACGCACGGGCGACATTCACCCAATCCAGCAAGAGCGCTGCTGCCGCGCTGTCCGTATCGCCTGTTTCCGAGAAATCCACGTCGACCTGCCGAATCTCCCCCCAGCGCTCGGGGAAGCCGTCCAGATCCTTAGCCGTTTCAAATGTGATCTCTCCGAGCACGCGGAACCCATGCGTTCCACTGGATTCGATGCGGCCGCTCATCGTGCATACTGCGCGTTCACGCGCTCCATGCTGCTGATCAACGCGGGCAACCCCTGGTCCTGGATCTTGTTCGAATAGGTCATGCGGTAGTTGGTGACAAGTGAAACACGGTCGATACTGACGTCGTATACCTTCCAGCCTCCGGGTTCCTTGTTGAAGCTGTAGTCGACCGGAACCGCGGGGCTGCCATTGTCCTGCTGCACCAGGGTCCGAACAGTCACCGTCTGTCCTTTCAGATTGCCACGAAACGGAAGATAGATGATCCTCTGTCCGCTGTAACTCATGAGGGCAGTTGCGTAGGTGCGCACGAGCAGCGTGCGAAACTGCTGTATGAACGCCTGCCTCTGCTGCGGTGTCGCCTGCTGCCAGTAGCGCCCAAGGACCCAGCGGGACATCAGGTCAAAATCGAAGTAAGGCAGAACACGCTGCTGCACCATCGCATACAGCATCGCCGGATGGGTTTTGTATTCGGCGCGGTTCTTCTGAAGGAGTGACAGGATCTGGACCGTCTTCTGGCGTACGAGCGCCTCCGGGTTGCCCGCGTTCGCGGCGAACGCCGACACCGCCCAGAACATCTGGAACGCCATCAAAAAAACGATCAGTTTTTTCATTATCATGCTCCCTGGAAACACCAGTATTTTGTGATGGAGATCAGCGCGATGCAGGTACAGATACCTGTCTCTTCTTTTGATTCGGCTCTCTGCAGACTGATCACACGTGCCATGGCGCAACCGCTATTCTTTCGTTAAGACACCCACCCTGCTCTAGCCAAAAACCGGTGCTGCTCGCGCCGGATTTTTGCCCCGGTCCAATTCGTCCTTGCTAGGGTGTCGCCGGGGCTGCGGGCAGTCCTGGAGCCCCGGGTGACTGAGGCTGTTGTTGCTCCCCCTCGGCTGCCTTGTGAAACAGAAACTGCCCGATCACCTGTTCAAGCACCATGGCCGACTGGGTCATGGTGATTTTACTACCATTCTTCAAATACTGCGTGCTGCCACCCGGGCTAAGGCTTACGTACTGCTCGCCGAGCAGACCCTGGGTCAGTATTGACGCGCTGGTATCCACCGGAATCGTATTGTACTTGGCCTGGATGTGGAGCACCGTCACCGCCTGGTAGCGTTTCTTGTCAAAATAGATGCTCGCGACGTGCCCTATGCGTACCCCCGCCATTGTCACTGGGGCTTCGCTTTTCAGGCCGCCGATGTCGTTGAAATAAGCCTTGACGTCGTAACCACGACTGGGGCCGATCGAGTGAAGATTGCTGATCTTGAGCGCGAGCGTCGCGAGCGCCGCGATCCCTGCGATGACAAACAGGCCGACGGCCACTTCCAATACCTTGCTTTGCGCCATATCACAACCCTCGCATCATCAATGCCGTCATAATGAAATCAAGCCCCAGCACCGCAAGTGATGATGTGACCACGGTGCGTGTCGTCGCGCGGCCGACCCCTTCTGCTGTGGGCTGCGCGTCATAACCCTCGAACACGGCAATCCACGTGACGATAACGCCAAACACCACACTTTTGACGACACCGCCCAGAACATCGTTATAAATGCCGACCCCCGACCGCATCTGCGACCAGAACAAGCCGCCATCGACACCCATCAGGCCGACCCCCACGAGGTAACCTCCAAAGACGCCTACCACGGAGAATATCGCGGCCAGCAGCGGCATCGCGATAACACCCGCGACAAAGCGAGGGGCAACGATGCGCTCCATCGGATCGACCGCCATCATCTCCATCCCTGCGAGCTGTTCCGTCGTTTTCATCAGACCGATCTCGGCGGCAAGTGCCGATCCTGCCCGTCCCGCGAACAGAAGCGCCGTCACCACCGGACCGAGCTCCCGGGTCAAAGACAGCGCGACCAGCAAACCAAGCGACGACTCAGCACCGTACCGGACGAGCGTATTGTAACCTTGCAGACCCAGCACGAAACCGACAAAAAGGCCGGACACAAGCACGATCACAAGCGTCATTACGCCAACGGAATATACCTGCTGAACGACCAGCCGGAAGCGCCCGGTCAACGTACGCGTTGCTCTAAGGACACGCAGCAGGAACAGGGTCGCGCGGCCGAGCCGCTCGAGCGTGTCTATAGTCGCGCGGCCGAGCCGCTGGATCTGATTCATCCGCCCGGTCCTCGCAGATCCTCAAAATAATCCGCCGCGGGATAATGGTAGGACACCGGTCCGTCGGGAAGTCCGCCAACGAACTGGCGCACGGAGGGCATGTCCGACTTCCGTATATCCTCAGGCGTGCCTTCCGACAGCACATGTCCGTCCCCGAGCAGGTACATATAATCCGATATGGAACAGGCTTCGGCGACGTCATGGGTGACGATGATCGATGTCATACCGAGGGTGTCATTGAGGTCCCGGATCAGCCGGACGATGACTCCCATGGAGATAGGATCGAGTCCGGCAAAAGGCTCATCATACATAACGACGATCGGATCGAGCACAATCGCGCGCGCAAGCGCCGCGCGCCGGGCCATACCGCCCGACAACTCGTTCGGCAACAGCTCGCGCGCGCCGCGCAGCCCGACGAGTTCGAGCTTCATGAGCACCAGCAGGCGGATCATGCGCTCCGGGAGCGCCGTGTGCTCGCGTAACGGGAACGCCACATTTTCGAAGACACTGAGGTCGGTAAACAATGCACCCGACTGGAACAGCATCCCCATGCGCCGTCGCAGCCGGTACAGGGCATGGCGTCTGAGCGTCACCACGTCGAGCCCTTCGACGATCACATTGCCGCGGTCCGGAGCAAGCCGTCCCCCGATAAGGTTCAGTAAAGTCGTCTTCCCGATCCCGCTGCCCCCCATGATCGTCGTGATCTTGCCACGGGCGATGGTGAGGTTGAGGTCTTCGAAGATCGTCCGCTCGCCGCGGTGGAACGACACATTACGGATCTCCACAAGCGGCTTTTTCGGTTCCAGTACAGGCACGGGGCCTTTCCCTTTGCAGGTCATATATTTTTTGCAAGGCGGGCCATTGTAGGGCAAGACCGCGTAAGGGTCGACCCGCCTTGCCCCGGGGACGCCGATCGCCGATGATGCTGCCGCGATCAGGATCTCCTGCTGATGGTAAACAGTACCATGGACTACGGATCGGGTCTCCCTCTGTTTGTCCGTGTTGGCACCGACGCGAATCACGCGACTTCGGGTGGGGACATCGGCACCAGATCATTGCGCAGCATTGCGCTTGATCTCGGCTACAGCGCAAGATCCACAGGACCGGCATCAGCGCGTTGCCACCCGAGCCCGCTTTTCTAGGTCGCCTGTTCGACGTGCCGTGTGTCCGGGGGCCAAAGGCCGAGCAATGTCGCGGCAGCGCGTGCCTTTTCCCCCATGCTGGGAGGACCATCTACGAAAAACGCCACGCGGGGGAAATCTGCGCGCATGCGGGCCAGACTCTGCGCCGTTATCGCGATCACATGGTCATCCGGCGCTGACAGCGCGATGACCAGCAATTGTCCTCCCGGGACCGGATCTTGTGTATGCGCGGGATCCCATAGGATTGAAGCACCAGCGCTTGTGAGCACCGCACGTTCTGACTCAGCAAGCCCGCCCGGCACACGTACCGAGAGAGGCCAGCGGCTGAACCGCCCGATCACGGAAACGGTATCACCTTTCGCGTATGGAACCACGAGCGCCGCGATACGCGCGCCCAGTATCTCCGTCCGGCACGCGATATTCTCCTGGTGCCGGTCATGGTCGTCGGGCAGCTCGAGCACGAACCGGAACTCATCGCCCGTGTCTTCAAGCCATTGATCGAGAACCTGCAGATCACTGAGAAGCCAGCAGGCAGGAGGCACGAGGACTGAGTCAAAGTAGTTGGCATAGAATGTGAGGCGCCACTCCAGGGGGAGCGCTTCCGGATAAAATTCCGGTGTCCAGGCCGCATGCTCCCAGCCGCGGGTACCGATCAGAAGACCGGGCGGGGGCAGATCACCCTTGGCGGTCACGACGGCGGGCTCCTGTCACTGAATGACCGCGGATGGTTCATGGCAATCGGCAATGTGGGGTTCCGGTATGGTATCAGGCGCGCGCGACATGCGCACACCATCCCATGTGATAAAGGATCTGCTGCTATGCATTTTGACCTGTTCTATGAGCTGTCGTGCCCGCCGTTCCTAAAGCGCACGGAGGCCGAAACGTTTCTTGAGACCCTTGGTGAGCTGGAGGTGGCCGAACGCAGCGGCTTCCGGACCGCATGGGTCGCCGAACATCATTTTCTGCGCGAATATTCGCACTCAAGCGCGCCTGATCTGTTTCTCGCGGCGGCAAGCCAGCGGACGCGGACACTGCGCCTTGGCCATGCCATCGTACCGCTGCCGTACCATCATCCCGTGCACATCGCCGAGCGCGCGGCGACACTCGACCTGCTGTCAGGTGGCCGGCTCGAGTTCGGATTCGGCCGCGGGTTCTCGCCTGACGAATACGCCGCGTTCGGTGTCGATATGGCCGAGAGCCGTTCACGCACCGAAGAGACACTTTCGGTACTGCGCCAGGCATTCGCCGGCGGATGCGTTTCCATCGAGGGACGCCATTTCACATTAAAAGCCCTCGACGTGCTGCCAAACGCGCTCCAGCGTCCCCACCCGCCATTCTGGATGGCATCAGTCAGTCCGGACAGCTTTACACTTGCGGCAACACTCGGTGTCGGTGTCCTTGCGGGTCCGTTCAAACCATGGTTCATGGTTCGCCATGATCTGGCGCGGTACCGTGAAACCTGGGCCGCGAGCAGGCCGCGCATTGGATCGCCGCGCACCGCCATGACGATCGGTATCGTATGCCTTGAGGATGGAAAACGCGCGCGCGAGGTCGCCGAACAGGTATTCCCCTGGTTCTACCGGGAGTTGCTCAGCCACACCGCGCCTGTACTCGAGCACCTCTACGAGACCTACGATTACTATCGCAAGGTCGGCCATATACGGACCCTGCTGTCGCGCGTCGTCAGCCTGCCGGTCCTTGAGCAGATGGGCATGGTCGTCTGCGGCGATCCGGAACATTGCAGGCGCAAGATCAAGGGGTACGCCCGCTGCGGTCTCGATCATCTGCTCTGCGCGGTCGCGGCTGGCGCGGCGCCGACAGCGCTGGTGCGGGAATCGATCGAGACCATCGGCCGGCACCTGATTCCGCATTTCCGATGAAAGTCATTGTCACCGGCAGCGCTTCCCGCCTTGCAGCCGCGGTCATACCCCGGCTGCTCCGGCATCCAGACGTGACTGGTGTGGTCGGCGTCGACCTGCGACCGGTCCGGTTCCCGGATGCGCGCTTTGAACCACATGTGGTCGATGTCCGTGACCGCGCAATGCATCGCCTGCTGGGTAGCGCGGATGCAGTCGTTCACCTGGCATTCGTGGTCATGCGCTCGGACCTTGGCCGTCTGCGGGGAGACCGGGGCCTCATGCACTCAATAAATGTCGAAGGAAGCCTCGCGGTGTTCGAAGGGGCCGCCATGGCGGGTATACGTTGCATCATCCATTGCTCATCGGCCTCCGTGTATGGATATGGACCTCCCGATGTCCGGCTCGCCGAGGATGCTCCGCTGAAAGCGCTTCCAGGTTTCTTCTATGCGGAAGACAAGATCGAAATCGAGCGCTGGCTTGACACATTCGAGCAGCGCCATCCCGCCGTGCGCGTCGCGCGCCTCCGTCCGCATGCAATCCTCGGGCCGCACGCACAACCGATCCTGAAACAACTCGCGACCGGCCATATCTACCCGGTCCTGCCGCGGCCGGAGCCGCTGATCCAATGCGTTCACGAGGAGGATGTGGCCGAAGCCGTGACGCGTGCGTTATTCACGACCACAGCAACCGGTGCCTTCAATCTCAGTACGGATGATGCGCAATCGCTGCGTTCTCTCGTGCGCACACGGGGGTGGGCGATTGCCGTGCCGTTACCGCTGATCCGTGCGGCGGCGGCCCTGTCCTGGCGTTTCGGTCAGAACACGACCGACCCTTCATGGGTTCTCGGTCTGCGCCATTCGCTCGTGCTCGACAACCGCAAGGCCCGCACAATACTCGAATGGCTCCCGCAATACCCGTTGATGTCGTCCTGCGTCGATTCCATGACACATGACTCCCGCGCCTGAAGGAACGCGTGGGCGGATTTCCCGGAACTCGCGGGCAACAGCGCCCGCCGCAGAACATCAGGACCCTGCCAGCCGCGATCGCAGCCAGATGTAACCAAGTGCCGAGCACGACGACCGCCGGGGGCGCCACCGGTCCTGGCTTACGATCACCCGCTGTTTACTCGCCGAGATTCAGGAAAAGTCCGCGGACGCGGGCGACGCGGAAGATTGCAAAGAAGACAGCGGCGCCAATCAGCAGATACAAACCATTGAGAGCGCTCGATATCCAGAACGCGCGCCAGTCGAAGACGTGATGAAAGAGCAGCATCCGCATGCCATGAAAGACGTAGCTCGCCGGTATCGCCTTCGCCACCGGGCGAAGCCAAAACGGAAGCACGGAGATCGGATAGTAGATGCCACTGATCGGTGCGATCGCAAAGATCCCGGCCCATGCGAGACTTTCGGCCCCGAGGCCGTAACGCAATACAAGGCCCGACACCAGCAACCCCATAGACCACCCCATGATCAGCAGGTTGGAAAAAAATGCGACCAGGGGCAGTCCCATCCGGAATATCGAGTAATGGTAGAGCCACAGGGCCAGAAGAGCTGCGCTCCCTACGCCGATCAGTGTCCTGAGAAAACTGATGATCAGAAGCGCGATCACGAGTTCGTATGGACGCAATGGACTTGCAAAGAGGTGGCCGAGATTGCGCGAATACAGTTCTTCGAAGAACACGACCGAGACACCGAGCTGCCCCCGGAACATGACGTCCCACAACAGCACCGCCGCGAGGAAAGCGATCGACACACCCGCAAGCGAGGCATGCTGCTCGCGCAGAAACTCGCTGATGAAGCCCCACATGATGATCTGCATCGCGGGCCAGTATACGAGCTCCAGGATACGTGGCCACGAACCGCGCATGAGGTAGCCGTACCGCAGGACCATCGCCAGGACACGGTTGGATGCTTCGAGGCAGCGGCCACGCATCGGCATGGACACAAGATCCTCTCGGCTATTCATGGGGACCGCGCGACGTCGAGGAAAACCTCCTCGAGATTATTGCGACGAAACTGCGCGATCAGCGCCTGCGGCGTGCCTGCCCCGATCAACTGCCCACGCCTCAATATCAATACTCGTTCCGCAATCCGCTCCACCTCCTGCATGTTGTGCGAAGCAACCAGGAGCGTCGCGGTGTGGGCGCGTCGGTAACCCAGAAGGTACCCGCGGATGCGGTCGGCACTGTCCGGGTCTAGCGATGCCGTCGGCTCGTCCAGCAGCAGCAGATCCGGCTGGTTGATGAGCGCTTTCGCAAGCGACACGCGCGTCTTCTGGCCTGCCGACAGACCACCGTACGCGCGATCGAGCAATTCGGCGAGATCGAGTTCTTCCGCGAGCGCCGTGATGCGGCGGGCAATGCGCTGCACACCGTATAGGCGTGCGTATATCCTCAGATTTTCAGCTATGGTAAGACGGTGCGGCAGATCAACATAGGGCGACGAGAAATTCATGCGCGGCAGGACGCGGTATCGGTGCGCCAGGAGGTCCTCTCCGAGGACGCGCACGGCTCCGGCGCTCGGCAGCAACAGGCCTAAGAGTATCGCAAGCGTCGTGGTCTTGCCGGCGCCGTTACCCCCTAACAGCGCGCACACCTGTCCTTCCGCGATCGCGAACGATACCCCTGAGAGCGCCATGGTCTGCCCGTAATGCTTCTCCAGGTTGCGGACCTCCACTGCGTCCGTCATTCAGGTGGCGCCTCCTGGGCGGGTGCCACCGCCGAGACCATCCGGGCGAGCGCAAGGAGGCGGCGTCCGGCATTTGTCCCGGCCTTGCCGGCGTCCCGCACTGCCTCGGCGTAACCTTGAAAAAAGGCAGGCAGCGCCTTCACTACCAGTTGCTTGCGAAGCCTTCCGGCATCCGGCATGCGCCATGCGGGACGCCACTGCGCGTGCGGCAGAGCGGTACAGATCCAGAGCCCCCACACGTCCATGTCCGCTCCGAGATGATGTCGACGCACGACCATCCGGTAAACCTCGCGACCGGCGCCAAGACCGACCTCGGGCCCGTAATATTCGACCTCAAGCACACCGGCAAGGGCACAGAGCACGTGATCGATCCGTCCGAGCGCCCGGGACACCCTTTCCTCGGGCCACAAAGCGCGGCTATGGCCAAGGGTGGCAAGCGCCCTCAGATCTTCCTCCAATGGATAGCCCGACGCGACACGCGCACCTACTCCGAAGTCTGCTGTATCCACCGTCCCAATCCCCGCCCTTGCCGTCATCCGCACCCCGCACCGGCGGGGTATCCGGAAAAGCCGCATTGTCGCTCATAACCCCGCACGGATGCACGCACGCCAGGTCGGCACGGGGCATCCGACAACGTAGGATATTCGCGGGCGTTTAGCTATACTCCCGACGAATCAACCACCTCTAGTCGGGCCCCTCGTCCCAGCCTATGACCGGCAAGCCCTCGTATGAACAGCTGGCAAAAACGGTCCTCGCGATCGAAGCCGCCGCAATCACGGAGGTCGCTGCCCACATTGACCGGCAGTTTGCGCGCGCCTGTGACCTGATCCTGGGATGCGCAGGCCGCGTCGTTGTCGTGGGGATGGGAAAATCCGGACATATCGGCGGAAAAATCGCGGCGACGCTCGCGAGCACCGGGACCCCCGCGTTCTTCGTGCACCCCGGGGAGGCAAGTCACGGCGACCTCGGAATGATCACCGCGTCTGATATCGTGCTGGCCTTGTCGAATTCCGGGGAAACCGAGGAGATCCTAAAGATCCTGCCGATCATCAAGCGGATCGGCGTTGCGCTGATTACCATGACCGGGAATCCCGAGTCGACGCTCGCGCGCCAGGCCGAAGTGCATATCCACATCCATGTCCCCAGGGAAGCGTGTCCCCTGAACCTGGCCCCCACTGCCAGCACCACGGCGGCGCTTGCAGTGGGAGACGCCTTGGCCGTCGCCTTGCTCCAGTCACGTGGTTTCACGCAGGATGATTTTGCGCGATCGCACCCTGGCGGCCGCCTTGGCCGCAGACTCCTTGTGTATGTCGGCGACATCATGCACACGGGGGAACACGTCCCACTGGTGCCACACGACGCCCGGCTCACGGACGCGCTCGTGGAGATGAGCGGAAAGGGCCTTGGCATGACCGGAGTGCTCGATGACGATTCGCGTCTCTGTGGTATCTTCACGGATGGCGACCTTCGCCGCAGCCTCAATCGCGGCGTCGACGTGTACCGCGCGCGGATCTCCGAGGTCATGACCACGCAGCCAAAAACCGCGCGCGCGGACAAGCTCGCGGCAGAGCTGGTCGAACTCATGCGCACGAAAAACATCAACGGTGTATTCGTCGTGGACAACGCGAACCACGTCCTGGGAGCGCTCAACATGCAGGATCTCCTGAAGGCCGGAGTGGTGTAATGGATCCTATCCGTTTTCCATACCTGGTCCATGAGAACGTGACGCATTCGGCGTCCCTTATCAGGCTCGTACTGTTCGATGTTGACGGGGTCCTGACTGACGGTCGTCTGTTTTTAGATGATACCGGCCGGGAAACCAAGGCGTTTTATGCCCGTGACGGTCACGGCCTGCGCATGCTGCAAATGACGGGAGTCGAGATCGGCATCATCACCGGGCGAACTTCCCGGGTGGTCGAGCTACGTGCCGCTGAACTCGGGGTGAAACACCTGTTCCAGGGCTGCCGCGACAAACTGCCCGTATACGACACACTTGTGCGGGAATGCGGGCTTACACAGCAGGCGGTCGCCTTTGTCGGAGACGACATTGTCGATCTGCCCATCATGGCGCGTGTCGGACTGGCGGTGGCGGTGCAGGACGCACACTATTTGGTCAAGGAGCGTGCGCACTGGGTGACGCCCAGCGCGGGCGGCTGCGGCGCAGCGAGGGACGTGTGTGAGCTGATCATGGAGGCTCAGGGAAACTACGAACGGGAATTCGCTCGATTTCTGTCATGACCGGCATGTGGGATCTCAGTAAACTTGCGATATTCATGAGCCTGCTGCTTCTGGCGGCATTGTTCTGGTGGCTTCCGGCCGCGCTCATGACACCCGCTATCCACCTCACCGGTCTTTACCGAAACGTTCCTGACTATTACATCGAGCACTTCAAGGTCACCGAGATGAATGCAGAGGGGCGACCCAAATATGTGCTGCGCGCTGCGCGCATGGTCCATTATCCACATGCGCGGAGCACGAAACTGATCCGTCCGCGCCTCACGCAGTTCAATGCCAGCGGGGTCACGAGGAGTCGCGCGCAGACCGGCTGGATGTCCCGTAACGGAAAACGGCTGCTGATGCTCGGAAACGTGCGGGTCACACGGAGCAAAAGTCCAAATTCGGTGAGTGCCAACATTGCAACGCAGCGGATCAATATTATCCTGCGCTAACCGGCGACACCCGCGCAACCACGGATGTCTCTGGTTCGCGGTTGCCACGGTGGCCACGATGCTCCTCGCGGGGAATGCGTTCGCACTGTCCGGCGACCGCGCGCAGCCGATCAATATCAATGCCGACCGCATCAGTCTCAATCAGCGCACCGGAATAGCCACGTATTATGGGCATGTCACCCTGACCCAGGGCAGCCTGCACATCGAAGCCGACAAGGTTGTCGCTTCCGTGCATGGAAACGTCATCCAGCAGATCGATGCCTATGGTAAGCCCGTGCGCTTCCGGGAACGACCGCACCGTCAGGTCCCGGAAATCACGGGATCCGCGCTTCACCTGATGTATGCGGCGCCCCGCCATCTGCTCGTGCTGCAAAAACAGGTCGTGGTGCGCCAGGGCCACAACTCGTTTACCGGCGCAGCCATGCGCTACAATATCCTCAGCCAGCAGCTCGACGTGACCGGTAACACCGCCACAGGACGCGTCCATGCCGTCATCGTACCAAAACAGGTGCGATCCACATCCAAGCCCCGACCTTCCCCATGAGCACACTCGAAGCCCGCGGCCTGCGAAAACATTACAAAAAGCGCGTTGTGGTAAACAATGTCGATCTACGCGTTGACGATGGCGAAGTGGTCGGGCTGCTGGGACCGAACGGTGCCGGGAAAACAACGTGCTTTTACATGATCGTCGGACTCGTGCCGCTGGACAGCGGCACGATCCTTCTGGACGACGCGAACATCGGCAGTCTGCCCATGCACAGCCGGGCCCGCAATGGCCTTGGCTACCTTCCTCAGGAAGCCTCGGTATTCAGGAAACTTTCGGTCGAAGACAACATTCAGGCAATTCTGGAGACAATTCATGGCCTGAGCGAACAGGAGCGGAGGGCCCGCCTCGAGGAACTGCTGCAGGAGTTACATATTGTCGAACGGCGAAGCACGCTTGGCATCAGCCTGTCAGGCGGCGAACGACGACGTGTCGAGATCGCACGGGCGCTCGCCACGCGACCCCGGTTCATGCTTCTGGACGAACCCTTTGCCGGCGTCGACCCTCTGTCCGTCGTCGACATCCAGCAGCACATCCTGCACCTGAAGAGTCTTGGTATCGGCATCCTGATTACCGACCATAATGTACGTGAGACACTCAAGATCTGCGACCGGGCCTACATCCTGAGTGACGGGAAAGTCCTGACTCATGGCACACCGGAGCAGATTCTGTATAATGACGACGTACGTAAGGTGTATTTGGGGGAGGATTTCCGCCTCTAGGTTCCTTGTTGTATGCCGTATACCCCGCTTCGTTAAAAATTCGTCAGACACGCCAAGATGGACTAGACTGGGACTATGGGAAAGGAGCCAGATACGTCTGCCCCGTCATGAAACAGTCTCTCGATATCCGGCTGGGTCAGCATCTCACCATCACACCACAATTGCAGCAGGCCATACGGCTGCTTCAGTTGTCGAGTCTGGAGCTGAGACAGGAGATTCAGCAGGCGCTCGAATCCAATCCCCTGCTTGAGGCCGAGGAGACAGATACCACCGAGGAGGACACCCCGGGTCCCGAAGAGCTGGCGACCCCGGAAGCGGGCGATCAGGACGCGTCCGAAGAAGACGGGGTGCCGGAATCTGCCGACGCGGTCGAATGGGAGGAGTTTTCCGGAACCGGCGGGGACGAGGAAGCCCCTGATATTGACGGCAGGAACAGCCTGCCCGTCAGTCTGAACAGCCACCTGCTCTGGCAACTCCAGATGTCTTCGATGTCGCCAGGCGACCAGCTCATTGCATCAGCCCTCATTGATTCAATCGACGACGATGGATATCTGACCTGCCCCCTAGCCGAGATCCGCGACCTCCTTGTGCCCCAACTGGGCCCGGATCTCGACGAGGCCGAGGTCGAGGCCGTTTTGCACCAGATCCAGAACTTCGATCCCCTGGGCGTGGGCGCGCGCTCGCTCGCCGAATGTCTGCGCCTGCAACTGCGTGTTTTGCCGACGTCGACCCCGGGCCTGGAGACAGCGCTTGCGCTGGCGAACGACGCATACCTAGAACTGCTCGGCCGGCGTGACCTCGCCCAGCTCCGGCGGAAGCTCAAGCTCAAACCGGAGGACCTGCAGCAGGGAATCGCGTTGATCCAGACGCTCAACCCGAAACCGGGGAGCATCATGTCCGTGACTCATGCGGACTATATCGTTCCCGAGATCATCGTAAAAAAACACCGCGGGGTCTGGCGCGCTGAACTGAACACGGCCATTATCCCGCGCATCCGCATCAATGCCCAGTACAAGGCGCTGGTCCAGCGCGGTAATCCGAGCCCGCAGAACCGGTTCCTGCAGGATCACCTGCAGAACGCGCGCTGGTTCCTGAAAAGTCTGCAAAGCCGGAATGAAACGCTCCTCAAGGTCGCGAGAACCATCGTCGACCGGCAACGGGCATTTTTCGATCATGGACCCGAGGCAATGAAGCCACTGGTGCTTCACGACGTGGCTGAGTCCGTAGAGATGCACGAGTCCACGATTTCGCGGGTCACGACAAGCAAGTACATGTGGACGCCGCGCGGGATCTTTGAGCTCAAATATTTCTTTTCGAGTCACGTCAGCACGACTGACGGCGGCGCCTGTTCGGCAACCGCCATAAGATCCCTGATCAAACGATTCATTGAACAGGAAACCACGTCAAAACCCGTAAGCGACAGCCAGATCGTCGAAATCCTGGAACAGCAGGGGATCAATATCGCGCGGCGGACCATAGCCAAGTACCGCGAGTCCCTGAATATTCCCCCATCGCATCAACGAAAGTCTCTCATCTGAGCACAGGAGACAGACATGCAGATCACAGTTACAGGTCACCAGATGGATATCACGGAACCGCTTCGTCACTACACACTCCAGAAGGTGGGACGCCTGGAAAAACACTTCGACCATATGACCACAACGACGGTCGTGCTCCATGTCGAAAAAACACGGCATGTCGCCGAAGGAACCATCCATGCAAAGGGCGCCATGCTCCACGCAGACGCCGAGGCGCCGGATCTGTATGCCGCAATCGACTCGCTGGCCGATAAGTTGGATCGGCAGGTTCTGCGACACAAGGAAAAAATCCGGGAGCACCACCGCAGCGAGGCCCAGTAGCACGCCGGGTCGCTGGAGCCATTTGATGGTTTCTTGAACCCCCGACCCTACCTGTTATGATAAGTACGCCCGCTCGGCGAGCCCGTATCCATGAACATCGTTCTCACTGCCCAGGACGTATTTGAGGCGCAGCAAGGCGCGCTCGGGCTCGTGTGGATAAGTGGTCGCCAGGGTGGCGTCAAGCTGCTTGAGCCCGCGACCGCCCGCTTTCCCGGAATGGCGCTCGTGGGACACCTCAATTACGTACACCCGAACAGGGTGCAGGTGCTGGGGACAGGAGAGGTTGAGTATATCGCGCGGATGACGCCCGCGCGGCACCAGAGGGCGGTGGACGAACTTTTTTCCTGCGACACTTCGGCGCTCGTGATCCTTGCGGACTGCGGCACGATCCCGCAGGACTTCATCGCCGCGTCTGAGTCACACGGGATGCCCCTGCTTTCATCGCCCCTGCCGAGCCCGCGCGTCATACATGATCTCCAGTACTATCTCGCCCGTGCCCTTGCCGAGCGGGTGACGTTGCACGGTGTGTACATGGAGGTAATGAGCATAGGGGTATTTATCACCGGCGAAAGCGGCATCGGCAAGAGTGAGCTTGCGCTCGAGCTGCTCAGTCGCAACCATCGCCTGATCGGCGACGATGCCATTGAGTTTTCCCGGCTGGGAACCGACGATCTTGAGGGGCGATGCCCAGACCTCCTGAACGATTTCCTGGAAGTGCGGGGTCTCGGGATCCTGAACGTTCGCGCCATGTTCGGGGATACGGCAGTGAGGCGCGCCAAGATTCTCCACCTCATCGTCCGGCTGGAGGAACTGGCCTCTTATAACACCACCGTGATCGACCGGCTCCAGGCCGAGCAGTTGACGCGCACGATCCTTGGGGTTGAGATTCCCGAAGTAGTCCTGTTTGTAGGCCCGGGCCGCAACCTTGCCGTGCTCGTAGAAACCGCAACGCGGAGCCATATTCTCCGGACGCGCGGCATCAACCCGCTTGAGGAATTCATGAAAAGACAGCAGGATCTGATGACGGCTCCCAAACGGTAAGGGCACCGGGCGAGTGTTTCCGGATTCGCCACTTAGGAACCCGCGGCGTTGATGATCCAGCGGACTATCCGGGCGCACCGGTGCGGTCAGGAAAACTCATCTTGCCCGCTTGCATGAATTGTCAGCTATGGGCGAGGCAAGACACACAGTGATAGCATCTAAACACTCGAGAGGGGGACCGAAATGGGCGAGGTCAATGCGTCATACGCCGCCCCTCCCCGGCCTGAAGGCCGGGATCTCCCACGAAAACTGATGAACCTGTTTGTCGTCAGCGGCCTGTCCGGCTCCGGGAAAAGTATTGCCTTGCAGGCGCTTGAGGATCTTGGGTTCTACTGTATTGACAACCTCCCCTCGGGCCTGCTGCCGCACTTCGCCAATGAGCTGCTCAGCATGGAAGGGGGGGGCGTGCACAATGCCGCCGTCGGCATAGACGCGCGCAACCGCTTCTTTCTGGCCAACACTCCCGCAAGTCTGGAAGCACTGAAACTGCTCGACGTACGCTACAAAATCGTGTTCCTGGAAGCAGAGGAATCAGTGCTCGTCAAACGATTCAAGGAAACACGCCGCAAGCATCCGCTGACCGACAAGGACACACCCCTGCTCGAGGGTATACGTCGTGAGAAACAGCTGCTTGAACCACTGTCATTCCACGCCGATCGGCGGATCGACACGACGCACACGACACCGCATGCGCTGCGGCAGATCATCCGGGATTTCGCTCAAGGATCAGAGACGTCGGGAATGACCCTGCTCTTCCAGTCATTCGGCTTCAAACACGGGACACCTTTGGACGCGGACTACGTATTTGATGTACGCTGCCTGCCGAACCCATATTGGCAACAGGAGTTGCGCAGGTTCACCGGGCTTGAGCCCCCCGTCAAGGCCTTCCTGGAGCAACACGAACAGGTCCGCATGATGTTCGAACAGCTGTGCGCGTTCCTCACTGAATGGCTACCGGGATTCGAGCGCGAACAGCGCACCTATATGACCATCGCCATCGGCTGCACAGGAGGCCAGCATCGCTCGGTGTATCTCGCCGACAGACTCGCGGCCCACTTTTCTGGTCTTGGGTTCAAAACACAGATCCGGCACCGGGAACTTTCATGATCGGGATACTCATCCTGGCCCAGAAGGACGTCGGTATCGGTCTCGTGCGCGCGGTCGAGCATGTACTCGGCTCCTGTCCGCCAAACCTCGCTGCCTTCCCCGTCAACTATGATCAGCCCCCGGAACAGCTTGCGGAGGCAATGGAACGCGAGGTCGCAAAAATGGATTCAGGCGACGGGGTTCTGATCCTGGCCGACATCTATGGCGCGACCCATATCAATGTCGCCTGCCGGATCCTCAGCCGCGGCCGTGTGGAACTGGTCGCAGGTGTTAACCTGCCCATGGTGATCAGGGTACTCAATTACCGCTCCCTCAAGATGAGTGACCTGATTGATAAGGCCCTCAAGGGAGGTGTGGAAGGGATCCTCTGTGCTACGGATTGCTGTTATGCCGAGATTCGGCGCTAATGAAGTGCGTTCCGGTCACGATCATCAACAAACTTGGCATGCACGCGCGTGCGTCCGCCAAATTCGTGCACCTTGCAAGCGGGTTCACAGCGAGCGTGACACTCGCGCGCAGCGGGCGGCAGGTGAATGGGAAAAGCATCATGGGCATCATGATGCTTGCGGCCGGGACCGGCATTGAGCTGACCTTGTGCGCTGATGGGCCCGACGAGGACGGCGCGATCAGAGAACTTTCCCAGTTGATTGCCAATCGCTTTGGCGAGGACGAGTGATGCTTTCACTCCACGGAAAGGGTGTCAGCAGCGGAATCAGCATCGGTAAAGCCTTCGTGCTCCAGCGGGACCGACCTGAAGTCCCGGAATACGTGCTGCCGCGACATCTCATCGAGGACGAGGTGGAGCGGTTCCTGCAGGCAGTCGAACGGTCACGGGCACAGCTCCAGCGCATACGAAACCACATTCCCTCCACCGCACCCGCCGAGACCGCAAGCTTCATCGATACGCACCTGCTTATCCTGCAGGATACGATGATCTCCGAGGAACCCGTCAAGAATATCCGGGAGCGGCAGTGGAACGCGGAGCTCGCGCTCGATACCCAGAGCAAACGGCTCGTCGATGTCTTCGAAAAGATGGAAGACCCCTACCTCAGGAACCGCAAAACGGATGTTATTCAGGTCGTCGACCGGATCCTTAGGAACCTGATGACGCCGGGAGACGACGAACACGAGCGACTGTCAACAGACCTGAGCGGCTACATCGTTGTCGCGACTGATCTCACCCCGGCCGACGCCGTCCTGCTCAAGCACCGCAATATCAGTGCATTCGTCACCACGCTGGGGGGCCCCATATCCCATACTGCGATCCTTGCACGAAGCCTCGATATCCCGGCAATCGTCGGCGTCCATGGCGCGACACAGTATGTGCGCACCGAGGAGGAATTGATCGTTGATGGCAAGCGGGGCGTGCTTCTGGTCGCGGCAGAACGGGAAATCCTGGCCGAATTCCGCCGCCGAAAAAGCGACATCGACCGCTTCCGGCATCATCTCGAACTCCTGAAAACCAGCGAGTCCGTGAGCGCCGATGGCCAGCGGATCAGTCTGATGGCGAATATTGAGCTACCGGACGACATCAAGGCGGTGCTGCAGGTGGGTGCTGACGGCATCGGTCTGTACCGGACCGAGTTTCTGTTCATGAACCGAAAAGAACCGCCCGGCGAAGAGGAGCAGTACGAAGCGTACTCGCGCGTCATTCGCGCCTTGTCCGGAAAACCGGTGACGATACGAACGCTTGATCTCGGCGGCGACAAGCAGGTAAATGGTATAGGTTCAAGCCAGGCGGTCAACCCCGCACTTGGTTTGCGCGCTGTGCGCCTGTGCCTCAATGACACCTCGCTGTTCCGGCCCCAATTACGCGCCATCGTCCGCTCGTCCGCGCATGGCCCCGTGCGCCTCATGATCCCGATGCTCTCCAATGTGGGTGAGGTGTTCCGCGTACTGGACCTCATCAAGGAGGTCAAGGCCGAACTGTCCGATAATGGGGTGCGGTTCGCTGAGCGACTTCCTGTCGGTGGCATGATCGAGGTGCCGGCGGCAGCGATCGCGGCGGATCTGTTTGCGCCGCATCTGGATTTCCTTTCAATCGGGACGAACGACCTGATCCAGTACACGCTCGCGATCGACCGGATCGATGACACGGTCAATTATCTCTATGATCCGTTGCACCCCTCGGTGATACGGCTCATAAAAACCACCATTGACGCCGGACGGGGGGCTGGCATACCTGTCGCTATGTGCGGTGAGATGGCGGGCGATGCGCGTTATACGCGATTGCTGCTCGGGCTTGGTCTGACAGAATTCAGCATGCACCCCGCCGCACTGCTCGAAATCAAGCAGATCGTCCGTAGCAGCGACATAGACGAACTCGCGGGGTTTGCGGCAAATGTGCTGCAAGCGGGGCGGATGGAGGCGCTGCACGCATTGGTCGACGAACTGAACGAACGAGCCTCCCCGGAGAACACCAATCTTTCCTAGGGTCTGTCGGACCTCAGCCTATCGATCCGTTTGTTGTCGTATCATCGAAACACAGGACGTTGAAGCGGCGTGACGGAGCGGAATCCCTGAATCGGCTCGACCGGGGGCGCGAGCGTCCGCACCCCGAACATACGGAGTCCGCAGCATCCTGCCTTCGCCGTCAGTCGGTGTCTGTGCGATCCATCTGTCTGTTGCGTGTGCCGATGCACCAGACGCAGGCCACTCGAAGGCCGGCATAGGATCACGGTACGCCACCTCACCACGAGAGGTTTCGATCTGCCGCTTGCTGCCTTCACGATGCACGAGGCCTTGGCGGCCGGACTGATCCGGTCTTTGCCGGGGATTCCAATGAGCACAGAGCGCGAGACCCGGCTCCCCGGATTTTCTTCGCCTTTTTCCGCTGAGCCTGGCACTGGGCTTCGCAGGCCCGTTGCCCGGTCTGGTGAACTTTTTTCGTTATTAACGGACTGACTACCATATAACGGCAGCGTCCCTACGTTAATTTGTCCCTCCGGTATTCGAGCGCTGCTGGTATGGATATCTACGGTTCCCGTTCAATCTTGATACAAGGAGTCTACTTTATGCATGAAGGCGCAGAGCATCATAAAAACGCAGAAAAACAGCACACCGAGGCCGCCAAGCATCATCGCGAAGCCGCGAAACATCATGAGGCCGGACAGCATGACAAAGCAGCCCATCATGCGCATCTCGCGCACGCGCACAGCATCCACGCCTCCCATTACCGTGAGGAAGCGGCAAAGCATTACGCTACCCATCACGCATCAAGCCGGTGACTTACCTAGGATCGCTCTATCCAAACAGCATATGGATAGGGCGATGTTTTACACACGTGTCGCACGGTGGAACAGCGACGAATCGGAAGATGGGCAGCCCGAGCAGCGCCGCTGGGTGATTTTCGGGAGTCACTTTTCCATGGAAAGCAGAAAAAGCTAGTTGGTCTGGAGAGTCGCTGCGGTGAAGCGGCGTTTGGGTCTCTCCGTACGTCGCCAACGGCCCTGATTTTGCTTCATACGGTGGGGGCGCCAGCCCGCCGGACGTCTAACGCCGGCCGCTCTTCGTGGGAAGAAACGGGCCCATTGGCTCGCCCTGTGCCTCGGGAAACACAAACGAGGCGTTCTTGTCTCCAACCATGGCCACGAGACCGAAGCGATACTTCTGCTTTTCCGGATTGAAGCCCTCGCCGTTACGCGGCGTGAATGGCTCATCCAGCAGTTCCGCGTTCGAAATCTTCTTCACCCGGAACGGTCGCCAAAACGGTGCGGGTCGGCCCGCGGATGAATACCCACGCACCTGATAACAGTCTGCAATAAGCTCGCCGTGCTCATCGGTGTAGATCGCATGCGGTTCAATCACCCGCGCGCGGGCCTGATCACGGTAGTGGATCGAGACCCTGCGTTTCTGCTTGATCGCGGCGGTCAGCACCTTCACTGAAGGCGCGTCGTCTTTTATTCTAGCCATACCGATAACCATATGACAAAACCGGAAAACTGCAACCCGGAATCGCCTCAGCCACCAAAGATAGTCTCCGTCAGACTCCATTTGCTGGCGAGGGTTTCAACTGCATTCAGTATCTCTTCAGCACGCGCCGGATGGTTAAAGGACGTCCGCGCCAGGGTTCTGAGCCCGTCCCGATCAGACAACATCGCGAGGAGATGGATCAGTTCGCCGGCCTCGGCCCCAACGACCTCTCCGCCCAGAAAGCGCCCGCTGTCCATATCACCGATGATGCGCACAAATCCTTCGGGGTCATCCTGGCCAAGCGCCCGCGGCGATGTCTCGAAGGCCGAAAAACCGATCGCGGGTTCGAATCCCGCATCCTCGGCACCCTCATCGTCGAGCCCGATGCGGGCGATCTCAAGCGCGCTGTAGAGAACCTCGGGAACCTTCTCGGGGGCCCGATGCAGGCGCGGACCGCTGTCCGTGCCCAACACGTTGCCGATGACGACACCGGCGTCGTGCAGCGCCTGGTTCGCCGTCATCGCGCCCCCGACACAGTCGCCGATCGCGTAGACGCCGGATGCGGCGGTCTCGAGACCCTCGTCAACTGCGATGAAGCCCTCTTCATCGATGCCGACCCCGGCCCCAGGGAGGTTCAAACCTTCGGTAAACGGCCGCCGGCCTGTCGCCACGAGCACCCAGTCAAACCGCCGCGGTTCCGCATCCTCGAACCTCAAAACAACCTGTGTGCCATCGGCATCCGCGCCACGGAGGCGCAGTGTCTCAGGCTTGATACCATGGACCGCAAGCGATCGAGTCAGGCCCTGGCGCGCCTGCGCGCCGAACCGCGTGCGCGCGAGCGGGACTCCCCGGCTGAGCCAGGTGACGTTCTTGCCGAGCAGAGTGAGAATGAAAGCGAATTCCGTCGCGATCACACCGCCGCCGACGATCGCCACCTGGTCGCCCGACGGGGGCGGGCGGTCATACAGATCATCGGTCGTCAGAATACGCGCCGAGACGCCCTGAAACATCTCGGGCACATAAGGACGCGCGCCGGTCGCAAGGATACAGTGGGCGCCTTCGATCATTGTCCGGTCGGCCCCCCGGGTGATCTCGACCCGCCGACTGCTGGCAAAGGCGGCCATCCCTTCGTGGCGCGCGACTCCAAGCCGTTTCATATAGTCGAGATAACTGTTACGAACCTTCGTGACAACGGCACGCTGGTGATCCCAGGCAGTACCTATATCAATGCGAAGCGTACCGGAAATCCCGCGTTCAGCGAAATGCCGGCTCGCGACAAGCAGTCGAGCCGTGTGATACCACGCCTTCTTCGGCACACAGCCCCGATTCAGGCAGCAGCCGCCCCACTCGGCCTTCTCCACAATAGCCACGCGCAATCCGCGCAATGCCCCGAGCACGGCGGCCCGGTAGCCGCCAGGCCCCGAGCCGATCACGATCAGATCAAAATCGTTCATGCACATCCACCTTCGGAGCCGATGGGGCGAAACCGGCATTCTAGCACCCTGTCGCCGTGCCCACCGGGCGTCTCAATGCGAGTCCCGCACACCTCAATACCCCTTCGCGTGCCAGGGCGCGCAGATCGAAGGAGTTCTTCAGCCGGCTGCTGGCCATGCCAAGGCTCACCATAAGACGGCGGAACCCGGCTCCATTAGCGCTGCCGGCGGCGTACCATGGTCTGGTAGTCTTACTTTTCAATCACATCGAGTATCGGCCGCGCCAGATACAGTTTTCCCCACTGGCGTCCGGACACTTCCTTAAGTACGCGGTGTTGCTGTAACAACGCGACCACCTGCCGTGCTGTAGGGTTGGACACCTCAAGCTTCTGTTCGGCACGTGCGACCGTGATATACGGGTTCACAAAAAGTTCGTCCAGCAGCGCCAGTGCCCGCGGTTTGTCGACAAGGCGCTTGCGGAGTTTTTCTCGCAGCTCCATCAATTGGCGCGAGCGGCGCACGGCATCCTGCGCCATCTCGGCTACGCCAGCCAAAAAGAACCGAAACCAGGCATTCCACTGGCCGTGGGTACGGGTGCGTTGGAGCAGGTCATAATAGTCCTGCCGATGGTCTTCGATGTACGCGGAGAGATAGAGTAGCGGCTGCGAAAGCCGCCCGCGCTCGATGAGAAATAGCGCAATGAGCAGGCGTCCGACACGGCCATTGCCGTCGAGGAAGGGATGGATGGCTTCGAACTGTTCGTGAATGAGAGCACATTGGATCAAGTCTGCTATGCGGTTTCGCTCATGCAGAAATTTCTCCCAATCTGCCAGTGCTGATTCCATCTCGCGAGGTGGCGGTGGAACATAGACTGCTGTAGCCGGCGTGCTGCCAGCCGGGCCAATCCAGTTCTGACTGCGGCGGAATTCACCGGGCGTAGCGCGATCGCCGCGCACCCCTTTCATGAGCCGACCGTGCAGCTCGCGTGTCAGCCGCAACGACAGCGGAAGTGATTCCAGGCGCTTGACCCCGAACTCCAGCGCGTTAACGTAATTGCGCACCTCACGCACATCCGCTGCATCGACCTTTGAAGCATCATCTCCCATTTCGTCGAGCAGCACATCGGAAAGGCTGGCGTGGGTACCCTCGATGCGTGAGGACAGCACAGCCTCGCGACGGACGTAAGGTGCGATTAGCAGATGCGGGTTAGGCAACAACCGCCCGAGACCGGACAGCTCGCTCAGTGCCGCATCGGCCTGCGACAAAGCGAGAACCAGCGCGTCATCGTATTCAAATTTCGGTGGCAGCATGGCCGGAATAAAGGCATGATAGCCCTCGGGGGTCCGGATGACTTTTCCGGTTTTTGAGGTCCTGAAATCCGCGGGATCCATGGGTCTGCCCTTTGCAATCGCATTTTCAAAGCCCAGGAGGCTTTGAAAATATTTAGCGATATATTTTCAAAGTTCCGGGAGCATTGCAAGCAGGCCGACTTTGCCCTCGGAAAGCGGCTTTAGCCGCTCGATGCGGCCGAGTCCTTACGATCCACTATCGCCAGTCGATTCGTGCGTCGGTTCCCGGATGCTCGCGATATCTACCAACTTGGCAAATTGCACCGCAATTTTCCGCCAAGATTATGATACGCACCATTCCACCGCCATCGTCAAAGGCAAATTACTTCAACAGGTTACACCCAGCCAAAATCAACGAACGGTGCCAGTATGGGGGGCAAATAGCGAAATATGGGCTAAGATCGGAGTTTCATGGTAAGCGCTCCATAAACCCCGCCCTACCCAACCCCCGATAAAACGCTCAGTGTCCTGCTTTTCCAGAGCAG
The DNA here is from genome assembly GCA_021777335.1 of Pseudomonadota bacterium. Taxonomy (GTDB): domain Bacteria; phylum Pseudomonadota; class Gammaproteobacteria; order Acidiferrobacterales; family Acidiferrobacteraceae; genus JAJYDT01. Next base: position 2,335 of record JAJYDT010000022.1, on the reverse strand, counting down.
GGGGTTGCGCATGAAGATCCGGTCCCACGCACAATGGCATCAGCTGTTTCAGGAACAGGCAACCAGCGGTCAGGACGAGACGGCGTTCTGTGCCGCCCACGGGATTGCACGCCCGTACTTCCGGCAGCGCCGTCGGGAGTTGTCTGGCGATGGCTCGGGCAAGGGTCTCTCGGCCTTTGTGCCGGTGGCGGTCGCCCGTGCCTCCGAACCCGCGGCGGTGGATCTGCGCTTTGGCCCGGTGGCCCTGCGACTGCCGGCCTCGGTGTCGGTGCGCTGGCTCGCGGACCTGCTGCACGCGCTCAAGGACTGAGGCATGCGCATGTTCGTGGAACCTCTGGCGGTGTACCTGCACCGGGAGCCGGTCGACTTTAGGCAGTCGATCAACGGGCTCACGGCGCGGGTCGAAGGCACGATGCACTTGTCCCCCCTGTCCGGGGCGCTGTTCCTGTTCTGCAACCGGCAGCGCACGAGGCTCAAGCTTTTGTACTGGGATCACACCGGCTTTGCGCTGTGGTACAAGCGGCTCGAAGAGGCCCGGTTCCGGTGGCCACGGACGGGTGATGCGGTGTGGACGCTCACCGAGGGGGAATTGCACGCACTCCTTCAGGGCTACGACATCGTGCGCCCGGCCCCGCACAAAATACTGCATTATTCCCGGGTTTTATAGCGTATTTACGTCTGCGCTTTGGTATAATCCGGGGCATGAAAACCACGTCTTCCGGGGTCGCTTCTGAGGTCACGGCCCTGCAGGCGTTGCTGATCGAGCGGGATCAGCGCATCGCCTTCCTCACCCAGGAACGGGACCGATTCAGTGCCCGCGCCGAACACCTCCAGGAACAACTGAACCTCGCACTCGCCCGGCGCTATGCCGCCCGCAGTGAGGTGTCCCCGGATCAGATCCGGCTGTTTGACGAGGCCGAGGGAGAAGCCGAAGCCGCCAGGGACGGCGGGGCGGAGGACGTCCTTCCGAACACCGTCGTGGCCGCGCACCCCCGGATCAAGGCCGGCCGCCGGCCGTTGCCCGCCTCGTTACCCCGGGTCCTGGTGATTCATACCCTGCCCGAGGCCGAACGGATCTGTCCGCATGATGGGCAGGTGCTGACCGAGATCGGCGTGGTCACGAGTGAACAGCTCGAGCTCATCCCGGCGCAGATCCGGGTGCTCCAGCACCAGCGCACGCGATACGCCTGTGCCTGTGGCCAGTGCCTGAAGACCGCGCCCTTGCCGGCCCAGCCGATTCCGAAGAGCCTGTGTGCCCCGGGGTTGCTCGCCCACATCGCGGTCTCGAAGTACCAGGATGCGCTGCCCTTATACCGCCAGGAGCAGATCCTGACCCGCATCGGAGTCGATCTCCCTCGGGCGACCCTCGCCTCGTGGATGATCCAGGCCGGGGTCCTCATTCAACCGCTCATCAATCTCCTGCGCGATCGCCTCCTCGCCTACGATCTCCTCCACATGGACGAGACCCCGGTGCAGGTCCTGAAGGAACCCGGGAAGACCGCCCAGTCGAAGTCGTATCTCTGGGTGCAGCGCGGGGGACCGCCCGGCCTGCCGGTGGTGCTCTTTGACTATGATCCGGGCCGCGGGGCCCAGGTCCCGATCCGTCTCCTCGAGGGCTTCCAAGGGTTCCTGCAGACCGATGGCTATGATGGGTACAACGCCGTCGTGCGGGATCTCGGTCTCACGCACCAGGGTTGCCTCGCCCATGCCCGGAGGAAGTTCGATGAGGCGATCAAGGCCCAGGGCAAGCACCGGCGTCCGGGACTCGCCGAGGAGGGTCTGAAGCAGATCCAACAGCTCTATGTGGTGGAGCAGGCGATCCGGACCGCGAGCCCCGAGGTGCGTCAGGCGTATCGGACCGAGCATGCCCGTCCGCTGTGGACGACCCTGCGCCACTGGCTCGAGTCCGCACGCCCCGAGGTGCCCCCGCAGATGGCCTTGGGCAAAGCCCTGGCCTATCTCCACCACGAATGGGACAAGCTTGTCGTGTATCTGGAAGACGGGCGGCTGGAGATCGACAACAACCGTACCGAGAACACGATCCGGCCCTTTGTCCTGGGCAAAAAAAACTGGCTCTTCAGTGACAGTGTCCGCGGCGTGAAGGCGAGTGCGAATCTGTACTCCCTGATCGAGACCGCAAAAGCCTGCGGACTCGAACCCTACGTTTACCTTCGGCGGGTCTTCACCGAATTGCCGCAGGCGCAGACCGTCGAGGCACTGGAAGCCTTGCTGCCGGGCCAGCCGCCGGTACAGAAAGATCTGGCATTGCCGGCCGCGACACCATCGGGATAAGCAAGCCTGCTGTTGCTCGATCGCTTACGACGAATCCGCTAAG
>JAJYDT010000088.1 GCA_021777335.1 Pseudomonadota bacterium | reverse complement strand
GGCCGCCCCGGGCCAGGTGCGCGCGAGCGCCTGTGCCGGGCGGACCAGGCCAAGGCCTGCGCCGAGGCCGATCAGGGAGGCGATCCCGGCCCCCCTAAGGAATTGTCTGCGTGTGCGGTTGGTCACCGACATTCGGCTTCTCCTGGTTTCGTCAAGGTTAAAGACGCCGGAAACCCCGTCGTTATTCCGTGGCGTGGATCCCAACGCGAACCGTCACCATCAAACCACTGCCGGTGGCGGATCTGGCTCATTTGAGCAACACTGACAGCTCGGTCAGCGCGTCCCGATAGACCGCCTGCTTGAACTCAATGATCCCTTCAACAGCGTCCCAGTAATTGATCCATCGCCACCGATCAAATTCAGGCTGAGGGCCGGTATCGAGACAGACATCGGAGTCGTGGCCAATGAGACGCAGCAGGAACCAGATCTGCTTCTGCCCCCGGAATCCGCGGTTCGACGTCGTCCGCAGCAGTTCGGCCGGGATGTCATAACGCAACCAGTCGCGCGTACGGCCGATCACCAGGACGTGCTGCGCGGTAAGCCCGATCTCCTCGTACAGTTCGCGAAAGAGTGCCTCTTCGGGGGCCTCTTTGAACTTGATTCCCCCCTGGGGGAACTGCCAGCCATCCTGTCCACGCCGCTTTGCCCACAATACCCGGTCGTCGGCGTTGCACAGCACGATCCCCACATTTGGGCGGTAACCATTCTCGTCGATCATGTAAAATCCGCCTAATGCCCGCCTGAGAGCCCGCAGGACTGCGGCGCCCCTATGTGAAGATTTATAGCACAGCGCGGCGCACCTTCATCAAAAAACAGGTGATCCTTTTGAAGCTCGCAATATTTGATCTCGACAACACCCTGCTTCATGGAGACAGCGATTATGCATGGGGCCAGTTTCTGGTCGAGCAGGGCTTGGTCGACGGAGTGGCCTACGAACGTGACAATCGACGCTACTACGAACTGTACCAGAGTGGTGCCCTCGATATCATGGAATTCCTGGCATTCGCGCTTGCACCTCTTGCGCGCCACGAACGCGAGTTGCTTGAACGGCTGCGGCGACAGTTCGTGCGCGAACGCATACGGCCCATGATCACACCCGCCGCGTGCGCGCTGGTGGACAGCCATCGCGCGCGTGGCGACATACTCGTTATCGTGACGGCAACCAACCGCTTCGTCACGGAACCGATTGCCGGCGAGTTCCGTATCGAACACCTCATCGCCACGGACCTGGAGGAATGCGAAGGCCGTTTCACGGGGAAGGTGCGCGGGACCCCCTGTTTTCGGGAAGGCAAAGTGGAGCGGCTGAGGACCTGGGCGCTCGAGCGCGGTCTGGATCTTGAACAGGGCTGGTTCTACAGCGACTCGCACAATGATCTTCCCCTGCTCTCACAGGTCGCGCATCCGGTCGCGGTCAATCCTGATCCGACACTCCTGAGACACGCGGAACATCAGGGCTGGCCAGTGCTCGATCTGCACCCGCTAGCGCACCCAGAGACCAAAGATGCGTCCCGCCGCGATCAGCACGGCGACGGCAAACCAGAATAACAGCACCCGCCATACGAGCGCGATAACCCGGCGGATATCGGCCGAGTCGGCAACAACGCTCCAGCCGCCGGTCGGGGTGCCGTCGCCGGAATCCGTATCCTCGCAGTGATGCATATGCATGGCTCCGAGACCAGAGGCAAGCAGGGGCCCGCTGTTGATATCGGACCACATGCCGGCCTGGCGGCGCCAGCAATGGAGCGCGTCCTCGAAACTTCCCATGAAGGCATAGCTCACCGCGGTGAGACGTGCGGGAATCCAGCCCAGGAGATCATTCAGGCGCGCGGCGGCCCAGCCAAACTCCGCAAACCGGGGATTGCGGTGCCCCCACATCTTGTCCAGTATCGCCACGAGTCGTTGTGCGGCAGCACCCCCGGGGCCCAGCATGATGAACCAGAACAAGGGCGCGATGAGCAGCGAATTCCCCTGCTTCAGTACCGCCTCGACAGCAGCGTGCGCAACGCCCGACTCGGTATTTTCGGAAGTCATCTTGCCGGACAGATCGCCGAGATCCCGATTTGCGGCGGCGAGATCACCCTGATCCAGATGTTCCGAAACCGAGACTGCGGTCTGCCCCAGCCGAAAGAGGTCAAGACACAGATACAGCACGAGCATATCGAACAGGGATCCCAGGACGGGGGCGATCCGCACGAGCGCATACCGGATCACGATAATGGCAAGAATGATCGGCGCAAGCGCCAGCAGGACCGCCGCGACGCCCTGGGTCCGCGTGCCGCCGTTGAACCTGAGCTCGATGGACTCAGCCCAGTCGCGATACCAGTTAAGTATCTGAAATCCCCCGCGGTCCGGCAGAAAGCGGTCCAGCGCCAAGGCGAGGAGGATCGTGATCAACATCTGAATCATGATCGTTAGCCGTCCGGTGCGATCGCCTACTCTAAGGGGTGGCGCCTCGTCCTGCAAGGCGATGATCGAGCAGGGAGCGGTACCGCTGCCAGTCGAACGAAGGGCCGGGGTCGGTCTTGCGGCCGGGCGCGATATCCGAATGACCCACGATGCGGTCCGGGGTCATGGCCGGATAGGTCCTGACCAAGAGCGCCGACAGGACACAGAGCTGCTCGTATTGCGCATCTTCGTATGGCCTATCGCCAACCCCCTCAAGCTCCACTCCGATCGAAAAATCGTTGACCCGCTCCCGCCCATCGTAGCGCGACCGGCCAGCATGCCACGCCCGCTTTGCAAAAGACACGAACTGGATGGCCACTCCGTCGCGGCGCACCAGCAGGTGTGCTGATACCCGCAACCCGGCAAGATCCCGGTAATACGGATGGGCTGCGGGGTCAAGGCGGTTGCAAAACAGCGCCTCGATGTCACCACCACCGAACTGCCCCGGAGGCAGGCTGATGGCGTGGACCACAAGCGTGTCGATCGTCACGCCGGGTGGTCGCTCATCCCAATTCGGGGACGCGACGTGATGCACACCCTCGATCAGTCCTGTGCGGGAATCCAAGCGGATCTGCATGGGTCACACGTGATCCAGGCCCGCAGCGGGCCCCTTCTGACTGCCCGTTGATAACCCCTGTCTTTCCTGCATTCGTCCATCCGCGGCGTGCTATTCCGTGGTACTCAGGGAAGCGGTGCGCGTCTTCGAGTGTAGGACGGCCCGGATGCGTGCGCAAGGGTCGACAGTCTCATCAATAGGTGTCGTCAGAGGCGATCCCTGGTCCAGACAGAGCACTGGTCCGCGCGGCTGTCCAGAACCACCCGATGTTGCAGGTGGTGACAGACCGGCGCCCGTACGAGCTGTTCGCGCAGGTCGTCACGCGCAGACCACTTTGACGATTATTTTACCGAGTCCGGCCCTTCGTGAGACGGCACGAGCGGCGTTGCGTCCCCGGGTGGATCGTAATGGTAACGCGCGAAGGCTGAAGCCGCCTGAGGGCCGGCAAGCCACTCCATGAAACGACGCGCCACTGCCGGCGCCGGTGCATCCCGGAGCAGGGCGGCATAAAACACGAGCGCCTGTGGCCGATGCACGACACCACCGATCACGGCCGACACCTCGCGATATCGGCGCTCCATCCGCGCGTCCCCCAGGTTGATCTCGGAGGGCAGCGAAAGGAACGGGAGACCGAAAGACGACGGCTGGGTCTTGTACGCGGAGCTTGCGTCGAGCTGCCCGCTCTGCAGGCGCGCCATGACTTCCGCCTCGGGGAAAATCTGGCGCGGGTTTTCGAGGGGACCCAGGATACGCGTGGCGAGACCAGGGGCATGATAGTAGCGTTGCGCCAATTCCATGAGAAAGATGATGTTCAGTCCTTGCGGATCGGTGCGGGGATCGGTGCGGCCGAAGCGCACGCGCGGGTCCTCAAGGATCCGCCACCAGGGTTCCTTCAGTGGCCGGGACTCGAACCTGGATGCACAGCGACCGTCGCGACTGTAGGCGAGCACCATCTCCGTCCGCGCCACGGGGATCGCCCGTTTGACGCGTCCGGCCGCAAGCAGCACGTTCATCGGTCCCGGCGTAATGGAGATGAAGATATCGGGCCGGATACTGCCGGCGACGATGAGATGGGCGAGTGCGAATGCGCCCTGCCCTTGCCCCTGCAAATCAATGCCAAGCGAACGGGCGACCATCGGCCGTATGCCCTGATCCATGAGCGCGCCCATCGATCCTGCGTAGGCAACCTGCAGGACCGTAAGCCGCCCTGCTGGCAAGCGCCCGGCACGCGATGCGAGCACAACCCCGGCAAACCTTTTAAAGAATGTCCGTCGGCGCATTCATCACCCGTGTCTTTGACGGTCAGGGGTACTGTTGAGGACAGCCAATGCGCGCACCATAACGCAGTCCAGGGATCCGGAAAAACCGGACACCGTTGTGTTACCGGCAAAGTGCCGGACCGTCTTGCCGCCACTCCAGCACCCATCCGCCACCCCCTTAACGGCCGATCTCCGGCCGCTCGATGTCAGGGAACGCAAGATGCGGCTGCTCGATCTCGGGGCGAGAGATGACCGGCGGACGCGCTGCCGGATGCGGGACACGCTCCGGGACGGGAGACTCCGGAAGATCATCGGGGCGCACCGAGCGCACGACCAGGATCCCCCGTGCGCTGACGACTCCGTCAAGGTCCACAAGGCCTGGGGTAAACCGGGCGGCCTTGCTGATGCCGACCGCAATGCCGTCGGCGTGCCATGCTCCAGGGCGCCCCCTGAGATAACCCGCCAGATGCACGCGGGTCCCGGACGGTCCCAGCGCGAGGGTGTCGCTCGCCACATAGGTAATCTCAACCGCCCGCCCCTGCATGAACCCTTTGGCCAGCACGCGCTGGCCAACAAAACGTGCCGAGCCCGACCCGCGGACACGCCAAACCACAAGGGCGTGACCCATGCGCAGTCTGTGACCCCGTACGCGATGCAGGGTCGCACGCAGCAGGACCGGATAGACGCGCGGGAGATGCCCCACCGGGTAAAGACGCGTGATGCGCATCGCCTGCCAGCGTGCGCGTCCTCGGCGCAAACCGCTCACGCGAACGACATCACCGACCCGCAGTGTTGCCACCCGGCGCCCGCGCCCTGTCCGCGCGGCGAGTCCGAGAGGCACCGTGATATGCTGCCCGAACACGGTAATCCGGTTTCCGGCGATCCGGGTCACGGGACCTTGCACTGCATGGCGTACCGCGACTGATCTCACCTGCAGGGTGCCGCGCAAGACTGCATGCACGAGCACAACCTGCCCCAGACGAAGCGCGGCGCGATTTGCCAGCCGTCCATCGACCGTAATCCGCGCGCCCGCCAGCGGATATTCGACACCGTTGACGAAGATACTACCGAAACGCTGGATCGGGCCGTAAGCGCTGATCCCTGTACCTCCGATCCCGCCTTCATGCGCCTGTGCCCCGCTGTGTGTCAAACCCGCTGCCAGCAACATCAAAAACAAGGCGCCGCTTCGTGTAAGCCTGTCAATATTCATGAGGATCGCTCTCGTTTCGTTTTGGCCATCGCGCCAGAGTCATCTTCGAAATAAAACACGCCCAGCCGGACCCGTCTGTGGTGTCCTTCCTCCTGCGCCTCGTCGAGCGGCATGATCATCTGATTGGCCTCCCGGATAAAGCGCTCTGCCGTCTGGAACAGGCGGGAGCGCAGATCAGGCATAGATGCTGCCGGGATGCCGTTATAATAAACGGCGCGCTCGATGAACGGGTCGTCCGGTACCTCGAGGTTATGCGTGGCACTCGCCAGATGATCTCCTACGTTTGCGCCCAGAAAGTGCAGTTTCTCCTGCGGAAGATCAGAAACGTAAGCCGTACGCTTCAGTCTTACCGAACCCCCCTCCTGCACAGCGACGCCCACGCGCACCAGTTCCTCAATGATCACATTCGCCCTCAGATCGGCCTTAACACGCCGTACCAAGCCCTCGAAACTTGGCCCATCCGCATCCTTGAGCGGGAGCACGCGCGGATGGCCATCGCGATCTACAAAAGATGGGGCACTGGCCCACTCGGCCACCACCCGGGCGGCGACACTCGCCGCCCGCGACGGGTTGAGCAAGGCATCCGGTTGTGTGCGCAGCCGCGAGACCTCCTTGCGGTGGACCCCGCTCAAAAGGGCGACGCGGCTGTCCGTCACGGCTGCCCCCGTGATCGGCGCGAAATGCTCAGCTTCCTGGACATAAACCGTCTTTAAAAGCGCGCACAGTCCGGGGTATGTCACCCCCTGGCCGATGAGATACCGGACCAGCGGCCTAAGTACCGCCGCCACCGCACTTTTGAGTGAATGATCCATGACTCAGGCCGCCTGACAAAGATCCATACCGATCCCTTGGCTACAGCATACACCCAAGAATAGTTGACTGTGGGAATTTTTCCCACTATCATCTCGATAGTGCTGTCGCTTGGCTGCTCCTATCACAGAACTGGACCGGGATACCGAATGAAAAAAGCATTCCGCATTGTCGCCGCCGCGTTAGCCGCAGCCCCTGTGATGGCCCGTGCATCAACGACCATCGGGGTGATGCCCTCCTATTTTGAAGGTACGTTTGGCACACCGAATACCACCCGGATCTGGTATGTGCCGGCATATCTTGATTACCGCAGCAATACCTACGGTTTCAAGATTACCGTACCCTACCTCCAGGTCCAGACCAAGGGTGCGGTGTTTTCCGGGGGCACCGTCGTGGGTTCGCGCGGCGGCAAGGTCACGACCGCAAGCGGACTCGGAGATATCTGGCTCAAGGGCACCTACACGCTGCAGGGTCGTAACGGCGTCGAATTCCTGCCCTACGCCAAGATCAAGCTCGGCACCGCCTCCGCATCACAAGGGCTCGGCACTGGCCAAGACGACGCCGAGGGCGGAATCGAAGCCGACTGGATCATGGGGCCACGGACATTTCCCTTTGCAAGCATCGGGTATCGCTTTGTCGGCTCGACCGTCGCCTATCCACTTCAGAACATCCTGACCTATCAGGCGGGATCGAGCTTCGGACTCGGTGGCCAACGTTTTCTGACCGCCCTTTTTACCGGACATCAATCGGAACAGGTGGGATTTCCTGCCTCAGCAGACGCAGTTCTTGCCTGGAACTACAGTCCGCGCCGCGGTCCCGGATTTGAGACCTACTTTGACAAGGGCCTGACCTCGGGGAGCCCTGATTATGGCGTTGGCGTCGGTGTGCAAGATCGCTTTTAACAGAAAGGAGAAATCTCAATGAACTACCCGAAATTCCCTTTAAATGCCGTACTGCTCGCCTCTGCGCTCGGGGCTATGCCCGTCGTGGTTCACGCCGCAACCGGCATGACCCAGGCCCGCATGCAGCAGAATAACAGTGGTGCCGGTATCAGCAACCGCGAATCATTTGAAATCGCGGCGCAGGATCAGGTT
>JAJYDT010000087.1 GCA_021777335.1 Pseudomonadota bacterium | reverse complement strand
CATTGCACCGTCCAATGATAACCAGATGATGTTATTCGACTTTTAACCGGACACTACTGATCTTGGACAGACAGCAAGAAAGATGATCCAGTCTCACTCGTTCGCTGGTCGAGGGGGTATCCAGCGCCGAACCGGGTGATCAGCCTCGCTGTCGCGTTGTTCCTCATCAGCCGACGGTTGCAACAGTCATTGCCTTCCTCCCGGCACCGTTCTGTCTTTGCGGTAGCGTGCAAAGCAGTGATGGTGGAGGTAAATCAGGCCTTAGCAATCTGCCGGTATCAACCCTGTGTGGGCGGGCTCGTTACCGGGACTTGGTGTGCAGATCGGCGCAAAACTGGTGGGTAACTGCAAGGATTATCGCGCTTACGATGTAGCGTTGGATCTGCATCTACCTCCTGCCCTGTCATTGAAGCTTCCACCACGCCCGCGATGTCGCTGCTACCCGCGCCGCTGGGCTTCGGCCGGCTTCTGCTCACCGTCCAGTTCGGTTCTTCTGGCCACACACCGCTTCTGTTACCATGAACAGGCCGGCTGGCGTCGGCTCAGTGGAGGGTGCAATGGCATCGCGGACCGCGCAAGTTGCGCGCAATACACTTGAGACCAAGATCCGGGTAGTACTGGATCTGGATGGGCAGGGCGTGTCAACGCTCCGCATCGGGGTCGGCTTTTTCGAGCATATGCTGGATCAGCTGGCACGGCATGGGTTGTTCAACCTGTTGGTGGAGGCCGAGGGCGACCTGCACATCGACGCGCATCATACCGTGGAGGACGTAGGCATCGCCGTCGGACAGGCGTTCCGGCAGGCGCTGGGCGACAAGAAAGGAATACGGCGGTATGGCCACGCCTATGTACCGCTGGACGAAGCGTTGAGCCGGGTGGTCGTCGACTGCTCGGGTCGGCCGGGACTTGTCTACGTGGCCGAATTCCCGCGTGCGCACATCGGCGAGTTTGATGTCGATTTGCTGCATGAATTCTTTCAGGCCTTCTGCAACCACGGTCTGGTGACCCTGCATATCGATGTCCTCCGCGGTCGCAACGCGCATCATATCGCTGAAACAATGTTCAAGGCCTTCGCGCGGGCCCTGCGAATGGCGGTCGAAACGGATCCGAGGACGGCCGGGGTGCCGTCCACAAAAGGCAGCTTGTGAGTCGAGGTCATGCCGACGGTCGCGGTGGTGGATTACGGGATGGGCAATCTGCGGTCGGTGTGCAAAGCCCTCGAGCGAGTGGCGCCTGGCCACAGGGTGCGGCTCGCGCACAACGCCGCGGAGCTTCTTGACGCCGACCGCGTCGTATTCCCCGGGCAGGGTGCCATGGCGGCCTGCATGAAGGCGCTGGGCGCGGGTGGTCTGCAGGAAGCGCTGCTGGATTCGGCTGCGCACAAACCGTTTCTCGGGATCTGTCTTGGCCTGCAGGCGCTCTATGATTTCAGCGACGAAGACGGCGGTGTGGCTGGCCTTGGGCTGCTGCGTGGACGCGTACCACGGTTCGCCGCCGGTGTCGGTAACGGCGGGGTACGGCTCAAGGTGCCCCACATGGGATGGAACCAGGTGCGCCAGTCCACGGCGCATCCATTGTGGCGGGGCATCCCGCAGGACAGCCGCTTTTATTTTGTGCATAGTTATTACGCCGAGCCTGACAATCCGGAAGAGGTTTGCGGAGTGACCGAATACGGAATATCGTTTACATCTGCGGCCGGACGGGAGAATCTCTTCGCCGTTCAGTTTCATCCGGAAAAGAGCCAGTTGGCCGGTTTGACCCTGCTCGAAAACTTTTGTCGTTGGGACGGCACTACCGGTTAAAAACGGCATGTTACTTATCCCCGCCATTGACCTGAAGGATGGCAAGTGCGTTCGGCTTCGGCAGGGGCGCATGGAAGACGACACCGTGTTTTCGGATGATCCTCTGGCCATTGCCTCGCGCTGGGTGCAGGCCGGGGCCCGACGGCTGCACATTGTCGATTTGAATGGTGCCTTTGCCGGCAAACCGGTGAATGCGGAAGTGGTGCATGAGATCGCCCGGACCTGCGGCATCCCGGTGCAGGTCGGTGGTGGCATCCGTTCGGGCGAGACGATCCAGGCTTATCTGGATGCCGGTGTGCGCTATGTGATTCTCGGCACAAAAGCGGTCAACATGCCGCATTTCGTCGGCGACATGTGCGCCGAGTTTCCGGGACACATCCTGGTGGGACTCGACGCGCGTGACGGTAAAGTGGCGACGGATGGCTGGTCGAAACTCTCGGGGCACGACGTGGTGGACCTTGCGCGGCGCTACCAGGACGACGGCGTGGAGGCAATTGTCTATACCGATATTGGCCGTGACGGCATGATGACCGGGGTTAACGTGGAGGCCACGCGCAGGCTTGCCGACGCGATTTCGATCCCGGTGATCGCGTCCGGTGGCATCACGAACCTTGATGATATCCGCGGTCTGTGCGGGATCGAGGAGGTGGGCGTTATCGGGGCTATCACCGGCCGGGCCATCTACGAAGGGCGGCTCGATTTTGCCGAGGCGCAGCAGGTCGCCGACAACTTCTCCAAAAACCCCGCGCAACCACACCGCTGACCCGTCCGTGCCACTCGCCAAACGACTGATCCCGTGTCTTGATATTGATCGCGGCCGGGTTGTGAAAGGAGTGCGGTTCGAGCAGATCCGCGATGCCGGCGATCCGGTGGAGACCGCGCGGCTTTACGGGGAGGCAGGCGCGGATGAACTCGCGTTTCTTGATATCACCGCGAGCATTGAGGGGCGGGATACCCTGCTGTCGGTCGTCGAGGCCGTGGCGAGCCAGGTGTTCATCCCGCTGACTGTTGGCGGTGGTGTGCGCGAGGTGGGTGATATCCGCCGGTTGCTGAATGCAGGCGCTGACAAGGTCAGCATCAATACGAGCGCGGTAACAAGACCCGATCTCGTGCGGGAAGCCGCAAGCCATTTTGGTTCGCAGTGCATTGTCGTCGCCATTGATGCCAAGCGGCGCGTCAGCGGCGGCTGGGAGGTGTTTACCCATGGTGGACGCCGCGGTACCGGGCTTGATGTGGTCGAATGGGCCCTGCGGATGGAGCATTATGGGGCTGGTGAGATCCTGCTCACCAGCATGGATCGGGACGGCACGGGTGCCGGTTTCGATCTCGAGCTGACCCGTTCCGTGAGCGACTCGGTTTCGATTCCTGTCATTGCCTCCGGCGGCGTCGGCTCGCTCGCACACCTCGTGTCCGGCATCCTCGAAGGACACGCGGATGCGGTCCTGGCCGCGAGCATCTTCCATTTCAGCGCGTATGGCATCCGTCAGGCGAAGGAATATCTGGCCGAATCCGGAATAGAGGTACGACTATGAGGCAGGCACATGGCCGATTGGATCGATGAGGTACATTGGGGGGCTGGCGGGCTGGTCGCCGCGATAGCCCAGGATACGCAGGGCAAGGTGCTGATGGTGGCGTGGATGAACCGCGATGCGCTGCTGGCCACTGTTTCCGAAGGACGCGCCGTGTACTGGTCCCGCTCCCGTGCGCAGCTGTGGCGCAAGGGCGAAGTGTCGGGCCACGAACAGCGCGTGCTCGGGATCCGGCTTGACTGTGACGCGGACGCAGTGCTCCTCACGGTGGAGCAAAGGGGTGGTATCGCATGTCATACCGGCAGGGCCAGTTGCTTCTTCCGCAGGCTCGCCGGGGGCCAATGGGTGGCGGATGAGCCGGTACTCAAGGATCCGGCGGTGATTTACGGAACTCGGGATCCGTCGTAACCGTCCTGTTTCAGGGGATTTTGGAGTACACTTATGAGTGACGTATTGGCGCGGCTCGGACAGGTCCTTGAGCAGCGGAAGCAGGTGCCGTCAGAATCGTCATACGTTTCCGGGCTTTACCGCGCCGGTCTGGACGCGATCCTGAAAAAGGTCGGCGAAGAGGCGACCGAAACCGTGCTCGCGGCGAAGAATGGAGTGGGTACGGAGGTGGTGCGCGAGGTCGCGGACCTGTGGTTTCATAGCCTCGTGATGCTCTCGTTTCTGGACCTCGGGCCGGACTCCGTGCTTGCTGAGCTGGATCGTCGCTTCGGGCAGTCCGGGCTTGATGAGAAGGCCGCGCGGAAGAAAGGACACGAATGAGCGATTGTCTCTTTTGCCGGATTATCGGAGGCGAAGTGCCTTCGGCGCGCATTCACGAGGACGATCTCGCGGTGGTGATCAAGGATATCCACCCGAAGGCGCCGGTACATCTCCTCGTGATCCCGCGCGTGCATATTGAAAGTCTGGAGGAGATCGGGTCCGTGGACGATCACCTCGTGGCACATCTGCTGCGGCTTCTGCCGTTGCTGGCGCAGAAGCAGGGGCTGAGCGACGGCTTCAGGACGATCATCAACACGGGGCACGGTGGCGGACAGGAGATCTTCCATCTGCATGTTCATCTCCTCGGCGGCGGGCGTCTGCCCGGGTTCTAATCTCGGAGAACGGTCATGGATTTCTTCAGTGTGTGGCACCTGCTTATCCTGCTCGCAATCGTGCTTGTACTATTTGGCACGTCCAAGCTGCGCAACATGGGCAGCGATCTCGGCGGGGCGATCAAGAACTTCAAGGAGGCGATGAAGGGCGAGGACGAGGAAGGGGGCGGGAAATCCCCTGGTCCGGCGGCGCCGCAGAATCTCAACAAGAAGGGTAGAGGGCGGATTGTGGAGGGGGAGGCCACGAGGGTCACCAAGGCCTCGGCCGCGAAGTCCAAAAAGGGCAGAGGGTAAAGGGACGCCAGCGTCCCTCGGAGGTAGCCCCGAATGTTCGACATCCCGTTCTCAGAGCTGTTCATCATCGCTGTCATCGCCCTCGTCGTGCTGGGACCGAAGCATCTCCCGGAGGTCGCCCGTACCCTTGGGAGCATGGTCAGACGTATCCGGCGTTTCGTCGATAACGCGCGCCAGGAGCTCGGTGACGAGATGTCAGGCGGACAGCTGGACGAGCTGCGCGCGCTTCGCGACGAGCTGGCACAGACGCGGCAGTGGGCTGCGCAGTCGTCGCGGGATGCCTGGGCGAAGCTTGCTGGCGGGAACCCCGAGGATGATCACGCAATAGCCGCGCCAGCGCGGCCCAGACGGCGACGGAGACCGCGCACAGCCGGGGTAAAGAAGCCGGATGGCGCAGGCAAAGAAACCGGCTGACGGCGAGGGAAGTTTCGTATCCCATCTGCTGGAGTTGCGCACGCGTGTGTTGCGCGCGGTCACCGCCGTATTCGTCGTCTTCATCGCATTATTCCCGTTTGCCGATCGGCTCTATGTTGTGCTGGCGCGTCCCCTGATGGCAGTGCTGCCCCACGGGGCCAGCATGATCGCCACCGATCTGCCTTCCACCTTCCTGACGCCCATGAAGCTCGCGCTGGCGGTGGCGTTCGCCATTACGATCCCGTATATCCTGTACCAAGTGTGGGCGTTCGTTGCTCCTGGGCTCTACGCCCACGAAAAGCGGCTGGTTGTGCCGTTGCTGGTATCCAGTACCGCGCTGTTCTATGGCGGGATGGCGTTTGCCTATTTTGTGATCTTCCCTGTCGTATTCCGGTTCTTCACCAAGACCGCCCCCCCGGGCGTCCGGGTCATGACCGACATACGCTCGTATCTCAATTTCGTGTTTACGCTGTTCTTTGCGTTCGGCATCGCCTTTGAGATCCCAGTGGCGTTGGTGCTGTTATCCGCAACCGGGATCGTGAACCCGACGACGCTTGCAGCTAAACGGCGCTATGTTGTGCTTGCCATCTTTGTCGCTGCCGCCATCCTCGCCCCGCCCGATGCTGCTTCGATGATCATGCTGGCCCTGCCGATGTGGCTCCTGTTCGAGATTGGATTGTTCGCCGCCATCCGCATGCACCGACGAAAGGTTTCCGGGTCCGGAAACGTCGTGGCCGACCCGCCCGATGAAGCAGCTGCGGGGCCTGCTGGGGATGTGGCGCCTGGGACGATCACGCCGGGGTCTGCGGTCGCGCCCGCATCGGCGGCGCGGCGGCGCGGACGGCGACGTGGCCGTGGCCGAGGTCGGGGCCCTGATCGGACGCGCCGTTAAATCCTGGGTATAGGCTATTGCCGAATGGTTCCGATCGGTAACTGCTGTGGTCGGTTGACCGCAATGGCGGTCAGGGTCAGGGGTTTCCCGTGCCGCAGGATTTTCAGGACCACAGATGTCCCGGGTCGCTGGCGCGAAATCGCGCGCAGCGCCTCATCGGCGTTGTTGGTCGCCTGGCCGTTGAGGGACAGGATGATGTCTCCGGGGTGAAGCCCGGCCTTGCTGGCGGGGCTGTCGCGGAGGATACCTGCCACAATGACGCCGCCCATCGTTTTCAGGTCGAGGGCACGCGAAAGCTCGGGCGTGATCGTCTGAGCTTCGATCCCGAGCCATCCGCGGATCACGTGGCCGTATTTGATGATCTGCTCGAACACCCGGCGTGCATGGTTGACCGGAATGGCAAAACCGATTCCCTGGTTGCCGCCGGTACGTGTGAGGATCGCGCTATTGATGCCGACGAGATCACCGTCTGTATTGATCAGTGCGCCACCGGAATTTCCCGGGTTGATCGCGGCATCAGTCTGGATGAAGTTGTCGAGGGGGCTCAGCCCGGCCTCATTGCGGCCGGTGGCGCTCACAATCCCCATGGTCACAGTCTGTCCCACCCCGAAGGGATCCCCGATCGCGAGCACGACATCGCCAACGCGCAATTTTTTTGAGTTACCGAAGGCGATGACCGGAAGATGGGGCAGGTCGATCTTGAGGACAGCAAGGTCCGAGGCGGGATCGGTGCCGATCACCTGCGCAGGGGTGTGCCGGCCATCTTTCAGGAATACCTCGATTTCCTGGGCACCCTTGATGACGTGGTAGTTCGTCAGAATGTAGCCCGACGGACTCACGATCACGCCCGACCCGAGGCTTGTCTCCAGCTGTTTCCGTGGGGGGCCTGTGAGTTGGCCAAAAAACTGCCGGAAAAATGGGTTGTTGAGAAATAGCTGGGGTCGATAGGTCGTGACCGCTGCCGTATTGATATTGACCACAGCGGGCGCCGCGATATCGACTGCATCCGCGTACGACACTGGACCGGCGACAGACACGGGGGCCGATTGTGCCTGGCGTATCACCACGACCCGGTTCGGGGCAAGTCTCGGCCACGCAAGCAGGATTACGAAAGCGATGGCGAGACCCAGGACGATACTCTGTCCGATAAATAGCAAAGCAGTCCGCCAGCGCATCAGTCTTTATGAAAACACATTGTTTTGTGAGGGCGGTAGTCTAGCAAAGTGTGCAGGGTGTCGCGAGACGGCTCCCGCCGCAAGCCCCGTGTCCAGCATCCGCTACGAGCCAGGGAGAGCGAAGCGAGGGCGAGTAGTCCGCGGTAGGCGTAGGGTCCGGGCGGGTGGCCGCAGGCCACCTGCAAGGACACCCGAAAC
>JAJYDT010000086.1 GCA_021777335.1 Pseudomonadota bacterium | reverse complement strand
CTCTGGGGATCTTTGTTGGCGGCACCGTCAGCGGTTTGCTGGCACAGCACGTGGGCCGACCGGCAGTGTTCCTGGCCGGCGCGGGACTGACAGCTGCATGGCTGTTTGTGGCTGCGTTTATCCAGCCTCAGGCGAAGCGTCGTCCACCGCCGGCAACGGGGGCGGCACCCATCCTGATGAAGAGGCAATACGGACGACCGGCGATGACCCATTTTCGATCGATTCAGGGAGAAAACCAGAAAGCACAACGCCAGCCCTGTCTTTCGAGCTTGGCGCTTTCCGCTGCGGCGTGCGCCGCGGGTCAGGTCCGGCTTCCACGCGCCAGGGAGCACCTGACCCGCGGAGCCGGCTGACCCGGGCACCGATTACTGAGAGCCCACCACCACCGTTGCGACCCCAACGGTTGACGCGGTGCTATTATTGGCCGCGGCGGTCGGACTGGAACCGCCGGACGACGAAGACGACGATGATGATGGGGTGGACCCGCCCCCGCACGCGGCGAGTGCCAGGAACGTGCCCAACAACGGACCCCACAGCAGTTTTTTAGCGCGGTTCATGACGTTGTTTCCCTCTGCCAGACGTCTCAGATGTCCTGCCTAGAGTGCCTGGCAGACGCCCACAAGCGCAGAGCCGCTCCCCGACGTTCCCTGGACCAGCACCGTGTTGCCCGAGTTCACGGGCAGGAGGTTGAGGCTCATCGCGGAGGACGACGGCGGCGTGAAGGTGATCGTGTATGAATTCGGCAGCGGTCCCGCTGCGGTCGTGAACGTGGCTGATCCCGCCGATGTTCCGTAGGTGTTGGGGGTGCCGATGGTAACATTCGTGACGTTGAAGCTGATTGTACTGGTGTTGAAATCGATCACCGCAAGAACGTTCACCCCTTTTACCGATCCGGCCCCGTCGAACTGGAAGTTGCTGGTAAAAGCACCAGTGGTCAGGCTCACGTTTCCCGACATGGTGCCGAGCACGTAGTTATGAGGCACCGATACCACCATTCCGCAGCTCCCGCTCAATGCGGCGGATGCGCTGGGCATGAAGCCGGAAAAGACGCCCAGGGCAGCAAGACCACTCGCCAGAATACGGATGCGCTTGTTTTTCATCGCTTGTTGTCTCCCGTCAGGTTGTTGATCTGATACATTGCATTCCACGCCGTCAGGATTTTTCGGCGGCCCACAGAACGTGTCTGAGGACAGCGTTTGGCCTCGCGCCGCCTTCGGTTGGTCATGCTGGAATTAACTGTAGGCAAGGAGAAATCGGGATTATATCCCTCGAAAGTAGGATTTTGGATCTGACCTGGAGAGCACCGATTATTGAATGAGAGGGATCTCAATACGGTGACGCTGCGGAATTTAAAATCGGCAGAGCTATTGCTTCGATGTTGCCACCGGCAGCAGGTGATGTCCGTCTGCCAAGCCGAGGATTTGCCTGCGCTGTTCGCCACTCTCGATGCGGTCCTGCTCTGCGAGGGCGAAAGGGTCGGAAAATGCTCATTCGGCAGCGTCGAAGCTTGCCCCATGCTTCATCCGGTTGTGGGTGTTCTTCGCCTTGCCTCACGAATCCGATCGTGCGCTTACCTCCGCGGCGCGTTTTGTCGGCAGCGTGGTGGCAATCGACATACGCCACCACAACCTGGAGTCCGACAAACCCAGCCAGGCCAATGGAAAACCAGGGCAGTACCTGACGGCCAAGGTGATCAGGAAGAGGGTGATGACGAGGCGGATTGCCGTTATGGACAGAAACAATCCCGGCGGCTCCTGGCCACTTGGGCCGAACGACAAACCCGGATTGCCCGGAATTTTCTCACCCCAGTTGCGGCACTTCATGTCGCACACCGTAAATACACATCAGGCCCATTCAATCTTCCATCATTGGGTACAGTGGCCCTCGCGCTATTTTCTGACTGAGTCAACCCACGATCCCTTGCGGTTTCCGTTCTCTGCGCAATCCATACGCCTGCCGTTGGATGACGCGGATCTTGTTGTTGAATCCCTCGGCGAAGCCGAGCGAGGTCTTGGTCTCGGGTTGGCAGTACGCGGCGATGCCCTCCCAATGACGATCGATCATCTCGGCGAACTTCTCGAAGGGCTTCAGGCGCTGCCACTTGAGGCTCGCACGGCGCACGCCAGTTCTCGAAGAATCTGCGTGCCCAACACTCGCGCTCGTAGCTCCACAGCTGGCCGAAGGATTCCTTGAGCAGGCAGGCCGTATTCAATCGTTGGTTCGCGGCCAGCAGCGTCTTCAAGGCTTTCCTTCCGTCCAGATCCAGGTTCTCGCGGTGCGACAGAAAGCATGTATTTCTGCCCCCTTGATGTAGTGCCGCGCTTTGCCGGTGAGCCGCGCGTGCTCGCTGTTGCGTACCTCATCGAGCGCCTCATTCAGATGGCGCCGGACGTGGAACTTGTCGAACAGGATCGCCGCTTGCGGTGTCTTGTTCTCAGCCATCGTGCAAAACGGTTTCCCCCATGTCCATCACCGCCAGGCGTATGCGTTTTGCCTTGTTTTTGCCGAGCCAATCGTAGAATTGCGCCATGTTTGCCTCGGAACGGTTCTCCCCGCCGAACCAGATCGGGTGGCCCCGGATGAGGTCGCTCACCACGATGCGGTAGGTGTGAGCCTTACGGATCGATATCTTGTCGATGCCGATGGCCTTCGGTCCGGGTTTACCCGCGTGGGCCAGCTGCGCCGCCATGTATTGCTTCTCCAGTGCCTTGACCGTGTGCCAGTCGAGATGCAGTTTCCGGGCGACGTCCTGGATGGGGGCACTGCGGCAGCGCTGGCCCCACATAGAAGACAAAGCGCTTGGTGTAAAGCGGGTTGTCGGCGAGAAACGAAAGACCCTCCCGCTTTACCGTGCCGCAACGACAGCAGAAGACACGCCGCACCTCGAATTTCAGATAGACGCGGGTGTCGCCGCAGGGCAGATCGCGTACCCTTCGAAGCTTGCGGTCGTACCTACCCGAGTGCGCCCGGCCACTGCCGCGGCAGACTGGTTTTTTGAGCGTTGTTTAAGGGGGATGGCGCGGGCCGTCGGATCCCCGAAGACGCCGCGCACCGTGGGCTCGGGCCGGAAACCGGGGAATGCGTACGTATCCGACAACAGTCGTTTAGGTTTGGGAGTAGGCATGGGAAGGTCATGCCAAATCTCCACTGCCCGTCAAAGACGTTGGGTATCGGTGATTGCAGGGTCTGGCGGCATTTCAGACTCTGTTTTCACCCACACGATTACGCGATGAGCCAAAGTAAAAATGCGGCGGCAGCTGGAAAATCAACCATTCTCTGAGTCATACTGTGGTTGATTTGAGCCGGTTTTGAATTGGGTGCGAATCAGCAGAAACCGCGATTCGCGTGGATGCTGAGATACAACGGCACAAAAATAAAAATGGCATTACGTTATCTCGCGGTCTGTTCAGCGGGTAAGGGGTGTGTCTGCAATGGTTCTTTCAGGTAGAGACTACCGGAAGATCCTCGAAATCATCGAGGTCGTCTATTCGACGATCCCGGATACGGGGGCGATGTTCCATGCGTTCTGTCAGGAATTGCACAAGTTCATAGGCATTTACAGCGCAATATTCGTTCCTGCAAATCCACAGACCGGGGAGTTTCTTTTCGGCCGCTATCAGATCTACAACAATTCCGAAGGGGCCTTGCTTGCCTATCTCGCTCGATATGCTTCGCAGGACCCCTTTGCTTCGAGTGGGTGGTTCAAGGATCATCCGAACGAGGTGGCACGCAATACGGATCTGATGCCCAAGTTGGCGAGAACCGAATTCGCCTGCGACTTCCTCATGCCGATGGCATCCGTATTCTATGTTATTGCAGCCACGCTCAGGGCCCAGGGCGATACGGTCGGGATGCTCGGGATCCACCGGCAGAAACGGGATGCCAATTTCAGCAGCCGTGAAAAGGCGATCGTGAATATTCTTCTGCCGCATATGGCCAGGTCCATCCATAACCGTGAATTGGCACACGACGGAGCCCTTCTCAGGGGGCCGCACGGCGTAATCATGATCGACGACAGCGGCAGGGTTCTTTTCGTCAACAATGCTGCCAAGGAGGCCCTCGGGAATCGGATGGTTGAGACAATTCCTGATCCCGGCCTCGGACCGATGGCCACCTTTTTCAGGAATCGATCCCGCACCTATCGCGTGCGTACCGTGCCGATAAGCAATAAGAAAGGCGGGAAATTCATCGTGCTGGAGCCGCAACCCTCTAACCCGATGCTCACGGGACAGCTGGACAGTTTCAGGCTCAGCGGGCGGGAAAAAGAGGTCGCGGCACTTGTAATCCATGGCCACTCAAACCGTGAAGTTGCTGAGCGGCTTTTCATCAGCGAGATGACCGTGAAAGACCACCTCAAGAGCATATTCGGGAAACTCGAAATCAGGCGCAGAGGCGAGCTTGTGGCGAGAGTGCTGGGATTCGCGCCTCGGAACTGAAAGCTTGTGATTCATGGCGAAACCGATCCTTAACTGGGAGAACGTCTAATGATGCCACGCCGTTCATCCTCCAGAGATTATCAGGCGCTTCTTGAGATCATCGACAACGTCTATTCCAGCCCCGACCGTTCAACGATGCTTCTCGCCACGTTTGAGAAACTTGAAAAATGGATCGGCATCAGCAGTGCGGTCTATCTCCCGCTGGACGTAGAAAGAGGGGCTTTTCATATGACAGGCTCGGTCAACTACCATATTGACGACGCGGCTTTCCGGAGCTTTTTCGCCACCTATGCTCCTGCCCATCCGCTGGTGCTCGAGAAACTGCATTTGACGACCGTTAACGAATCCCTCCGGCTTACGGACCATGTGCCCGCCTCCCGCCTGCCGGAGACGGAATGGGGTAGGGATTTCCAGCCGACGATTCCCATTTTTTATGAAGTGAGCGCAAACCTTGGCCATCAGGGAGCCTTGATTGCCAGTTTGGCCTTGCATAGGAAAAGGCACGAAAAGGATTTTACCGGACGGGATATCGCGATGTTGAATGTCCTTCTTCCTCATTTTTCGCGGGCCCTACGTCATATTGCCCTGCTGGAATCCCTGGAGATGACCCATGACCGTATCCGGTCAAAGCTCTCGGGCCTTGGATTGACTGCGCGAGAGCGGGAGGTTGCGGCTCTGGCCATCGGCGGGTTGTCCAACCAGGAGATCGCAGCGCGGCTGTTCATCGCCGAGATGACTGTAAAAGACCACTTCAAGAATATATTCAGGAAGCTTGATATAAGAAGAAGAGGCGAGCTGGCAGTCAGAGCTCTGGGGCTGAGACTTCCGGAGCGGCTGGCGGAATCCGGCAAACCGCGGCGCTGACTATCCGGGCCGGAATCCGGCCGGTGTCCGGCGGTCGGAATGATCCCGAAGCGCCGTGGCAGGAAATGTGCGGATCGCTCGGAGGGGGCCCGGCTTCTGCTCGGGCGGGCGGTGCACGCAGATGACCAGGTTTCCACATTCTCGCCATATACCGGCCCATCGGTAGCGAAATCGCCCGATCGAATCCGCAAGCTCGGGCGCACCGCCGCTCGATGCCGGGTCCTGCCGGCTGCCGGAATCGCGCGCTGATCGCCGAATCGCAGGCATGCGCGGGCCCGGCACGAGGTCACTCCCGACGCGCGCGTCCGGGGGAACGCAGGCTACGTATTTCCCGGTATACTACGGCTCTTTTCCGAATTCCCAAGGCTTAATTTAACCCTATTGTCAGAGAATCCTGCTCATGGCCTACCAGAAGATCCAGATACCCGCCCGCGGCGAACGCATTACCGCCAATTCCGATTCCAGCCTCAACGTGCCGGACTGTCCCGTCATTCCGGTTGTCGAAGGGGACGGGATCGGCGTTGACATCACGCCGGTCATGCGCCGGGTGGTCGATGCCGCCGTAAACAAGGCCTATGGCAAGGGCCGCTCCATCTCGTGGATGGAGGTCTATGCAGGCGAGAAGGCGGCCAGGGTGTACGGTGACAACCAGTATCTACCGCGCGAGACGCTCGATGCCCTGCGCGATTTCACGGTCTCGATCAAGGGTCCGCTGACCACGCCGGTAGGGCAGGGCCTGCGTTCTCTCAATGTCTCGATCCGCCAGGAACTCGATCTCTACGCGTGCGTGCGTCCGGTCCGCTATTTTCCGGGGACCCCGTCGCCGCTGAAGAATCCGGAACTTACGGATATGGTGATTTTCCGCGAGAACACCGAAGACATCTATGCCGGCATCGAATGGCCGGCGGAATCAGAGCAGGCCAGAAAGGTCATCTCCTTCCTCGAAACACAGATGGGTGTCACCCAGATCCGTTTCCCCGGGAGTTCGGCCATCGGCATCAAGCCGGTTTCGCGTGAGGGTTCGGAGCGCCTTATCAGAAAGGCGCTAAGCTATGCCGTCGATCACGATCGGCGCTCGCTGACCCTGGTGCACAAGGGCAACATCATGAAATACACCGAGGGCGCCTTCCGCAACTGGGGCTATGAGCTGGCGAAACGGGAATTCGGAGCGAAGCCGATAGGCGAAGGGCCGTGGTGCGCGATCACCAGTCCGCATAGCGGCCGCGAGATCGTAGTGAAGGACGTTATTGCCGACAATTTCCTGCAGCAGATCCTGCTGCGGCCGGCAGAATACGACGTGATCGCCACGCTCAATCTGAACGGCGACTACATTTCCGATGCGCTCGCCGCCCAGGTCGGGGGGATCGGCATCGCTCCGGGTGCGAATATCGCGGATTCAGTTGCCGTGTTTGAAGCGACCCATGGCACGGCGCCCAAGTACGCCGGAAAGAACCAGGTGAATCCCGGGTCCATGATTCTTTCCGCGGAGATGATGCTGCGCTATCTCGGCTGGACCGAGGCGGCCGATCTGATCATCAAGGGCATGACCGCGGCGATTGCCGCCCGCACCGTTACCTACGACCTGGCGCGGGTGCTGGCTGGCGTCGACGGCCTCACCCAGGTTTCCTGCTCCGGTTTCGGCGAAGCCCTCATCGCCCGGATGTAGCGGGGTTCCCTACTTGAGCGGAGGCATGTATTCGGTGCGGACATGTCCCGCCGGCTGGGGCGCCCGTATGCCTGCAGCGAGCAGCAGGTTGAGCAGCTTCTCTGCGGGCTGGCCCAGCAGTGTCAGATGTTCGCTCAATCCCTCGACCAGGCGTTGGGCTTCTTCGGGGTCGAGGATCACGTTCAGCGACTCGGCGGTCTGATTCGCGATATTCATGAGTAGCACCTCACTTTTCGATGCTCGGATGCTGCGCGCCGGCGTCCCACGGATGGGGTGGCTGCCGGAACTGATCGCGCATGCCATATCCGGCGCTGCGCAGGATATCCGCCAAATCCAGCAGGGCACTGTGCATCTCTTCCGCATGCGCGATAACCGGTCGTGCCAGCGAGTCGAGTTCGGCCTTCTCCAGTTCCAGCACAATGTGTCCGTCTTCCAGCTTTCTGACGTTCATCTTAGGCTGTCCTCTCGCCCGTACGGGCGTGTTGCGCGCTATCCGGGGCGCGTGTCCCGCTGACTTCCGCTGTAAGTACCTTCGACCCGGCGAACGAGCGGATGTTTCGGGTCTCCGGAAAAAGAAAACCCGGCAGGTGCCGGGCTCAGGAATGATACCGTCCGGCAGGACCGGATCGCGCTATGCCAATGCGCGAATGTTGGTTGCCTGCGGACCCTTTGGCCCTTCCTGTATTTCAAATTCGACCTGTTGCCCTTCTTTGAGGGTTTTGTATCCGTCCATTTCAA
>JAJYDT010000085.1 GCA_021777335.1 Pseudomonadota bacterium | reverse complement strand
CTGATGAAGGTGATCGGACGTGATCTGTGGATCGGCATCTGGTCGTTTGCCTGGGCGCTGGTCGCCACCCTGGTCTGGGAGGGTAAGGAGCGGGGCACGAAGCCGGATGTGCGGGAGATCTGGTGGCGGTTTCCGAAGTTCGTCATCGGCTTTTTCGTGGCGTCCCTGCTGATGACGATGGTGACGAACAGCTACTCGATTGCGGACTTCAACAACGTCGTCAAGCCCGGACTCATCCTGCCGCTGGTATCGCTGCGGACCTGGGCGTTCATCTTCTGCTTCCTCAGTATCGGTTTGACGACGCGCTTCCGCGACCTCGCCCCTGTCGGATGGAAGACATTCAGCGCGTTCAGTCTCGGCGTCCTGATGAACGTGGTGCTCGGGTATATTCTCTCCGTATATGTGTTCGGCAGTTACTGGTCGAATCTGTAAGGCAGCCGCACCCGCCGGGCGATGCCCGGCGGGTGCATTCCCATCGATCGGAGGGCGCATGAATCTGCAAACCTGCCGGCAATGCCGCCACTTCACGGACCATCCGGAGGAATTGGAGCGCCTGGTGCCCGGTCTGCGGATCCTGAGTTCCGCCTATTCCTCGGTGCGGGCGGACAACGGCCTCTGTGGACGGCACGACATCATCCAGCGCCCGATTCCGGCCTGCGCGGACTTCGAGGCGGCCGTGCTGTCCCGCTCGCGCTGAGCCAACACGCCCGCACGCCCCATCCGGCACCGGAATTAGTCGGAATTTGCGTCTACGCCTTTTCGGGACATTCTCTTTCCTGCCCGTTCATTCCTCCGTTCATCAGAAAAAATACCAAGAATCTGGTGTACGTGAAACCGGGGTAGGGTCATAGTAGTACTATATGCAACCATGAATGAACAAGATCCACGGCATTGCAGTTCGGTAGACACAGACAGGGGGCGGTGCCCGAAGCGCGGTCGGTTCGCTCGGTTCGTCTCCTGACTCCGGCAAGCTGTTCTGGCTGCCGGATTGTCCCGGAAGACGCGACGGAGGAGGTCTCGGCCTGCAACCGTCCCTACGGCGATTCCAGACCCTCCGACATCCGTTCCGTTTGCGCTGAACGGCAACGACGTGCGCCCCGTCAGACGCCAGATGGACGGCAAGGACATCGGCGCGCTGTAGCGGCAGTGTCCGGCGGGGCCACGTCCGTGTTGCGGAACCACGGATTTTGAGTCGGCCCGCTCCACAGAATTTACTATGCGGATCCACGGCAAGGCCTATGCGACTGACAGGTTGTCAAAGGAATTCCGCCTTACCACGGACCGAGGTTAACCGAACAAGCGGGTTCCAGAATGGTTAACATAGTGCTTTAATAGAATAGAGAAGGCCTTTCGAAACCGACTGGACGAGCAATGCAGCAGACGCCCGCACATGATGAGCATAACCCCGACTTGCTGAAGATCATTCCGACGTCTTGCCGCAGTTTAATCGAAGTTGGATGCAGCGCGGGCGCGCTGGCTCGCGAGGTCAAGAAGCTCATCCCTGCTTGCAATTATTTCGGCATCGATATCGACGAAACCTATATAGGTTTGGCCAGGAGATATTGCGACGAAGCAATGGCATTCGATATCGAGCAGGCCGAAGACCACTTCTTTGCCGCCCAAAGTGACCGCGATTGCTGGATTTTCGGTGACACGCTAGAGCACTTGGTGGATCCGTGGCGTTTACTGAGGAGGGTACGTGAAGTTCTGCCGGCCCATGGCTGTGTGGTGGCCTGCATCCCCAATGCTCAACACTGGTCTGTCATCGCTAAACTCAGTATTGGTGACTTCAGATACCAAGACAGCGGACTTTTTGATAAGACGCATCTCAGATGGTTTACGCGGCAGACCATTATTGAGCTGTTTACTGGCGCCGGATTCGTTATATCCGAAGGGTTTCCGCGGATTTTTAACGAGCCGTCCAGGGAAAAGTTGATTCCTATAATTGGCGAACTGGCGAAGGCTTGCGGGGTGGACGCCAAAATTTCGATCAATGACGCATTGCCGCTTCAATATGTAATAAGGGCGGTACCCGCACAAGAGCGCGGTAGCACAAGTAAATGAACTTTCTGCTGTTGCAGTCCATGGCGCTTGCGGCCCGGGAATTGGTTATTCTGCGCGGCGTGAACCGAAAGAGCAGATACGACTCAATCCGACCCTGGCAAGCGTGATTCGTGCATGAACTGTTGCAGGATCATGCGGGACAATTTAACAGCGTCACCCCTATTTTGACATCATTGCCGCAAAAGGATGCGTAACGATAGCTGCTTTCTGGTCGCCCCAGTTCACCTTTTGCCCGGCTTGCCGGATCAGTTCCAGAGCGGCATTGCCATCGACTCCGCCTTTGCGTACAAGTACCACAGTATTTCTCTGGAACCATGAGAAACTTGCTAGTGCACGCATGGAATAGGTATCCAGCAGGTTTGGCTCCCAGCCCCGTGCTGAAAACTTCTCGAGCCAATAACCGATCGGCTTGCAGTTTATGTGACCGACGCCCGGTTGCCCCACATCGGCGCCAGAGAAGACGACGCGCTCACGGGCATGACGCAGGATGTTGTCGACTACGGCATCCTCACAGCTTGGAGTTATGCGCTCAATTACTTCGGTGCACAGCACGAGATCAAAGGTCTCATTCAAGTCCAGTGGTTTGCTGAGATCCCTCTGCAGATACGGCCCTTCGTTCAGAAATGCTGCCCCCGCTGGAAAACCGTCTACCCCGACCGTTCTTTTTGCCCCGGAATCGGCGAAAATTTTCAAGTACCCGCCCAGGCCGCAACCCAGATCGAGAACGCTCTCTGGCCGATGACGCTCGGCAACATGTCGGAAGGGCGGCAGGTCAAGATACAGGTTCTGTTGATGCCATGATCCGTGAAACGCCGTGGATGCTTGCTGACCGCCGTTTGCGTCGTGAACGGTCGGTATCTGCTTCAGGTTGAACAAGAACCGTGGATTGGGCACAAACAATCGTTCGCACGACCTGACAACCTTGGCGAAAGCATCGGCAATGCCCAGATCGAAATAACTGAGTTCGGGATATTGCGGAGTGATCGGGTCAAGGGTGACATCATCCGGCCACGTTTGCGGAGTGGCAGTTTGCGCATAACTAAGGGCTTCACGGGTAACGTCCTCTGTCGTCAACCCGTTGCAATCGATCGCCTTACGGTAAAGCTGTTGCCATTGATAACCCTCCCCAGGGACGTGTTGAGTACGGTTCTTCGCCAAGTACGCGAACCATCCATTAACAACCTTGGCTTTGATTTGCTCGGCGTTGCGCACCGGAAAATGCGCCAACGCCACCCCGGTCAGCTGATAGCATGGCAGCATATGACCATTCGCAAGCCGCACGTTGTGGTTGCCCTGGTCAACTACGACCTGGGAGTTAATGCGGTTATCACACGCGATGACTGATTTAGGGTAAGAAGGTGTCTCTACCTTGCGCCGGTGTCTGATCTCCCGCAAAACGTCACGCCGTACAATGCCTTGTGGCGAGGGAATGTAGGTTCTCCAGAAATACTGCCCCTGGCTGCCAACCGGAAGCCGGCCTAGTGCATCATAAAAATGATCCCGTGAACCCGCAAGGATAAATTCGTCTGCGTCCAGCAGGATGATATGACTCGCTGGCAGAACTGAAGTGATTTTTCGATACATAAACGTCATCTTTTGCGACTGAAAATAGCCGAAGATGGGGTCGTCGAAAATCAGGACCGGCAACCCCTCGTTCTGCAGGGCCAGGAGAATTTCCCGCGTGCCATCGGACGAATCATTGTCCGCCACGATCAACATGTCGAGATAGGCAAGGTTGTGCCGAACAAATGCCTCGATGACGTCCGCCTCGTTCTTGACCATAGACAAGCCGATCACGTCGTATTTTGTCTCGCTGGTATTTTGCGTCACAGATGTTCCCGCCTTCAAATAAGCTACGAAAATCGGTCAGCAGCTCCCTTGAAAAGTTCGTCGCAAAGAGCCTGTGAAAAATGAAATCGATCGGACGAGCCCATCGATCCACGCATATAAACAAATTATATCATGGGCCTCAAACCGATTTTCCCATCGCCGATATCCCGTCGAGCTGGACAATGCCGAGGCCTAAGGCAAGGATATCTCAATAAAAGAACATCAGGAATTTCCCAGCGTTGCCTGGCCGCTCGGCTGTAACTTTTCATCGCCTGAGAGGATGGTTTCCGGGATTTTATAGATTTAACCTGGAGGCGATGTCATGACAGTTCCCCGGTGACCTGCCCGGCCGGCAGTGCCATGAAAAAGCGCACCCGGACGTCAAGGTCGGCGGGCGCCGCCGGGCCGCTTGCCGAGCTCCACGAACAGGAACGTTGCGAGCGCGGTCGTCACTGCTGCCGATGTCGGTGACATCGGGTCGGCACTCAGACCGAAGCGTCCCGGAAAGCGCCACCCATGGATTTGTCCTGCGCCGTAGGCTGTTGCGGGCAGCAGGGCCAGGATCAGATGCGCCACGCCCCCTCCGGGCGGCGGAACCGGAGCGACCACGCAGCCACGTAAACAGGCGTGATCAATGCATATCTAGTTTTCAGGATTTTCGTCGAAAAGTGTGGGCTGCGCCGGGAGACCTGCAAGGAGTAGAAGGTGCGAGCCCCTTACGACGAAGGCCTAGCGAACCACATCGGTAGGGGAGGTCGTGCAGGCCAGTCATCGAGCCGCGATAGATTTATCCCGGGCGCCGACACCGTCCCGCAGGCGCAAGGCCACGCGGGCGGGCGCGCCATCGCAAGCGCCTGGATGGCCTAGCGTGGTCAGAGAACTTGGCATGTACGGACGTTCCTTGTGCGGGAACCGGGAGATCTGCGGGCTGGCCGGTGCGCGGTCAAGGCACCGGTCCGCATGGGGAAGGCGGGAAGCCGACGCCCATGACGCACGGCCCGCAGAAGTCAGACTCGCCCATACTAGCGACGAAGTCGGCGAACAAACCTGGGCAGCCGGGAGCGGAGTCGATGGAGCGGGGGGAGAAGACCAAGGAGAACGCGAGAAAGCCACCAGCGAGCCGGACACGGAGCTGGGAAATCGGCATGGGGCACGATTGAAATCTTCGTCATTTCGGCCAAATAGGATAAGGTTGAACTTGTGCGTGTTCAAAGAATTTCGTGCGTAGCCAAATTCTCAAGCGCCAGATCCAGGACAAAGGGTAGTGAGCAACTGGAGGCCAAGAAATGAAGGCAAGCGTGCTGGTGGTCGGTGGCGCCGGCTATATCGGTTCTCACATGGTCAGGGAACTGCTCGCTGGCGGCTACGGCGTGGTCGTTCTCGACAACCTCACGCGCGGGCATCGGGATCTCTTGCCTGGCGGGACGTTCATCGAAGGAGATTTGGGAGATCCAGCGCTGCTGCATGCGATCTTCTCGCAGCATCACATTGATGCAGTGATGCACTTCGCCGCCTACTCGCTAGTCGGAGAATCGGTGGAACTGCCTCTGGTCTATTATCGTAACAACCTCGCCCGCACGGTCGAACTGCTCGATGCGATGATTTCGCACGGCATCAAGCGCTTCATCTTCTCTTCATCGGCGGCTGTTTATGGCGAGCCGGAGGGAACTCCGATCGGGGAGGACTATCCCTGCCATCCCACCAATCCGTATGGCGAGACGAAGCTCGCTGCCGAACATCTGCTCAGGGACAGCGCCGCGGCACACGGGCTGTGCTACGTTTCGCTGCGCTATTTCAATGCGGCTGGAGCAGATGCCTCAGGATTGATCGGCGAGCGCCACCACCCGGAGTCCCACCTCATTCCGCTTGTCCTGCAGGTCGCGACCGGCGAGCGTCCGGGCATCACGATCTTCGGCACCGACTACCCTACTCCTGACGGAACCTGCGTGCGCGATTACGTGCATGTGACTGACCTTGCCCAAGCGCACCTGCTTGCGCTTAGCTTTCTGATGGGCGGAGGTGAGAATGCTGTCTACAACCTTGGCAACAGCAGAGGCTATTCAGTCCGCGAAGTCATCGAGGTCGCCCGGCGCGTGTCGGGACATCCCATCCCCGAAACCACCGCGGGGCGTCGTCCCGGAGATCCGGCCGTACTGATCGCTGATTCAACCAAAATACGCCGGGAGCTGGGCTGGCGGCCGCGCTATGAAGATCTTGTTTCCATCGTGAAAACCGCTTGGGCCTGGCATAAGCGGGAGTCTGCACGCTGAGTATTTCCAAACAAAAAGCTGCTCTGCATTCCTGCGCTCGGGGGAACTTCAGATTAAAAAACCGTGCTTTCCTCGGAACTCGGGACACTGTTCGGAATTTGCTTCTACGCCTTTTCGGGCAGAAGCGCGATCAGTCGCGATGCGACTGTCTGCGCCGCAGCGGCGATGTCCCAGCTGTAGCCGGGTGCAAGCAAAGGACCGATATCGGCGGTAAACAGCGGATTGTCCGACTTTGAGGCAAGATTCTGCTCAAAGAGTTCGCGCGGGATATGATGACCACTGCGGTCCATGTATTCGGAAAATGCGGCGATGATTCGGTGCGGGTTCACTTCCGGATTTTTCAGGGCGGTGGCAAGGTCAAAGAGGTCCCTGCCTTTCTTGCGCTGATACAGGGCGCGCAACTTCGTGCCCGGAAGCTCGTCAAGCCTGTAGCTTGTGATCTGGCAGGCGCCTTCGAACCAGCGTGGGGAAACCCGGGGAGCTTTGCGCGTGCGCGTCACTCAGCCCAGGAAGCGGGCTTGCGGAGCCCGTATGCGCTGTCGATGTCGGCCCGGGCAACCGTGAAGTCGCTCCGACACGCTCCTGCCGGAGCCTGCCGAAACCGAAAAGCCGCACACCGGGGCGGCTGCTTCCCGCGGTGGCGTAATTTGTGGGCGCAAACCGATCTTCGCCTTACACCTTCAGGCCGTGCTTCTTGATGAGATCGTACATGGTGGGGCGGCTGATGCCGAGCAGGTCGGCTGCCTGGGTGACCTTGCCGCCTGCATGGCCGAGGGCGCGCACAATGGTCTGGCGCTCGATCTGATCGCGTGCTTCCCGCAGATTGAATGTCGCAGCTTCGCCGGTGGGGACATCGAGCTCGAGATCCTTGGCGTCGATGTGGGCGCTCTCGGCCATGATGGTGGCGCGTTTCACGCGATTCTTGAGCTCCCTGACATTGCCGGGCCAGGGGTAGTTTTCGATCGCAGCGAGCGCCTCTTTTGAGAAGCCGCGGAACAGCCGCCCCTGTTCGCGCGCGAAATGATCCAGGAACGAGCGCGCCAGCAGCAGAGTGTCGCCGGTGCGCTGGCGCAGCGGAGGAATCTGTACGCTGATCTCGCTGATGCGGTAGAAAAGGTCCTCGCGGAAGGTCCCCGCCTGGATCTTGGACGCCAGGTCCTGGTGAGTGGCGCACACCACCCGCACATCGACCGGAATCTCCTCGCGCCCGCCGATGCGCTCGAAGGTGCGCTCCTGCAGGAAGCGCAGCAGCTTGGCCTGCAGCGCCATCGGAAGGTCGCCGATCTCGTCGAGAAACAGCGTGCCGCTGTCAGCATATTCGATCTTGCCGCGGGTCTGCTTGGCGGCGCCGGTGTAGGCGCCTTTCTCGTAGCCGAAGAGCTCGCTTTCGAGCAGATTCTCCGGGATGGCCGCGCAGTTGATGGCGACGAAACGGTTCGCGGCGCGCGGACTGCGGCTGTGGACGGACTGGGCGCACAGTTCCTTGCCGGTCCCGCTTTCCCCCAGAAGGAGAATCGTGGCGTCCGACGGAGCCACCTTCTCGATTGTCTGGCACACCTTGAGCATCTCGGCGCTGCACGCGATCACGCCGTCGATCGAGGATTCCTGCTGCTTCTGGAGAAGCCGCCGGTTCTCGG
>JAJYDT010000021.1 GCA_021777335.1 Pseudomonadota bacterium | reverse complement strand
GTCGAGGCACTGGAAGCCTTGCTGCCGGGCCAGCCGCCGGTACAGAAAGATCTGGCATTGCCGGCCGCGACACCATCGGGATAAGCAAGCCTGCTGTTGCTCGATCGCTTACATTCAACTGAAGGCGAATTCAAGAACGTAATTGATCACGGGAATGTCAAGCAATCTCGGCTTCGTGTTCGCACCGATATTTGGAGAAACAGCCATATTTACTGTGCAGAAAATATGGATCTGAACGCCACTACGAAATGCTCAAGCTCTCCGAAGCACCTTAATACGTAGGTCCTTCTTGTTTGGTTTTACCGGCTGAGATCACACGGATGTGACGGTAAATGCGGATGCTGATATTTCGAGAAATAATCCACCGTCAGATTTACCGTCAAATTTTCGCGCTGCACAGCCGTCTCGGACACGAGCAGAAACGTACAAAATATTTCTATATCAATCGCTTGCCTTCGAAAATCTGTGTCGTTTATGATGTATCGACGGTCGTCATCGAGACTTAGCAAGTCTTTTGACACTAAAGATAAAACTTTTTAGACCAAAACCCCGTCACTCCCACTCAATCGTCGCGGGCGGCTTGCCGGAGATATCGTAAACCACCCGGCTCACACCACGGATCTCGTTAATGATCCGGTGAGACACGATACCGAGCAACTCATAGGGCAGGCGTGCCCAATTTGCGGTCATGAAGTCGACTGTCTCGACTGCGCGTAACGCGATCACATGTTCATAGGCACGCTCATCGCCCACCACGCCCACCGATCGCACCGGCAAGAACACGGCAAATGCCTGGCTGACCCGGTCGTACCATCCATGCCGCCGCAGCTCTTCTATATAGATCGCGTCGGCCTGGCGAAGAGTCTGTACATACTCCCTCTTGACCTCACCCAGAACACGCACACCGAGGCCGGGTCCGGGAAACGGGTGCCGGAATACGAGCTCACGCGGCAACCCGAGCTCTATACCAATCTGCCGGACCTCATCTTTAAACAGGTCACGCAAAGGCTCGAGCAATTGCAACCGCATAGTCTCCGGCAATCCACCGACATTGTGGTGCGACTTGATGATGCGTGCCTTCCCCGTCTTCGCACCCGCTGATTCTATGACATCCGGATAGATCGTCCCCTGTGCGAGCCACCGCACATCCGTAATCTGCGCAGCTTCTTCCTCGAATACCTTGATGAACATCTGGCCGATGATCTTGCGCTTGTGCTCCGGATCGGAGACACCGGCCAGCGCATCCAAGAATCGCTCGGCAGACCGGGAATACAGGAGCGCGACCCCCATGTGTCGCGCGAATACCTCCTGCACTTCCTGAGCCTCGTTCTGTCGCAGCAGTCCGTTATCCACAAAGATGCAGGTCAACTGCGTGCCAATCGCCCGGTGCAGCAAGGCGGCGACTACCGACGAGTCGACACCGCCTGACAGGCCAAGCAGTACGCGCCCACCACCTACCTGGTGGCGTACGTTCTCGATCAGGCTGTCGATGATGCGGGCCGGGGTCCACAACCGATCGCAGCGGCAGATGTCGTGCACGAACCGTTCGATGATTTCCTGCCCGTGCCGGGTATGTGTGACCTCGGGGTGAAATTGCAGCCCATAGAATCCGCGTGACTCGTCGGCAATACCCGCGAACGGTGCACTTTCGGTGTATGCGATGGCGCAGAACCCGGGGGGGAGTTCGATCACCCGGTCCCCGTGGCTCATCCAGACATCAAGCCCCTGCTCGCCAAGGCCGACCAACCCATTGAGCAGGCGATTATCCGGGGACACCTCCACACGTGCATGGCCATACTCCCGGCGGAGAGCCGTCTCAACCCGCCCCCCGAACTGCGCCGACAGACTCTGCATACCATAGCAGATGCCGAGGACCGGCACGCGCAGCCCGAAAATTACCTCCGGAATGCGCGGCGCATCGTCCTTCACCACGGACTCCGGGCCACCCGAGAGGATGACGCCGCGGGGCGCAAACACGCGCAACGCTTCGGCGTTGGTGTCCCAAGGATGGATCTCACAATATACGCCGGCCTCGCGTACACGCCGTGCGATCAGCTGCGTGTACTGAGATCCGAAATCGAGGATCAGAATGCGCTGCGAGTAAGGATCATTCGCCGGGGAATCGCCCGGAACTGACGGAGCGGGCGTTCCGGTCATCTGCTCAGTCACGCTGATAGTTTGGGGCTTCTTTTGTGATCACGACATCGTGCACATGACTCTCGCGTATCCCTGCCGATGTGATGCGCACGAACGATGCATGTGTACGGAATGAATCGAGATCCGCGCAACCCGTATATCCCATGCTCGCGCGCAACCCTCCCAGCAGCTGATGAAGGATATTCACGATAGTTCCCTTGAACGGGACCCGACCCTCCACGCCCTCCGGAACCAGCTTGTCTGGCTGCATCTCTCCTTCCTGGAAGTAGCGGTCGCTTGAGCCATCCTGCATCGCGCCGAGCGACCCCATGCCACGATAGGTCTTGTATGACCGCCCCTGGTACAGTTCTACCTGCCCCGGTGCCTCGTCAGTGCCCGCAAACAGACTTCCGATCATGACGGCATGCGCGCCGGCTGCAATTGCCTTTGCGACGTCTCCGGAGAACCGGATGCCGCCATCCGCGATAATGGGGATGCCATCGCTCCCAAGACCCTGCGCAACATTGTCAATTGCGGTCACCTGCGGAACGCCCACCCCGGCGACAATGCGTGTGGTGCAGATCGAACCTGGTCCGATACCCACCTTCACCGCGTCGGCCCCCGCATCCCTCAGCGCTCGGGCTGCATCACCCGTGGCAATATTGCCACCGATCACATCGACGGAAGGATAATGGTGCTTGATCCAGCGCACGCGGTCGAGCACGCCCTGGGCATGTCCATGCGCGGTATCGACCACGACCACGTCCACCTCCGCATCCACGAGGCGCTCCACGCGCTCCTCCGTTCCGCGGCCCACACCGACGGCGGCAGCTACAAGCAGGCGGCCGCGCCCGTCTTTCACGGAATTCGGATATTCGCTGGATTTCTGGATATCCTTGACTGTTACCAACCCTTTGAGCGCGAAGCCCTCATCCACTACCAAGATCTTCTCAATCCGGTGCTCATGAAGTAGTCGCACAATCTCGTCGCGGCTCGCCCCCTCACGCACCGTGACAAGACGATCCCTCGGTGTCATGACACGCCGGACCGGCTCGCCGTAGCGGGTCTCGAAGCGGAGGTCGCGGCTCGTGACGATCCCGACGAGACGTCCGTCCTGTGTTACCGGCACTCCCGAAATGCCGTGAGCGCGGGTCAGATCCAGTACCTCACGCACGGTGGCGTCCGGCGATGTAGTAATAGGATCACCGATCACCCCGCTTTCAAATTTCTTGACCCTGCGGACCTCTTGGGCCTGGCGTTCCGGTGTCAGGTTCTTGTGGATCACACCAAGGCCCCCTTCCTGAGCAAGCGCGATGGCAGTCCGCCCCTCGGTCACGGTATCCATGGCAGCGGAAAGCAGGGGGACATTCAACCGGATACGGCCCGTGAGGCGGGCGCGCAAGTCGACGTCGCGGGGAAGAATAGTGGAATGCGCCGGTAACAGCAGCACATCATCAAAGGTCAGTGCTTCTTGTACAATACGCATGCGGCATTATAGGGACTCGCGCGAGATCCGTAAATGTCCCCGAGCGTTGGTCGGCCCGCGGTTTTATGATCTAATCCACAGGCATACCATCAATCAGAGGGGGAAGCATTCATGAAAACGACGTGGGTCATCGCGATCGCGCTGCTCGCCCTAGGGGGGTGCGCAACTACGGGCGCGCGGCCGACAGCGGCGTCAGCGAATAACCGTGCCGCAGATCAGGCGATTGCGAAGGCACAAGCCGCGGTCGCCAAGACAACCGCTATGGGGGCCTTGTGGACCACAACGGCCCAGGATCTCAAGAAAGCAGAACAGGCGAGAACCGCCGGCAAGAGCGCCCAGGCGATCCGCCTGGCAAATGAAGTGCTGCAGCAGACTGAGCTTGCCCAGGCCCAGGCGCGTAGCCAGGTGAATGCCGGACCGAGTTACCCCGTGATCCACAATTGACCTGCCGTTTTTTAGCGGTGGCGCTCAAAATGGCCCCCTGACGGGGAGGTACGCATGCGAGAAGGCACGGACCTGACGCCGGGATCCAGCGCGGTGCGGGATATCTATTCCGTTTCCCGGCTGAACCATGAGGCTAAAAGACTTCTCGAGACCCGGTTTCTCAGGATCTGGATCGAAGGCGAGGTCTCGAACGTCTCACGTCCGGCGTCGGGACATATTTATTTCTGTCTTAAGGATCCGGGGGCGCAGATCCGTTGCGCGTTGTTCCGTCTCAAGGCACGGGAGGTCCGATGCCTGCCGGAGAACGGACGGTCGGTCTTGCTGTACGCCCAAGTCAGCCTGTACGAAGGGCGGGGTGATTTCCAGCTGATCGTGGAAGAGGTCGAAGAAGCCGGAGAGGGAGCGTTACGGCGGGCATTCGAGGCGCTGAAAGCACGTCTTGCGCGTGAAGGACTGTTCGACGGGAGCCGCAAACGGCCACTACCCCGGATCCCACGGCGTATCGGTATCATCACTTCCCCAAGTGGCGCCGCTGTACGTGACATCCTGACTACCCTGAGGCGGCGCTTTCCGGCCATCCCCGTCCTCATCTATCCCGTTCCGGTTCAGGGCGCGGGGGCAGCCCCCCACATCGCTATGATGATCGAGTACGCTGCGGCGCGCGGCGACTGCGACGTGCTAATCCTCGCGCGCGGAGGGGGCTCGCTTGAGGATCTCTGGGCATTTAACGAAGAAGAGGTCGCGCGCGCGATCCTCGCCTGCCCACTTCCGATCGTCACCGGTATCGGGCATGAGATCGATTTCACGATCGCGGATTTGGTCGCCGACGTGCGCGCACCGACACCCACCGCGGCTGCGGAACTCCTGTCTCCGAATGGCGCCGAATGGCTTGCGCTGTTCACACAGCAGAATCTGCGCCTCACACGCTCGATGTACCGTGAACTGGAGCGCAAGGGTCAGCGTGTAGACCTTGCGGCCCTTCGCCTTGCCCGCCCCACCGGACGTCTTGCGGCCCTCGCAGCGCGCGTGGTATCTCTCGATCTCCGTCTCCGCCGCGGTGTTGCCGAACGCCTGGCGCGGACGCAGGGCCAAATGTCATTACTCGCGACGCGACTAGAGTCGCACTCGCCCGCGAGGCGCCTGGAATCCGTTCGCCTGCGGTTTCACGGGCAACCGCGCCGCGTGACAGATGCGGTCTGGCGCGCGATTGAAGCGAAGCGGGACCGATGCGCGCGGCTTGCCGGAAGACTCCAGATCCTGAGTCCACTCGCGACGCTTGGGCGCGGTTACAGTATCATCGAACGGGAGCGTGACGGACATGTGGTTCGGCGGCCGGAAGATGTCGCTGACGGAGAATGGGTACGGGCACGGCTGTCCGAGGGGCAGCTACGATGCCAAGCACACGGGGCAGTCCGCAAACCGGTCAGCGGCGGCGCCGGGGATCGAAAGGATTGACACCTGACTGTAGATCGACGCGCACGGGGGTCCCCTCAAGCTTGAACGCCGACCGGAACACATTGGCGAGATAACGACGATAGGTGTCTGGCAGATGCTCTACCTGGGTCCCGTGCACAACGATCAAGGGTGGATTGCGACCCCCCTGATGGGCGTACTTGAGCTTAATCCGCCGCCCTTTTGAAATCGGGGGCGGCACGGCCTCAACCGCCCGGCGCAGAATTTTATTGAGCTGGGGGGATGGCAGATCGCGCCGCGCCGAGGCAAATGCGCGGTCGACCGCCGGAAGCAGGTCACCCACGTGGGTTCCCTTAAGCGCAGAAATGAAATGGGGCTTCGCAAAAACAAGGAACGGCAATTTCCGTTCGATCTCACGGCGTACCCACATGCGCTCCGACGGGCTCACGCTATCCCATTTATTGACGGCAAGCACAAGCGCCCTCCCCTGCTCCAGAACGTGTGCTGCAAGATTCGCGTCCTGTTCGCCGACATTTTCCTGCGCATCGACCATGAGGATGACCACGTTCGCACGCTCGATCGCCTGTAACGTCTTCACAACGCTGAATTTCTCGATGGAATCGTCGATACGTCCGCGACGCCGGACACCGGCTGTGTCCACGAGCACGTAGCTTTGGCCGTGATGTTGCATCGGCACCTCAACGCTGTCGCGCGTGGTGCCAGGCGCCGCCGATACCACAAGCCGATCCTCGCCGAGCATCGTGTTCACAAGCGTCGATTTTCCGGCGTTTGGCCGCCCCACGACGGCGATGCGCGCGACCGGCTCCGCCACTGGCTCTTCGGTTTCTGGCGCAAATCCCGACAACACCTGTGTCATCAGGGTATCCAGTCCCTGCTGATGCGCTGCCGAGATAGCGAACAGCGCCTCAAAACCCAACACATGAAAATCCGCCACCGCTACCGATGACTCTTCGCCCTCCGACTTGTTCACGGCAAGCGTGACAGGGACGTTCCTCCGCCTGAGGTCTTGCGCGATCTCCTCGTCACCCGCCGTGCGCCCCTCGCGCGCGTCAACGACGAAAACCACCGCGTCGGCCTCAGCGATGGCCTGTCGTGTCTGGCGCGCGGACAACACCCTCAAAACATCCGTCTCAGCAGCAAGACCACCGGTATCCACGACGAGATAGGGTCGTTCGCCCACGCGGCCTTCCCCGTACTGGCGGTCCCGTGTGAGTCCCGGCAGATCAGCAACGAGCGCATTACGCGTGCGCGTGAGCGCGTTGAAGACCGTCGATTTTCCGACATTCGGCCTGCCGACCAGGACGACAACCGGTTTCACCTGTAGCCACCCCGGATTTATTTACTCAGGAAGATGGGGAGAGCGCTGTGAGCTGACCACCCTGATTGAGCACAAACAGCACTTCCGCGCTTCCCACTCGCGCGACCAGTGGCTGCGCCCGGATCGGCGAATCACCAATGCGGTCACGCGCAACGAATGCGCCTGAGGTACGCGCGAGCCAATGCACGTAGCCCGCGTAATCTCCAACTACGACCTCGTTGCCGATGACCGCAGGCGCACTGATCTTCCGGCCGGTCAGCGCGGTCTGTTTCCACACGACCGTGCCAGTGACACGGTCCAGAGCGATGACATCGCTTCTCGCGTCGCTCACGAACAGGGAATTGTGACCCAGCGCAAGGTTGCGATAGGTCGAGACCGGGGTCGACCACAGCACTCTTCCCGAGCGGGCGCGCATCGCCACGG
The DNA here is from genome assembly GCA_021777335.1 of Pseudomonadota bacterium. Classification (GTDB taxonomy): domain Bacteria; phylum Pseudomonadota; class Gammaproteobacteria; order Acidiferrobacterales; family Acidiferrobacteraceae; genus JAJYDT01. The sequence goes on along the minus strand of JAJYDT010000021.1, from coordinate 29,015 downwards.
CATTACCCTCGTAGCTCGCGGCATAGACAACACCCGAGCGCTCGATAGGCCACGCGTCAACATCCACGAGCCGCTTGATCGCATCGCTACCGTGGGGGCGAGCGATACGGGTCTCCCACAGTGGGGCACCATTGATGAGATTCGCCGCGTACACATAACCGTTGGCAAAACCGGAGAGCACTCTGCCCCTGTCGATAAGCGGCCTGCTGCTCGCATACAGCATAAGCGACGGCAGCGTGTGGTGCTGCACCCACAATACCCCTCCGTCTTTCGCGGAGAGCGCCGACAGCTTTCCGTCGATAGTCTGCACCAGAACCATGCCCGTCGTGGCGGCAGGCGGGGCCAGCACCTCGCTCGAAAGCTGTGCCATCCAAAGCCGCTTCCCATCCGCCGCATTCAACGCCATCACCTGCCCCTTGACCGTGCCGACGAGCACCATGCCGGCCCCGTACCCCGTCGCACCTGTCAGCGGTGCCTTCAGGTTCGTGTGCCACAGCCGTTTGCCCGACGACGCCGCATAGGCACCAACATGTCCTTTGTGGTCAGATACAAACAGGATACCGTGCTTCGCCGCAGGCATGAGGGTGAGATATTTGCTGCCGGCACCTGCGCCCGTATTGACGCTCCATAACCGCCGGATCGTGATGGTCGGCTTGAACTGTACCAGTGGTGATGGCGGGATCGCGTTACTTTTTCCACCAGAAATCCAGCGCTCAAGCCCGCATCCACCGAGCAGCAGCATTGCGGCCAGTATAAGTGCCCGCCTCATGCGCGGGGGGACGACAGATCGTCCAACTTCATCTGCAGGATCGAGGCATAATGTGTACCGTGACGCACATGGTGCAATGCTGCCTGATAGGCGCGGCGCGCCTGCGCCACATGTCCCTGCTGTCTCAGGATATCCCCACGCAGCTCTTCATACTGCGCGCGGAACCCCGGTGGCGCCTTCGGCGACACCAGAGCAAGCGCCGGTCCAAGGCGATGTTCATCGACAAGCACACGCCCAAGCCTGAGTTGAGCTACCGCCTTAATCCCGGGCTGCGACGTATGTCGGGTAACCCACTTAAGCTGCGCCACTGCCTCCTTGATATCCCCGGAAGCATACGAGATCTTCGCCAACAAAAGCGCTCCGAGCGGCGCATATGGCGTCGACGCGTAGTGGCGCTCGAGTTTCAGTACCGCCGCCTTTACCGCTCCGAGTTTTCCCTGCGCATACCACCCCGAGGTGTCATCGTAGATTGACGCAGCCGCGAGCCGCGTAACCTCGAGGTGCTGCCTCCAAAACCGGATCCCAAACGCGATCACGAGCCCGAAGACAATCGCGTACAGGACATGGCTTCCATTCTGCGCCAGCCAGTTCTTGACTCGCTCGACTTCATCATCCGATGCGTCCACGCCCACCCCTCCGATTAACTACCATGATCACTGCAGTGTAATTGCAGGTAGTCGCCAACCGCGCTCCGCTCCATTTCAGTCTGGGTACCGGTTGCAAGCATCTTGACAGCAACTGGCATCTCCTTGGAAACCAGTATTGCGCAATGCGCCCCGCTTCGGTCCGCGCGCCGTAGTTGGCTTTTCAGGCTACCGCCTCCGCAATGCAATAGCACCCGCAACGACCGGCCACGCAACTCCTCGGCCAGCCGAATGGCGCTGCACGTTGCGGATGGATCGGCCGTCACCATATAGGCATGGAGACGGGGATGAGCGTCAGCCGCCTCCCCGTCAACCCTCAAGAGTTCTACCAGACGTTCCATACCGATGGCAAAACCGACGGCCGGGACATCATCGCCCCCGAGCTGCTGTACAAGTCCGTCGTAACGCCCACCGGCGCACACCGCAGCTTGTGCGCCGAGCCGGTCCGACGTCCATTCGAATACGGTGCGGTTATAATAATCGAGCCCTCGCACGAGCCTTGGGTTGACAACAAATTTGACACCGGCGTCCGCCAAGCAGGATTGCACCGCGGCGAAATGCGTACGCGACTCCTCGTCAAGAAACGCGGGCAGCTCAGGCGCTTGCTCAATGACGTCCCTGAGTGACGGATTTTTGCTGTCGAGTACGCGCAGCGGATTGGTTGAAAGGCGCCGAAGGCTATCTTCGTCAAGCTCATGCCGCCGCATCGAGAGGTAATCAATAAGGGCGCTGCGATATCCCGCACGACTTTCCGGCGTGCCGAGCGAGTTCAGATCAAGACGCAAACCCTTGAGACCAAGCACACGCCACAACCGGGCTGTCAAAAGAATCAGTTCAATGTCGATGTCGGGCCCGGGCATGCCATAGGCCTCAACCCCGATCTGGTGGAACTGTCGGTAACGCCCCTTCTGCGGTCGCTCATGCCGGAACATTGGTCCCGCATACCACAACCGCTGCACCTGATTGTAAAAAAGGCCGTTTTCAATTCCGGCACGCACACATCCCGCAGTACCTTCCGGACGCAGCGTCAGGCTCTCTCCATTGCGATCCTGAAAGGAGTACATCTCTTTTTCAACGATATCTGTCGCCTCGCCGATGGATCGCGCATACAACTCGGTCTTTTCGACAAGCGGAAAACGGATCTCACGATAACCATACTGACCGAACACCTCTCGCGCGCTCCGCTCGACGCCCTGCCATGTGTCCACGGTCTCTGGCAGAAGATCATTCATCCCCCGAACAGCCTGGACCCTTCCCGTCAACGCGACAACCCCTCGACTGCGTATAAGCGGCCTCGCGCCCCGGGCGGACCGGAGATCGATTGGGGCCACAGTCCGACGCCGTCCCACAGCCCTGCCGTCCGCCGTGCACCCAGACGGCACTCATGCACCGGGGGCGACCATTCCCGCGGCGCTCGCATGTGGACGAAAGAAAGGCTCATGGTTTCCTGGAGGTCTTCCGTCCCAGCACAAGGAGTGCGGCATGGCCCGTACGGAACGGGCGAAGATTGAGTAATCGCCCATTATAGCGAACATGCGCCCCGCGCGCGTCGCTTAAGGACACCGTGAATGGCGGAACGCCGTTCAGTGTGACCTTCTGGCCCGCTGGCAGACGCTCGTTCAGCAGCACCATCTGCGTTGCGTCCCGGATCTCGACATTGGAAGACCGGCCGGTACGCAGGGTGATATCGCCATAGGCCTGTGTGACACCACCCGTCACCGACGAATTCCGACCAGGGGATGTGAATGTATTAACCTGCGGGGCCGGCACACGCATCGTAACCCCTGGCCTGGGGCTTGGGATCTGTCCCGCACCATGGGCAGAAACCGCCATGCGGGTCACGGGCCCAGACCCGGACAGCGCCTCGGGAATCCGTCTGCGCGGGAGTGCTGCCCGTGGCGCCGGAACGTTCGGAGGCAACGTCACGGTGGGCGCATACACCGGCGCGAGCATCCGGTTCCTGCGCGATGCAAATCCCGCAGCGGGCCTGCTCCGCGAAACCCCGGGGGACGAAGTATGCGCATGATGCCAATACCACCCGCCGGCAACCAGAACCACCGCAAACAGCACGCCGACCCAGATCGCGTAGGGCCCGTCTTCCATCCCGGCGACCGGGGCAACCGGACGGGGGGGGTCAGAAGACGGCGCGGGTCCCGATTCGGACTGGGGTAGCCTGCGGACACGCCGGCTGTAGGCCATCAGCACGGCGTCGGCAGGAATCCCTGTCAGCTGGGCATAATTGCGCAGGTACCCGCGCACATAGGTTGCTTCCGGCAACGCATCAAAATCACACTTTTCAATGGCAATGACCTGTCGCGGGGCCAATTTGAGCCGCTCGGCGACCTCCGCCAAGGACAGACCAAGACGGGTGCGCGCCTCCTGCAACATGCGGCCAGGATCCGCGCCTCCATCTGGACCGATCACTACATCCGCCATAATCGATCGCTCACAGCTCGCCGCTTGCGCCAAGCCGCTCCAATTCCTTCGCTTGCCTCGAGTCCGGGTATTTCGACGTCAGGCGCAACGAGTACATCGCCTGTTTGTCGATGTCGCCCAGCGCCTGCTCCACGCGAGCCGCAAGAAACAGGCTCTGCGGGGATTCGGGCGCCACCGCAAAATACCGTCGAATATAAGCACGAGCACGGTGCGGATGTCCAGATTTGAGGTCGATCGCCGCTAGCTCGTAAAGCGCGATTCCGAGGTTCGGCTGCAGCTTGAGTGCCTGCTTGAAATAGCCCTTCGCCGGAAGCGGCTTACCAGACTTGAGCAGACAGTTTGCCGCATTGACATTGGCCCACTGGGGAGATGCGTAGAGCGGATTGTTGATGGCCTTGCGGAAATGCGTCAGGGCCTTGCGCACGTGGCCACGCTCGCAGAGGAACACCCCGTAATTGTTCTGCGCACCGGCATTATCCGGCTTGTTGCTGACCGCGCGCCTGAAATACCGGCCGGCACGGCGATAATGCTTTAACCGTGCCTGCACGAGCGCCATCACGTTGTTCGCGTCGGAATCATCGGAGTTGATCGCAAGCGCCTTCTTGACCTCCTGTTCCGCAAACGCGATCTGATCGCGTTTGAAAAAACCGGCACCGAGCTGCGTATAGATCCGTACGAGCCGCGCATCCCGTTGGCGCGCCTGCCGATCGGACGCACAGCCCCCGATCGCCACGACGACGACCGTGAGCAATACGATTGCCTGCCACTTACGGACCATGCACCGTGATTCCATCGGCAGATTTTCCCGATCGGCGCGTGCGGTCGCGCACTTCACCAGCAAGTTGTCCGCACGCGGCGTCAATGTCATCCCCACGCGTCCTTCGTGTAATAGTCACGATGCCAGCTGCAAGCAGCGCGTCCCGAAACGCGTCGATGCGCGTGCGCTCCGAGCAGACGTACCGGCTCCCGGGAAAAGGGTTAAACGGGATCAGGTTGATCTTGGCTGGGACACCACGCAGGACGCGCGCGAGATCGCGCGCCTGGCTAATCGCGTCGTTAACACCACGCAGCATCACATACTCGAAGGTGATGCGGCGACGCGGCTCGTCTCCTACGTACCGCCGGCAAGCTTCCAAAAGCATGGCGATTGGATACTTCCTGTTGATTGGCACGAGCTCGTTGCGCAGGGCATCATCCGGCGCATGGAGCGATACTGCGAGGCTCACGGGACATGCTTCACGCAACTGGTGAATCGCCGGGACAACGCCCGACGTGCTGACGGTGACACGTCGGCGGGATAGCCCATAAGCGAGGTCATCAAGCATGATGTCGAGCGAACTCACAACGGCCTCAAAATTGAGCAAAGGCTCGCCCATCCCCATGAACACCACATTCGTGACCGGCCGGTCTGAATAGCCGAGCGCGCGCAACCGTGCGCTGGCGGTCCACAACTGACCGATGATTTCATGACTAGCCAGATTGCGATTGTAACCCTGGCGGGCCGTAGAACAGAACGAGCAGTTGAGTGCGCATCCCGCTTGCGACGAGATGCAGAGCGTCCCGCGGTCAGCCTCTGGGATAAACACGGTCTCGATGCCATTGCCATCCGCGAGGCGGAACAACCATTTCACCGTGCCGTCTGCAGCAGTCTGTTCAAGCGCAATCGCAGGCGCGCGAACCTCGGCGATGGAAGCCAGACCAGCGCGCAGTCCCGCGCCGAGATCAGTCATGACCTCGAACCGGTCCGCGAGGCGCCCGTGTACCCACTGCATCACCTGCCGGGCGCGGAATGGTTTCTCACCCATTCCGGAGAACAGATGCTCAAGACCGGCCTGGGTCAATCCGAGCACATTGACCTTGGCCGCTTCGGCGCCCACGTTTAGAATGTTCTGGGGCAAAGTTCGCTCGTGGAAAAGAAGTAGGCGATCTCCTGCCGCGCCGTCTCAGGCCCGTCCGACCCGTGCACGGCGTTCTCATCGATCGTTTGGGCAAAATCCGCCCGGATAGTTCCCTTCGCGGCTTTCTTGGGGTCGGTAGCACCCATCAGTTCCCGGTTCCTCGCGATTGCGTTCTCGCCCTCGAGTACCTGGACCATCACCGGCCCCGACGTCATAAACGATACAAGGTCTTCAAAGAAACCCTTGCCCTTGTGAACACCGTAGAATTCTTCCGCCTGTCTGCGGCTCATGTGTAGCATGCGCGCCGCGACGATCCTAAGACCCGCCTGCTCGAACCGGCGATAGATCTCGCCAACGAGGTTCTTGGATGTTGCGTCCGGTTTGATGATCGAAAATGTCCGTTCGATAGCCATTAATGCTCCGAGTCCTTGTATTCATTTGAGAAACTTGCCAGTGGCGGCGCGCATTGTAACGTTCACGCGCGCCCCCGGCAACGGAGCACGGCTAGGGGCGCTTCGGGTCCAGATATTCAACCTCGGCCACGCAGCGGAACGGGACTGGGCCAGTCAGCTGATGCGTCAACGCAAACGCCACCGCAGGGCGGATGTGCAATGGGACAAACTCGGCGCCCAAAACGCTGCACACACGATGCACCGCCATCAGCCAACCATAGTATACCTCATCGATGACGGGAACATGGCGCAGATCGTAAAAGAGGGTATGCGCGCCATGTCGCTGGATCGCGGCGGCGAGCGTCACCAGATACTGCTCTGAGGCAGCGGGATCCAACGCATCTGCAGGCTCGACCAGGATCGCGCCCGATCCGATTGGCGTGAGGTGCATCGGCAACATCAGGCCACCCCGTCGGACACGTGGATGTTGAGAAGGCGGAATGCCTCCTTCAGGCCGTCCGACAGCGTCGCCCGCGTGGTGACGTCCCCAAGATCGATATTGAGGCTGGTCAGCGCACGGGCAATATCGGGACGTATGCCCGTCAAAATCGCCTGCGCACCCATCAGCCGGATCGCCCGTGTCATCTGAATCAGATGGTGCGATACCTGCGAATCGACAGTCATGACGCCGGTCACGTCCATCACGACGGCGCGCGCGCGGTCGGCCTCAATGCGTGTCAAGAGCCGTTCCATCACAACCATCGTCCGGGAAGAATCGAGGGTTCCGATGATCGGGAGCGTCAACACGCCATCCCATATCGACGTGATCGGGGTTGAGATCTGTTTTAGCTCCTCCTGTTGCGCCGTGATCGTCCGCTCGTTCTCCTTGAGATATGAGTGGAACACCTCGAGCATGGTCTCGTTGAATATGGACGCCAGCAGGAGGAGTGCCCCGCGCGCGCGGCTGAACGAGACGCCCTTGTCCTCTTCAAGGGCCTCAAGGAAAATACGCTGTATAAACATGATGTACCGGACCAACTCCTCCATGTGCGCACCGCGCACGCGGATCTGCCCGGCTACACTGGTAATGAACTGCGCGAGCGCCTTGAACTCTGGAGAGGACCGATCGGTCGGGTGGTCCTGCTGCAACAGCGTGACCAGAAGCTCGAGGAATTCGAGCGTCATGTCCGTAATCTCATCCTTTGACATGAGATTGGTGTCAACGAAAATGGTATGCCCGCGCCGCTCGACGACGTCCGACATGCCTCCGATCTTCAGTTTGATCTGTTCGATCAGGAACTGATTGATGGATATTTCAGCCTGTGCCGGTGTCATGATCCCCTCCTCGCCCGATACTGTTTCTTACCAGGAGCAAAGACTTGTCATCGCTGATCCGCCCCGCCATCTGCCCCATGAAATAGGCGATCAGTTGCGGGTGTCTGCGCAGAAGTCCGGGTGCCGACAGCAGGTCCCATGAAGCCCTGAGGCCATCCGATGCGCTCATGAAGAACGCCCCATAGGGCCAGACCCAATCCATGAGATCCAGGCTCCCGTGGACCTGCCCGATCACTCCTGGCGTGAGCCGAACAGTCTGCTTCCCATTTCCCTGCAAAATTGATGCCTGCAGATCCCCGGCACCGACCGAGCGCACGGCCCCTGCGGTGAAATCAAGATCATAAAGCGCGAGCGCCGCCCCCCGGCGCTCCTCTGCAAGGACTCGGTCGATCCGCTGGATCGCCTCCTTTGCGGAGATCCCGGCATCAAATGCCTCAAGCGCCCGGCTGGCGATGGTTTCGGCGGGGCAACCGTGGCCTAACGCATCGAGGTGCAGTACCCGCATCCCGTGGTCCGCTCGCTGCAGCGCGACGAGGTCTCCGTTGCAGCGCCCGTCCTGGTAGGCGCGCGTAAAGAGACCGGTCTGTGCCCACAATGGGTTTGGCGCCCCTGCGCCGAAACGCGCCCACACGGCGGTCCCCTGCCAGGGACGGGCCGGTTGCTCACCGGGCAGGCTGAAGATGTCAGAGCAATCGGATAGGCGAGAGATCGCGCCCAAACCCTTCCCCAGCGTACCGGCACTTGAGTGACCGTCGCGCATGGCGGCAGCGAGGTCAGAAATCCCGGAGCCCCAGTCCATGGCAAAGAGATCAAGCGCCCGCGAATCACCCCCCACCTCCCAGACCTGGATATACCCGTGTCCATGCGCGTACTTGGTCTGGTTGGTCGCCATCTCTGCGGCGACGAGCCGGACGCGCTCACATTGCAGCAAGTCAAGCCCGAGCCGCCGGCCTAGGGCGTTGACCCGCGCATGGAGCTGGATAAGATCGCTCTCCGCTGCGATCGACTGTTCAGCCAGAAGACGCACCGAATAAAGCGATTCAGTGTGCCTCAAGACGTCACCTTGTGGGCAGCGGCGTCCTCCGAAGCCAATCTGACGCGTCCACGACCGGCATGCTTTGCGGCGTAGAGTGCAGCGTCGGCACGTGCTATCCACGCCGCCACGTCCTCGCCCGGCAACCGCTCGGCGACTCCCACGCTGACCGACCCCATCTCCTTCAGCACTGTGTGGCCGAGGCGCGATCCCACCGCTTCGTCCGAAAAAACAAGCACCGCAAACTCGTCGCCCCCGATCCGGAACGCGCGGTCCTCGCCCTCTCGTATTGAACGGCTAAGCACGTCTGCCATGTGGCGCAGGTACACATCGCCGGCCGGGTGCCCCTCGCGGTCATTGATTTCCTTGAAGTGGTCAAGATCGAAAAACACGAGGCTCACGGGACCCGTGCTCGGTACGAGCGCATCGAGCCGTTCCTCATAAGCTCGGCGGTTCAGAAGACCTGTGAGCGCGTCGGTCTCGGCCTTGCGCAGCACCACTTCAAGATCCTGTTTCTTGTGCTCGAGAACCAGCTCGAGATCCGCTACCTCCTGCGCTGCCTTCGCCCGGGAGTCCTCAAGCTGGCGGCGGATCTCCGCATAACGCTGCATCAGGAGCGCTGGGCTCGCGGACTCGCTCGCAGCAGTCAACTGCTCAGACAGGACTTTAAGATCAAGCTTTGGGGAAACCTGCGTAACCGCGCAAAGAACCATAGAGGACACCCCCCAGTCGACCACCAGGCGTTCCGCTTCCCACTGCAGGGTGACCTGAAGAAAGTGGCCCGCTGCGGGGCCCTGTTCGCGCAGGCGCGCAAGCAGCATGTTGAGACGGGAGGTGACTTCGAAGGTATTGCCACCAAGGGCGGTGGCTGCATCCAGAACCAGTGCCGCGAGGCGTTGGAGGTCGGGTTCCACTACGACGGTCACGGTTAACAGCCTGACCGGCATCGATTTCCCCCGCTGTCGTATTCCTTCCTCCGAGATATAGTCGACCGTGAAGGAGACCGCAATGATGCCAGTCAGGCCCCTGCCTCGTTGATCCAGGCCATCTGGATCGCCTCGAGGACCTTCTCTCCGGAGCGCGCCGGATCGTCGTCAAATCCGTCAAGATCCACGACCCACTGGTGGAGATCCGTAAAACGGACGTACTGGGGGTCCACATCCGGGTGGCATTCGGCCAGAGCAATCGCGATTTCCTGCACATCGGACCATTTCAGATTCATCACACCCCCCTCTTTTGTCAATGTACCTCAGACACCATGTTGATGGTGTATTTCGGGATCTCGATCACAAGCTCATGCTCGCCCACCTTGGCCTGACAGCTGAGACGCGATGACGGTTCAAGCCCCCATGCCTTGTCGAGCAGGTCCTCTTCCTTTTCCTCGGCTGGCGTAAGACTGTTAAATCCGGTGCGCACAATCACATGACAGGTCGTACAGGCGCACGATTTCTCGCAGGCATGTTCGATATTGATACCGGCACCGAGCACGGCATCACAGATACTCATGCCGGGGGTGGCTTCGATCGTCGCACCCTGCGGGCAGATCTCTGCGTGCGGCAGTACCGTGACACGCGTCACGGCTCGAACTCCTCCACGTGCCGCCCGGCCACGGCGCGCCGTACACCCGCGTCCATACGGCGTGCTGCAAATCCCTGGGTGACTCGGTCAAGCACTGCGATCGCCTTACGGATAGCCTCGGGATCCGTCTGCGCACGCGCTTGTGTCAACGCCCCCATGGCATGCTCAATCGTCTCCCGCTCCCCCGGCACAAGCAGATCCAGGTCGGCAACCAGTGCCGCCGCAACGGCCTGAAGCAGACGGTCCGCCGCTACCTGCTGTTCTCGAAGGGTACGCGCCGCCACGTCTTCGTGTGCAAACTCGAGCGACTCCCGCAGCATCCGTTCAATCTCGTCGTCCGTGAGGCCGTACGATGGTTTGACCACCACCTGGCTTTCGATGCCGGTTGTGAGTTCGCGCGCAGACACGCTGAGGAGCCCATCCGCGTCCACCTGGAACGTGACGCGAACACGCCCTGCACCAGCCGGAAGCGGCGGGATCCCCCTAAGCTCAAAACGCGCAAGCGACCGGCAATCGCTCGCAAGCTCGCGCTCCCCCTGGACCACGTGTATCGCCATCGCCACCTGTCCATCCTTGAACGTCGTGAATTCCTGCGCCTTGGCCACGGGAATCGTGGAATTCCTCGGAATGAGCCGCTCAACCAGCCCCCCCATCATCTCGATGCCGAGCGACAGCGGAATTACATCCAGCAACAGCATTTCGGCATCAGGCTTGTTGCCGGCGAGCACATCGGCCTGAAGAGCGGCGCCGATCGCCACCACCCGGTCAGGATCGATGTCGGTCAGTGGTGGCCGCCCAAAAAACTCTGCGACCTTCTCACGGACGCGCGGCATGCGGGTCGCGCCTCCGACCACTACCACCTCGGCAATCTGCGGAAGCACAAGTCCGGCGTCGCGCAACACACGTCTGCAGGGCCCAAGCGTACGCTCGATCAGGGGATCAATGAGCGTGTTGAGTTCGTGACGTGTCAGGGTGCGGGTCACACCGGTGCCTTCCAGTCTGATCTCCACGGCCTCCTCCAGGGTCAGGCGCTCCCTCGCTTGGCGAGCGACGCGCAGCAGCCCGCGGACCTCGCCCGGCCCGGGGTCGACGCTCCCGGCTCTGCCTTCAAGCAGCCAGCGCGCGATCGTAGCATCCATGTCATCACCGCCAAGGGCCGAATCGCCAGCAGTCGCCATCACTTCAAAAACCCCTTGGGTTAAGCGCAACACCGAGACATCGAACGTCCCCCCGCCGAGGTCGTATACCACGAATACGCTTTCCGTTTTTCGGTCAAGGCCATAGGCCACCGCAGCCGCAGTTGGCTCGTTCAGCAAACGGAACACCTTGAGCCCCGCGAGCCGGGCCGCATCCTTGGTTGCCTGACGCTGCGCATCGTCAAAATACGCCGGTACGGTAATGACAACGCCAGTGAGCAGGCCCCCCAGGGCAGCCTCGGCACGATCCTTCAGCACCCGCAGGATGTCGGCGGATACCTCGACCGGCGTGCGCACCCCCCCTGAGGTGCGGATGCGGGGAACTCCGGTGTCACCTTCGTCAAACTCGTAAGGTAGACGATTGCCGATCCGCTGGATATCCGCAATCCCCCGGCCCATCAGCCGCTTGACCGACGCGATGGTGTTCAGCGGATCCACAACCGCCGCTTCGATGGCCTCAATTCCGACCACTGGTGGACGGTCAGGAAAATAGCGAACGACCGAGGGCAACAGATGGTTTCCAGCCGCATCCGGCAGTGTCTCAGCGATCCCGCTGCGCACAGTTGCAATCAGCGAGTTTGTGGTCCCGAGATCGATGCCGGCGGCGAGTCTCCGCTCATGCGGTACGTCGGATCTTCCAGGTTCACTTATCTGCAGCAGAGCCATACGCTTTATGTGTCCTCCAGGGCACAGCCGATCTCATCGAGAAACTTGCGCAGGAACTGCAGTTCCCGCACGACAACACGGGCACGGGCGAGGTCATCGATGAACGCATTCCGGAACGTGTTCATCTTGTCGTCGAACTGGGAGACGAGATCCCGGCGCAGATGATCGAGCGCATTCGCACGATCACGGCCCTGCTGTGTACGCACCTGCTCAAGCTCTTCGCGCAGGTCCATCTGCCGCATGAGAAATTCGGGATCCATGACGGTATCGGTCTCATCGTCAGTCTCTATCCCCTTAAGCGCAAGCAGATAACGCGCGCGCCGCAATGGATCCTTCAGGGTCTGAAAGGCATCGTTAACCTCGGCAGCACGCTGAACTGCGTGGCGGCGCTCGGCATCGGAGCAGTTGGCGAACCGGTCAGGATGGACATCACGCTGCAACGCGCGATAGCGCGTCGCGAGATCGGTCAGATTGACGTCAAAAACGGGCTGCAGATTGAAAAGGGCAAAGTAGTCGTCCGGCAACTTGACCGACATGGCTGCCCCAAAAGCTCAGACGCTAAAACTCTCACCGCAGCCGCACTGACCCTTGACATTGGGGTTATTGAACCGGAAACCCTCATTCAGGCCCTCTTTGCCGTAATCAAGCTCAGTGCCGTCGAGATACACAAGACTTTTCGGATCAACAAATACCCGCACGCCTTGGCTCTCGAACACCAGATCCTCGGGATTGGCTTGATCTACGAACTCCAGCACATAGGCCTTGCCTGAACACCCCGTGCTGCGGACGCCAAGGCGGAGGCCCTCGCCCTTGCCGCGGCCCTTAAGGAAGCGCTGCACGCGTTCGGCCGCCACCTCCGTGAGTGTAATCGGCATAACACTGCCCTCCGTTAGGCCGCGTCCGCCGACGTCTTCTGCCGGTAATCCGCGATCGCCGCCTTGATGGCGTCTTCCGCGAGCACAGAACAGTGAATCTTCACCGGCGGCAGCGCGAGCTCCTCGGCGATCTGCGTATTCTTGATCTGGCCTGCCTCGTCAAGAGTCTTGCCCTTGACCCACTCTGTGAGCAGTGAGCTCGATGCAATCGCCGACCCGCACCCGTATGTCTTGAAGCGCGCGTCCTCGATCACTCCTTGCTCGCTGACCCGGATCTGCAGTTTCATCACATCGCCGCAGGCCGGCGCACCTACCATGCCGGTTCCGATCGATCTGTCGCTCTTGTCGAACGAGCCCACGTTCCGCGGATTTTCATAATGATCCAATACCTTTTTACTGTATGCCATAAGCCACCTCGATCAAATAGGAAACGATGAATCAGTGTGCTGCCCACTGTACCGATTTTAGATCAACGCCATCCTTATACATCTCCCAGAGCGGCGACAACTCACGCAACTTACCGATCTTCTCGTGCATGAGCGCGATCGTATAATCAATATCCTCCTCCGTGGTGAACCTCCCCAGCGTGAACCGGATCGAGCTGTGTGCCAGTTCATCGTTGCGACCGAGGGCACGCAACACATAGGAGGGTTCGAGACTTGCCGAGGTGCACGCTGACCCGGAGGATACCGCAAGATCCTTGAGCGCCATGATGAGCGATTCACCCTCCACGAAGTTGAAGCTCACGTTCAGGTTATGCGCAACCCGTTGATCAAGATCGCCGTTGACGTATACCTCTTCAATATCCCTGAAACCGTTCAGCAGCCGGTCCCGGAGCCGCTGGATGCGCTCGATCTCCATCGGCATCTCAAGCGCAGCCAAGCGAAAGGCTTCACCCATACCGACGATCTGATGCGTCGGCAGTGTCCCGGAACGCAGTCCGCGTTCATGACCCCCGCCGTGCATCTGCGCCTCGATACGCACCCTCGGCTTACGGCGCACGTAAAGCGCGCCCATCCCTTTTGGTCCGTACACCTTATGGGCTGAGAGCGACAACAGGTCGACGTTCATCGCCTGGACATCGATCTGAACTTTCCCCGCGCTCTGCGCGGCGTCCGAATGCAGCACGATGCCACGGGAGCGCGTTAGCCTGCCGATCGCAGGGATATCCTGTACCACGCCGATCTCGTTATTGACGTGCATGATCGACACCAGCGTCGTGTCCGGCCGTAACGCCGCCTCGAGTTTCGCCAGATTGATCAATCCATTCGGCTCTGGCTCGATATAGGTTACCTCGAACCCTTCCCGCTCGAGCTGCCGACATGTATCAAGCACTGCCTTGTGTTCGGTTTTGCATGTCACAATGTGCTTGCCCTTGCTGTGATTGAAGTGCGCGGCGCCCTTGATCGCAAGGTTATCCGACTCGGTCGCGCCTGATGTCCACACAATCTCCTTGGGATCGGCGCCGATCAGCGAGGCGACGTTGTGACGCGCCTCCTCCACTGCCTCTTCGGCCTTCCAGCCAAACACATGCGAGCGCGACGCCGGGTTGCCGAACTCCCCATCAGGGGTCAGGTAGGCACACATCTTCTCTGCCACCCGGGGATCCACAGGCGTCGTCGCAGAATTATCCAGATAGATCGGCTTTCTCATCTTCCTTCACCCGCCTCCACACGCAGTCCTGCCGGCATTTTTTGCCGTAACGCCACTTCCTGTACAGCCGGACGGCTGATCAGATCGCCGAGCGTCGTCTCGTCCAGGAACGCGTAGATCCGTTCACTCAACTCCTGCCACAGCTGGTGAGTCAGACAACGCTCGTCACCGTGACAATTCTCCTCGCCGCGGCAACGCGTCGCATCGATGTTCTCATCGATCGCGATGATGATCTCGGCTACCGAGATCTCCGCTGGCGGTAATGACAGCTGATACCCGCCCCCGGGACCACGAACGCTCTCCACGAGGCCAGACCGTCGCAGGCGCGCAAACAATTGCTCCAGGTAAGCCAGTGAGATATCCTGCCGCGCTGCGATGTCCGACAACGAAACAACCTGCTCACGGCGATGAAGCGCAAGATCCAGCATCGCAGTCACCGCATATCGGCCTTTCGTCGTCAGCTTCATAGCACCGTCCAGCCTTTTCTGTCTTTGATCTAGACCGGATGATACAAAATCCGATGGTTTTAGTCAACTATTTGTCGTCCGGCCCCGGCCCTGGATCCTCGTTGGGCTCACGAGGGATTGCTGGCCCCATCCGGGTGACATCGAGCGGTGGCACCCCGGCCCCGACCGGAATCCCCGCGGCCTTCAATACCTTGCATACAGCCTCCATGCGTTGCTCGATCAGGCTAATGTGATCGATGAGGCGGTCGATCACCTGGGCCACCGGGTCCGGCATCTGAGGTGTCTCGCCATAGGCGTCAAACCCTATGCGTCGCGCGATCTCCTGCCGCCTTCTGCGCTGCTCATCGCCCGAGTTGATAACTCTTCCCGGAATCCCGACCACCGTCGCATCCGCCGGCACATCCTTGACGACCACGGAATTCGAACCGATGCGTGCCCGATCTCCCACGTGGATCGGGCCAAGAACCTTCGCACCCGCCCCTACGACAACGTGATTGCCCAGCGTCGGGTGGCGTTTCTCCTGCTGCCAACTCGTGCCCCCCAGGGTCACCCCCTGGTAGAGCGTGCAGTCGTCGCCGACCTCGGCCGTTTCACCGATAACAACCCCGAGGCCATGATCGATAAACAAGCGGTGCCCGAGCGTCGCCCCGGGATGGATCTCAATCCCGGTCAACCACCGTGAAAAATGGGCGATGATGCGCGCCGTGCCCTTCAGGCCGTTACTCCAAAGCCAGTGCGAGACGCGGTGAAAACCCACGGCATGCACCCCTGGGTAGACTGTCAGCACCTCCCATGCAGAACGTGCCGCGGGGTCACGGGCATAAATGCTATCAATGAATTCGCGCAGATGGCGGAACATCAGAAACTCGGCTCCAAGGCGGTCGGCATTAAGCCTTTCCTGACCGTTGTTGTCAAGTATTGCGTGGGGACGAAGGTCCGTGCCCCAAGCGCTCGATAGCCGTCAGGATACCTTCCAGGATGTTGATCTCGTTTGAGTCAGGTCGGGAACGATCGACGAGGCGCATGATACGCCGCATGAGCTTGCGAGGCGCGGCCGGGTTCAGAAATTCGAGATCGATCAGCACACGCTCAAGATGTCCGTAAAAATGATGCATCTCGGCACGGGTAGCGGCCCTGGAGGCATGCGCCTTCACAGATTGACCCACCAACGCCTTGTATAATTCGTAGCCCAGCACCTGCACAGCAGCGGCAAGATTAAGGGAGCTGAACACGGGATTCGCCGGAATCATCACGAGTTGCTGGCAGCGGTCGAGCTCGCTGTTTGTAAGACCCGTGCGCTCGCGCCCGAATACCAGCGCCACTGGGGCTGTGTATGCGACGGACAAGAGGCTGCGCGCGGTCTCGTCAGGGGCAAACGAGGACAGCGGGATGGTACGGGACCGTGCGCTCGCGCCAACGACGAGATGGCAGTCCGCGATGGCGGCCTCGAGCGTGTCGACCACAACAGCCTGCGCCAGGATCTCTTCGGCACCAGCCGCGCGAGCATCGGCATCAGGGTGCGGAAACAGGCGCGGGGCCACGAGTCGCAAATCGCTCAACCCAGAATTTTTCATGGCGCGTGCTGCGCCCCCGATGTTGCCCGGGTGCGTCGGACCAACAAGCACGATACGGATGTTTCGAAGCGCGTCCTCCGCCCTTGGTTTTGCGTTTTCAGTCATCGCCGTTAGAATCCGCCCACTTCTTCTTCCTCTGGCCCCATTCTGCCATGCACCCAATGCTCAACATAGCCGTGAAAGCGGCGCGCCAAGCAGGCAAGCTGCTGCTGCGCTACACCGGCCAACTGGGCAACCTCACGGTTGAGACCAAAGGACGCAATGATTTTGTCACGGCTGCTGATCGCGACGCCGAGTACGTCATTATCAAGACAATCCGGGCGGCCTACCCCAATCACGCCATTCTTGCCGAGGAAAGTGGGCTTCACGCAGGCAATGAGTATGAGTGGATCATCGATCCCCTCGACGGCACTACAAATTTCGTGCACGGCTACCCTCAGTTCGCCGTCTCGATTGCGCTCAGGCGCCGCGGGCAACTCGACCAGGCGGTTGTCTATGACCCGCTGCGCGACGAGATTTTTACTGCCTCCCGGGGTGGGGGCGCGCATCTCAATGACCGGCGTCTCCGGGTGAGCCAGAGTAATTCCCTGTCCTCATCGCTCCTGGGAACCGGCTTTCCATTCAAGTCGATGGAGTATCTGGAAACCTGGATCAGCACGTTTCGCGCCCTCCTCCCGCGCACGCACGGAGTCCGACGCGCCGGATCGGCAGCGCTTGATCTCGCACACGTCGCTAGCGGACGGCTCGACGGATTCTGGGAGATCGGTCTTGGCGCATGGGATATTGCGGCGGGAAGTCTGCTCGTGACCGAGGCGGGCGGAATCGTGAGCGACTTTGCAGGAGGCCAGGCTTTTCTTGCAAGCGGTAACGTGATTGCGGGGAACCCGAGGATCCACAGTGAGATCACGCATCTGATCGGGCCACTATTACCGCCCGAGCTGCATTGTTAAACGAGGACTAGTTCAGCAGCGGTGCCGCGCTTGCAAGCGCGAGGCACTCGAAAGACGGGTTGTGCTCAAGTCGCTTCGATGGACTAACCATCTCGGGCAGACTGTCGTCCCGAAGCAGCCGGACCGCACTGCCGAGACCAATGGTTCCCGGGCGTGTGATGAGCGTGCCTGCGGATACCCCGTCGACCAGAATCGCCGGTTTGCGGCCCGCAGCCGTATCAAGAAACACCGCCTTTGGCCTTGCCGAAAGAATCTCGATCCCCATCTCGACGCAATCCGGATCCGGTGTCTTCAGCCAACGCGCGACACCAAGCTGCCAGCGCCCCGGATCACGCTCCACCACAACGAGATCGCCCGCCTGCACATTCAGAGGCTCCGATCCGTCACGCGCGAGCGCCAGCCCCGCAGGTCCCTCGTCACGCACAAACCATTGGAGCACCCGGAAATATTCCGCTGCCGTGGTGCGACGCGGTTCATCGCTGTCGAGATCGAGGTAGTCCTCGGTCTCGTGCCGCAACAGGGTCTCCGCCGCAGGCCGCTCACCGTCAACCCCCGCCTGTCCCGTCAGAAAAAAATGCGCGGCTTTAAAACCAGTACACACAGCAAGCGTGCCATGGCCTTTTACCCGTTCCGCGCGCCGTACCGGGGGTATGCTCCATACATGCAAAAGGCGGCCGAGCAGGTCACTGAGCGCTGTATTCAGCATGTCGAGACCAAGCCCTGTATCGCGCGCTGCCACCCCTGCGGCAAGGCGTTCTGTCACTCGGGAGAAAAACCGCACAAGCCCCCCCGTCTCGAGCACGCGCAGAGACGGCCCGGCATACTCCGCAATCATCCATGCAGGTGGGGCATCGGATTTGAGATCAATCACGAACCGAAAACGGCGGTCACTGGAATCACAGAGACCAAGGCGCGCGCGGGAGGCCGTGTGCTGGAGCAGAACCTCGACCCTTTTGCAATCGTTTGGGAGCATCTGATAAGGGTCCGCAACACCGAGCAGCAGGGCTTCAAGATAGCGGTGGCGAATTGTCTCGGCTGGTCCGTCAACACCCGCGTCAACATAGCCATGATGCTCCGCATACTCATAGAGGGTGTGGATTTCACGCCAGACACCGGAAGGATACGGGGCGTAGACCCGATACGAACGCGCGAGCACATCCCCAAGATACTCAATTGCCCGGTGAATGGCGGTGACCAGCAGCGCGTCGTCCCGATGGCGCCGACCAATGAGATCCTGCACCACCGTCTTGTATCCATACGCCATTTCCATATGCAATTCGCGCAGGAAACCGGCGAGCCGCCGCTTCTTGCCACTCAGTGGCAACGCGAATTGTTCAAGATGGACAGCCAGGACATCGGCAACCGTTGCCGTGGGTTCGACATAGAGCTCCATCAGCTCCAGCCGATCTTCCACCTGTAACCGGCTCCGGTTCAGGTGGTATACCGTTCGATACAGCTGTCGCGCCGTTTGCACACTGTCCGCGATTGGCAACTGCTCGACCCAGTAACGGGCCTTCCTCAACCGCAGATCAATGGGCCACGCAAGCGTCTTTTCAGGCACGGAGAGAACGAGACCGTCCACCGCCGCAATCCTCATGACATCCCCTTGGCGATGTTCGCACAGACGAGCGGACCCGTCAATCTTGCAGCCTTGCTGGTCGCAAACCGCTCCTGCAGCCGGGTCGCGAAACGGGTAGAATCCGCGCTTTCAAGCCATGGCAACCGCGCTCAGGAGCGATTTACATGACGTATGTGGTGACAGAGACCTGTATCAAATGCAAATACACGGATTGCGTGGAGGTGTGTCCTGTCGACTGTTTTCGTGAAGGCCCGAACTTCCTGGTGATTGATCCGGACGAATGCATCGACTGCACCCTATGCGTGCCAGAATGCCCGGTGAACGCAATCTATGCAGAAGACGACGTGCCACCAGGCCAAGAGCAATTTCTCGCACTGAATGCCGAGCTTGCCAAGCAATGGCCCGCCATCCTCGAGAAAAAGGAGGCCCCCGACGACGCCGCCCAGTGGGAAAACACACCGGACAAACTCAAATATCTTGAGCGCTGACGAGCCTGTTCAGTTTATAGGAAGCGGAGAGTATCCCCTTGATGCGCTTGCGCAACTGATCATCACACGGGAACAGAAGCGCCTACCAGACCTTTCGGACGTCGCCGTACTGATACCGGACACGAGCCTCGCGGGCCCGCTGCGCGAGCGGCTGCTCCAGCACGCGCGCGGCGTCGGCATCCGGGCGCTCGTGCCACCATTTACCGGCACGCTCGACCAATGGCGCGGCCACTCGAGCGTGGAACCTCCACCGTCTTCATTACGACGTGCCCTGGCGCTCCTCAGTCTTGTGTCACCGATATTCGCGGTGCGCTTGCCTTCGCTTGCGCCCGCCGAACACCTTTCGGTCGCAGACGAATTACTTTCTATTTTTGATGACTGGGAACAGGCGCCGCCGGGATCACTGCGCGATCTGATCGAGGTACTCGCGCAAAACTACGGCACGAGCAGTGAGCTTGCGCCAATAACTAACGAAGCTCACCTCGTCTACGAATGCTGGCAGCGGTGGCAGCCATTCCTCAAGAGCCGCCAGGGCGCAGCACTAAGGCGGCCAAGACTTGTCGAGGCGCCGCAGCCCGGTGGTCATGAGCGTATCTATCTGTGCGGCTTCCAGGAATGGGGCATCGAGGAGGCCGCCTGGGCCGCCAGGATGTTGGCGACAGGACGCGCGGTATTCCTCGCGCACGCGCCTCCCTGCTATGTGCACGAACTACCGTCCCCCGGTGCCCGGACCGCCGCAGATCAAGCCGAAGACAAGCTTGATGCGGGTGACCGCGTCATACGTGCCGCGTTTCAGCAGGGGCCGGTCGAGGCACGGCTCGCCGAGGCGCGCAGCGCTGCACGGGACAGCCCGCTTCTTGCATCGATCCAATGGTTCGAGGCGGCCGACTTCGAGGAGGAGGCACAGGCAGCGGTGTCCCACACCGTACGATTTCTTTCCGAGGGTGCATCGAGTATCGGCATCGTCACCGTGGACCGGAAGCTCGCGCGACGTGTGCGCGCCCTGCTCGAACACTACGGCATCAGTCCCGCCGACTCCGCCGGATGGCGGCTTTCGACCACGAGTGCGGCACAGGCGCTGCACGTCTGGTGGCACACATGCGCCTCGGGTCTTGACGAGAACGCGCTTGCGCAGCTTGCGCGCTCCCCGTTCTTCCGGAACAACGTCCTATACGACCCACGGGCATTCCCGGCAGCCATGGAGGCACGGGTCAAGAAGGCTGCGGCTCCCCTCGTGAAGCTGCTCACGCAGGGTACCGCTTACCCGATCGGCACCCTGCTCGCAGCACTCCTGACAAGTATCGAACAGTGCGGCCTCGCTGAATCCCTCGAACGCGACGACGCCGGGAAGATCCTGATTCGCGACCTCGCAGGACTCGTGGAGGATACACGGGGATCGAGGCTCGCGCTCACGGCACCCGAGTGCTTTGGGTGGCTGACCGAGGAGTTCGAGGCGAGGCGATTTGCAGTCACACGCGCACAAGCCTCTGTTCGCCTGCTCGGTCTTGCCGAGAGCCGAATGTATCGCTTTGACGCGGTCATCCTGGCAGGCGCGGACGAAAGCCATCTTCCGGGGGCACCCGCGAGTCCCATGTTTTTCAATGACGCGGCGCGCCGAGAGCTCGGGCTCGCGGCCTCCGACCGGGCACGCGACGTGCTCCGCCTGGATTTCCTGAGACTTCTGCGCGCCGCCCCCCGCGTCTTGGTGGGCTGGCGGCGACAGGACGGCGACAGTGTCCGTGTGCAAACCCCGTGGTTCGAGCGCCTGCGTCTCTTCCATCTGCTTGCGTATGGACTCGACCTCTGCGCAGCCGATCCCGTGGTGGCTGAAGAGCCGCAGACCCTATCCGCGCCGATACGCCGTCCGCGCCCGACGGTCCCGCCGGCGCGGGTCCCGCGGGAGATGTCCGCGCGCGCCCATCAGCGTCTTATCGATTGCCCTTACCAGTATTTTGCGGCCGAAGTACTCCATCTGCGCAGACGTCCGGAGGCTGATGAGGACCGCTCCTACGCGGACTACGGAGAGCATGTGCACCGTGTCCTTGAGGCGTTTCATCGCGATGTTCCCGGACTCCCAGGTCCTTTCCCGGGGCCAGTCACACCCCATAATCGGGGCACTGCCGCAGACCTGCTCGACGCGATCTCGGTCGCAGTATTCGATCCCGATGGTGATTTCGCACGCCGACTTGCGCTGAACCGGTGGCGCCGGATCACGGGCTTGTATCTCGAGTGGGAAATCGAGCACGACCGCTTGTTTCGCAACCAGTCGGCCGAACAGGTACTGCGCCGCACGCTCGACCCTGAGGCCCCTCTGCTCTACGGCCGCGTTGACCGCATCGATGAACGTGATGGGAACCTTGCGCTTATCGATTACAAGACCGGAAAGCCTCCAGTTCTCAGCGACATCCTTTCAGGCGAACAGACCCAGCTTGCCTTCTATGCGCTGCTGCTTGGTGACGCGGTTGAGAGCGCCTGCCTGCTTTGCCTGAAAGATGGCGTCAAACCACTCTTGGTCGATGGGCCGGACCTTGCCGAGATCACTGCGCGCACGGCCGAGCGGTTACGCGAGCTACACCGGCAGATGATGGCAGGCATCGCGCTTTTGGCACAAGAGGGTGAAGACACATGTGCTATCTGTGACTACGAAGGGCTTTGCCGGCGCTCGTTCTGGGTGAAAGACACGGACCCCGCAGCGTGAACGCTCCTGGAACCATGAAAACTATCAACGCGCTATCGCCTTCCGCCAACGCCGTCGTTCTCGCCGCCGCGGGTACCGGGAAGACCTGGCTCCTCACGAGCCGGATCCTGCGGTTGCTGCTCGCAGGGATAGAGCCATCAACGATCCTAGCACTGACATTCACCCGCAAGGCCGCAAGCGAGATCCGCACACGCGTACTGGCACGGGCCCGTGAGTTCGCCCTTGCTCCCCAAAACGAACTCGAAGGTCTTCTTGGGGCGCTTGGCGCTGACCCCTCAGAACAGACTTCGGCGCGGGGCCTGTATGAACAGCTGCTTGCCGACCCACGGTCCATACAGATTGCGACGTTCCACAGTTTCTGCCAGAGCCTTCTTATGCGCTTTCCGCTCGAGGCAGGGATCTCGCCCGGGTTCGAACTCACCGAAACACCGGATGGTTATGCCGACACAGCATGGCGCCTGCTGCTCGAAGACGCCCGCCTTGACCGCACCGGGGCACTGGCTCAGGCGCTTGAGGACTTGAGCGAGCGTACTGGGTCCGCGGCGGCTGCACGAGATGCACTTCAGGCATTCTGGGCGCATCGCGCGGACTGGTGGGCCTATACCGACGGCGCGGAGGACCCGGTGGCATTTGCCACTGAACGCCTGGTCAATGTACTCGGTCCTGTCGCGGAGGGTTTTCCTGGCGCGGGCCTCATTGACGATCTTACGCGCTGCCTGTCCGGGTTCAGCGATATCCCGGCACTCAAGTGGCACGTCTCAGAAATCAGATCCGCCCTCACCGATCCGGCTTGGCGAGACCGGCTCCATGCGGTGTTCATCAGTACCACTGGGAAGCCACAACGTTTCCCGCTTCCGAAGGCGGAGCGACACCAACTCGGTGATGCACGTGGCCTCGAAGAGGCGTGGGCTCACGCAGCTGCGGCCGTGCTCAACGAGGATCTGCGTCGCAGACGCGATTACACGCTCCGGCTATCGCTCGCCTGGTACCGCTGTGGGGACGCCCTTATCCGGCACGCCCAACGTCTGAAGGCCATGGATCGGGTGCTCGACTTCGTCGATCTCGAATGGCAGACCTATTTACTGCTGCACCGGGGACCACACGCGGAATGGGTACACTACAAGCTCGATCAGCGGATCGAACACATCCTGGTCGATGAATTCCAGGACACAAACCCGACCCAGTGGCAGCTGCTGCTTCCATTTGTGGAGGAACTCGCCGCCGGTAATGCGGAGCGGCAACGTAGCGTTTTCATCGTCGGCGACGAGAAGCAGTCGCTCTACGGATTCCGCGGGGGGGACGCGCGGCTGCTCGCAGCAGTATCGGACTGGCTGGTAGAGCACATGGACGCCAGGCGGTTCACCGAAGATACATCACGGCGCTCTTCCGAGGCCATCACGGACTTTGTGAATCTGCTGTTTGCCCCGGCACCAGACGATACCCCGCTACCGTCATTTAGGCCTCATACCACGGCACGCACGTCACTCTGGGGACGGATTGAGGTACTGCCGCTCATCCATGAGGATGAGACCGAACAAGATACAGCGCTCGCCTGGCGCAATCCGCTCACAACACCTCGAACGGAACGCGAGGAGTACCGGTACAGGGTGGAAGCAAACCGGCTGGTTCTCCGGATCAGGGAATGCATACGTTCGGTAGTGATCGGCGAGGGTGCGTCAGCAAAGCCCGCGCGCTATCGTGACATCATCGTGCTGCTGCGTGACCGGGGACATGCGCGCACCTATGAAGATGCATTACGCGCCGCTGGGATCCCCTATGCCGGGGTAGACCGGCAGCAACTTACCGACGCCCTTGAGATCCATGATGTACTGGACCTGCTTGCCGTGCTGCTTGATCCAGGCGACGACTGCGCCCTTGCAGCGCTGCTCCGCTCACCCTTCTTCGGACACAGCGATCATGATCTCATGGAGATCGCGGAACAGGCGCAGACACGCCGTCTCAGCTGGTGGGATGTACTTTCCACCACAGAGGACCCTCCCGGGCTCTCCCGCACCCGGGAACAGCTCGAGCGCTGGATTGCGATCGTTGATCGTGTCCCGGTCCACGATCTTCTGGACACAATTTTTGCAGAAGCCGATGTCGTACACCGCTACGCCGGAATGTCACCGCCCGAGCTGCGCGCCCGGATCGCACCTGCGTTTCACGCGGTACTGCATCTCGCGCTTGACATGGACGGCGGACGCTATCCCGGTCTCGCACGGTTTCGCGCGCACCTGGCCACACTTGGGAGCCAAGTTACAGGAACCCGCTCATCCGCGGCCGATGAAGTGCGACTCCTGACGGTCCACGGGGCCAAAGGTCTCGAAGCACCGATCGTGTTCCTGGTTGATACGGCGCGTCCAGGAAAAACAGACAGCGGAGTGCGACCACTTATCAACCGCCTCCCGCTCGCGCCGTCCCCCACCGCATTTCACTTGATTGGCAAAAAGGACATGGTCGATGACCACAGCCACGCATCTCTGGCGCGACAGTTGCTGTTGCAGCAGCAGGAGGATATGAACGCGCTCTACGTCGCCGTCACCCGCGCGGCCCAGATGCTCGTGGTCTCAGGCTGTGCACCGAAACGTGGCTCGAATTTCGGGTGGTACGGCATGATAGAACGGCGTCTGCGTGGGGATCGTGCCCGCGCCACCGGGGTGACATGGGATGACGGAGCCACCGGCAACACTCCCTGTGCGATCATCGAACGGGGCGAGACATCGGGCGCACCCCTGTCGTCGGTCTCGACCGCGCCCCGACCGACACCTCTTCCGCTCGCCACTGTTTCCATACCCCGCAGGGATCACCGGCCACCCGCTCCGCCAAGCGGCGCGGTCGGCAAGAACATTGATACCGCACCCCCGCGCTCAGCTCGCATACGCGGCGAAGCGGTACACCGCCTGTTGCAGATGCGGACCTCTGGCATGTCCCCTGCGGCGGCTACACGCCGACTGGGACACGAGTTTTCTTCCCTCAGCCAGGCGATGCTCTCGCAGTGTGCGCGCGAGGTCGAGAAAGTGCTTGACGACAAGCATCTCCGACAATGGTTTGATCCAGGCCGGTACATATGGGCACGCAACGAGATGCCACTCCTCTATTTCCTAAACGATGATCGCGTGGTGCATGGGGTCGCAGACCGGGTCATCATGTACGCCGATCATGTGGATATCCTTGACTACAAGACCCATGGCGGGATCGCGCAATCCCAGGCGCACGAGGCGGCCGAACGATACCACAGCCAGATGCGTTTCTATGAAGAGGCGGTACACCGGCTATGGCCGGGGCTTCCCTGCAAATCCTTTGTGCTGTTCACGGCCATACCGGACGCGGTCGCACTCGGCAATGACGCGCCGCTTGCCTAGCGGCATTCGCGTCTCCTGTTGAAAACCATCCCGCTCCTGCCCTAACGACGCGCTTGCACTCTGCTAAGCGTGGGAACCGTGTTGCGACACCATAGTCTCACCCCGTTCCCGCCTGCTCCCACCGAGGTCATCACACACGGTAAGAAAGCGTTCCGCCCGCCGTTCCCAGGTGTGCATGCGCACATAAGAGCGCCGCTCTGCGCGCTCATCGTCGCTGAATGGATAGCGGGCGATGAGCCCGGCGACGGCGGCGAGATAGCTATCGTGCGATTTCGCGGTAATGATGTGTGCACAATGAAGTTTCAGTTCAGGCACATCGTCGGCGACGACAGGGATGCCAAGCGCCAAATACTCGAGAAGCTTGAGCGGGTTGACACTTTGCGTATGCCTATCGTGGCGATAGGCAACAAGACCGATGTCGAAGGCCTGGATCCAGCGCGGTAGATCTTCATAGGTAACGACATCAAAGGCATGGAAATTCGAATGACGCCTGAGCAGCGACAGATTCACCTCGACCTTCCCGAGGGTAACGATCGATGCTTTTGGAAACGAGACAGCGATACGCTCAATGAGATCGATATCCACGCGCGAGCCCACAATCCCGTGGAACCCGATGATCGGACGGGGCAGCCTTGAGATCACGTCTGGTGCGGGCGGCGGCGCCTCGAAGTGGCCGGCGTCAACACCATGCGGGAGATGGATCGCCGTAAACCGCCCACCGTTCTTCAGCGCGCACAAGCGCTGCGAGGTAGCGAACACGCAGTCTGCGCGCCGAAGCATGAGTTCCTCACAGATTTCAATCGACCGCGCGTCCGAATCGCTCATCATGGCGTAGTCATCCATGCAGAAATAGCAGGAGAGGTCGGGCTGCAGATATTCGATCAACGCGATCGCAGCGGGATTGCTGCTCACAACCACGAGAGATTGTGGACGGTTATGCGCAAATACAGGCTTCAGCTGGCGGCCGAGAAGCCGCCCGTTCAGCTTCCGAACGATGGCATACTGGTGGTAAGGCAGGACTCTCGGGTGAACCACGACGACACCGTCGCCCGCAGTGTCCGTGCGTGACTGCAGCCCCGCCCAGCACTTCTGCGCCACCCGCCGGGTGTCCTGAAGGGTGAGCCGTGGGCTGCGCTGCGCGATGCTGTTGACCCAGACAACGGGCTCGGTGCGGGCCACTGCACGCATGAGATGCCCGAGACTCGATGGGTGCCGTCCCCAGTCTGGTCCCAAGGCAACAAATAGTCGTGGCGGGCCCAACATTTCTATTTCACCTTTTCCCACTGTACCTTCAGGCGTCCGCTGTAGTAGTAGAACGAACCAGAGAGTGCTGCCCAATTCAACAGGCAGAAGGTGTACGGCATCTTCAGCCAGCGCCGCTGCGTGCCCTTCGGGTCGAGATAGGCCCAGAGCGCCAGCAGATAAAAGAGTATCTCGACCGACGAAACAATATCGCACCATGGGGCAGGAAGGCCGAAGCCGCTCACGAAAATGCCGACGAGCGCGTATGGGACAAACAGTCTGAAGACCTTGTGCGACCAGAACTGCCACGCGATCGGACTTTTGAAGGGTACAAGCAGGGTCCAGTAGCGATGGATGATCTGGTAATTGCCGGCGAGCGTGCGCCGCTTGCGCACGAATTCCTGTGCTCCGTCGGATGTCGTCCGTTCGATCGCGTGTGCCTTGCGGTCATAGATCACACGGTAGCCGCGGTGCACCACCTCGAAGGGAATCGCGACATCATCCAGAACCGTATCCGGCGGCAATGGACGGAAGAGCTCTGTGCGTAGCGCATAGATAGGTCCGGTCGCACCTACGACGGAACCGATGGCGGCCTCATCCGCCCGGATCATCTTCTCATAGGTCCAGTAGAGGCCGAGATTGCGGCTGAAACCTGTGTTCTGATCGATGAACGCGAGTTCTCCGGACACGGCGCCCACTTCCGGGTCGACGAAATGGGCCGCGAGCCGCGCGATGGTATCGGCTTCCAACAATTCGGCTGCGTCTGTCAAGACAGTTACCGGGGCCGTCACTTGCAGCATGCCATCATTGATGGCCGCCATCTTGCCCTCGCGCGTCGCCTTGCACAGGACGGTAAGGCGAGGATCGGTGATTTCGAGAGCACGCCTCGCGGTGGCGTCAGACGCACCATCGACTATGACGATCAGGTGGAGCCGTTCAGGCGGATAGGCGCAAAACAGGACATTCCTGATTTTGGCTACGATGGCGGACTCTTCATTATATGCGGGAATGATGACCGCGACCGGAGGAAGGGGCGCGTCCGCATGGTCACTGCGCGTGGCGATGCGTCGTGCCCTGAGACGGAGCAGCAACGGATACCCAAAATAGGTGTAACAGACGAAAGCAAGAGACACCCAGAAAAGGCCGGTCATAAGATATCGGCCCAACAGATGATCATCATTTCAGGCACAGATTTCCCCTAGGGTTCTTGATGGGACAGCCTGGTTTCTGCAACGACCTTTATCATGATCAAGGTACGGAGGATGCTCACTTGCATCGATGCGGGTGAGCGAGAAGAAAGCGCTCAATCCTTGGGATAGGAACAATAAGGACGGGGCACAGGGCGGGCAATGGCCAAAAGGCGGATAGCGGACTCACGCGTGATCAAGATGGCCTGCATTCGATATTCATGCGCGGCGCAGAGAAATCTCAGCCTGCGGAAAACCCGCAAGACTATCAAAAACGCTTGTTGGTATCGCAGATCAGTCGCGGAAATTTATGAACTGCAGCGGCAGGCCGAACGACTGCTTGCGCAAGAGCGTGATCACCTGCTGTAGGTCGTCCTTCTTCTTTCCCGTGATCCGGACCTGGCTCCCCTGCACTGCCGCCTGCACCTTGCATTTCGAGTCTTTGACAGCCCTTACGATCTTGCGGGCTGCGTCCGCGTCGATGCCTTGGCGGATAGTGATCTCCTGCCGGGAACGTCCGCTCGCGGCCCGCTCCACAGAACCAGCAGAAAGCGCTGCAATATCTATTCCGCGCTTTGCGAGCCGCAGGTATAGGACGTCGCGCGCCTGTCCGGTTTTAAACTCATCCTCAGATACGATAGTGAGTTGCTCGCCTACGAGCTCTATGCGGGTATCGCTCGTCTTGAAATCAAAGCGTGTCCCGATTTCGCGCAGGGCCTGGTCGAGCCCATTGCGCACCTCCTGCATGTTGACCTCGGAAACCACGTCAAAAGACGGCATATCGGCCACCCCCAGGCCATCGCCGGACCGCTCCGCACGGGCGCGGGGTCCAGACAGCCTCGCCATCTTACCGGAAACGGACACCGCCGGTCTTCCGTTTGCTCAGGCATCCGCCTTCATCAGCCGCCGATATTTGTCCTGCAGTGCCTCCAAAGACTCCGGGACGTCCGGATTAATGGGGATGCAGTCGACCGGACAGACAGCCACGCACCG
>JAJYDT010000084.1:7473-7817 GCA_021777335.1 Pseudomonadota bacterium | reverse complement strand
GCCACCATCGCCGCGCGCGACTGAAACAGATAGGGACGGACTACTCCGTCAGGACTGGCGCACCCGCCGGCGGTCAGCACGCCGGTCAGCGCATATCGGTCCGCGCAAGGCGGCTGCTGCTGATGTCACACTGCGGTTTCCCGAAATAATACCCCTGCCCCCAGGCAATGCCGATCTCCTGCAACAGTCGGGCCGTCGTCACGTCCTCCACCGATTCGGCGACCGTAATGATGCCGAGACCATTCGCAAGCACTGCAATGTTCTCCATGATGCGTCGCATGTTCTTATTGGTGCTGAGGCTGCGCACCATCCATCCTTCGATCTTGATAAAACTCACCGGCAGC
>JAJYDT010000084.1:6746-7463 GCA_021777335.1 Pseudomonadota bacterium | reverse complement strand
GAAATCGTCAATGGCGATTCGGCATCCGAATTCGAGAAGTGGCTGGAGCTCTTCGCACAGGCGACGGATATCCGAAGGCGCCCGACGCTTGGTGATTTCGAGTACGATGGGGCTCGCACCGCCGACGCCCGTTTGCGCGCACACCGGGAAAGCGGACTTGATATCCTGAAGCAACTCCATCAGGAGCTGCTTTTGGGCGAGGAACTGCGGCGACAGGTTCAGGAAATATGCACGCCGCGATGTCTCGGACAATCCGTCGACAAATCCGGCGCATCGGGCAATGGCCTGTCGCGCAATCACTGCGTCCACCCAATGGGCGAGGTTTATGTCTTCTGCTGCCTCGATGAATTCACCCGCTGTCGCGAACCGTCCGCCCGGCAGGGCAACCCGCGCCAGAACCT
The DNA here is from genome assembly GCA_021777335.1 of Pseudomonadota bacterium. GTDB lineage: Bacteria > Pseudomonadota > Gammaproteobacteria > Acidiferrobacterales > Acidiferrobacteraceae > JAJYDT01. Next base: position 7,062 of record JAJYDT010000084.1, on the reverse strand, counting down.
CTTCGGCCACGGGACGGCTGGTCGCGAGATCGACGATCACCTGATAGGCCGGAACCACGCGGTCTTCCTGCAGGGCCTCCTGAAGCTCTTTTGTCTTCCACGCTAAGTCGCGGGTGATCTGCCCGGCATGCACCACGCAGTCGCGCCCACGCCTTTTGGCCGCGTACAGGCAGTGGTCGGCTTCCGAAAGCATTTGGGCGAGATCGCGTGTCGCCTCACGCAAGGTGCTGATCCCGCCGCTTGCGCGAACAGTCAGCGGGAAACCGTTGATGTCGACGATCGCCGCGCGCAGCGCCTGACCGACCCGCTCTGCCAC
>JAJYDT010000084.1:0-6736 GCA_021777335.1 Pseudomonadota bacterium | reverse complement strand
CAATGCTGGCTTCCGACTGGTCCGCATCGCGAAAGACCAGCAGAAACTCCTCGCCACCCCAACGCGCCGCCCAATCCCCGGCACGAAGAGCGTCTCGCAGCACAGTTGCGCAATGCTGCAGCACATGGTCACCGGCATCATGCCCGTAGCGGTCGTTAACGGACTTGAAATGATCAAGATCGAAGATCGCGAGCGAAAATGATGCGTTTGCGCGCCGCGCCGCGGCAAATTCCTCCTTCAGGCGCGTTTCCGCAGCGCGACGATTCGCCAATCCTGTCAGGGCGTCAGTCATGGCGAGCTTCTGCAGTGACTCGTTAAGCTCTGACACGGATACCGCAGCCTGCCTCCGCTCGTCGAGCGTCTCTTGAAGCCGCGCGGTCATCAAGTTGAACGCCCTCTGCAACGCGCCGATCTCATCGGCGCGGTCGACTACGACCCGCCGGGAAGTGTCCGATGAATGGCTGATATCGATAGCCGCCGCCGTGAGACACCGAATGGGCGCGATGAACCGCCGGGTTGCGAGTACGATCAACAGCGCCATGGGGATCGCGAGTACAATGCCCCAGACGGCTATTTTCTCCAGCGCACGGCGAACGGACGCTGTGACATCAGCACCGGACGGGACGACAAGCACTTTCCATCGCAGCGGAAACACGCCCACAACAGGAGCCACCCGGCTGACGTCGTAGGTTCGCCCGTCTGCCGTCAGGCGGGTACGGGCAAAAGCCTGGCGGACGACCTGCGGCGGCAGATTGCCGACTTCGGAAAATATCGACTCGCCATCCGGGCGCGCAACCAGCAGGCGAACATTGGCCGAGGACAGAATCGTCGCGATCGCCGACCAGCGATAGGCGAGGACGAGGGTGCCGATCCTGGGTCGCGGTGGATAGGCGGCAAAGACCGCAGCACTGAACGCAACAACCTCATCACCGGCATAGGGATCAACGGCCTTGTCGATGAAGCGGACATGCCCGGACGAACTGGGCTTCCAGTGGCTTGGCAAGCCCAGGCGCGGATGCGGGACGTTGGCACTCGCCGCAACGAGTTGTCCAGACTGGTTGAAAGCATAAAGAGCGCCGGGAATCGCATAGTCATGGCTCATTTGCCGCAGGGCATGCGCAATGCGCCCGTCGATATCGTTCGTCTCGAGGTCGCTCATCACATCGAGCCTGGCCCACGCACTAACATCAGTGGCCTGCTGCGCAAACAGCTGTTCAACGCCACCCAGCTGCAGCCGGACATCGTCGACGTGCGTGCGGACAGCTGCGCTCCGCAGATGATTGCTGACGCTCGTCAGGACGATTGCCGAAATGCTGAAATAGGTGATAAAAAATATGCCTGCAAGCAGTGCGAACATCCTGGTCGCGATCGACCGCCGGAAAAAATTGGCTCGCGTCATTCCAGGCGCCCCGCGATTCTTACCCCATGCAATGGCGTGCCCGCGGCGACGTACCCGATGGCGCCGGGAACGCGGGCCACAAAGGCCACCATGTCACGGTCGGATCCCAGTACAAGCGGTGGTTCCCAGCCCTGGAAGTGCAGACGCGCCCAGTACTCGGCAAACGCCGTAGGCGGAGCGCCCAGAGCGCGTTGCGAAAATCGGATCCGCAATGCGCTTTCAGCATCCCGATTTACCGGCACGATCGGCGTGCCGTCGGGCCATAGCCTTTCCTGCATCAGGTAGATCGCACGCAGCTCGTTGCGATAAACCACCGCGACTGGAACCATGGGGTTGACGATCACCAGAATGCCGTCACTATTGGCCGAACAGACGCCGGCCAGCACGATCCACAGTGACATCCATGCAACGATGCGGCCCATGCGCACTTCAGACCGGTGCCGCCCAAGCGGCATAAAGACCGGTCTGCGTGCCGACGGGCACCCCACTTGCGGCCATACACTTGAGATTCCATGCTGTTGCTATGCCAAATCGATAGACCAATCTGATCAGCCCTTTTCTCGCCACGACGGGCGCGACATGGATCGAGTTCCATTCGTCGACCGTGGTAAGAATCTTTCCTGCATGCAATGTCCGCACAGGCGCTATCCGGAACTCATTGTAGAGACATCCGATCTGTATCACGCCAGTACTCCGGTCACTTTGTTCAGAGACGATCGCCGAGTGACCGATCTCCGCGTTGAGTAACTGGTTCGCATTGCGACTGCCATGACCCGAATCCAGAAGACTCAACCCGTCAAGAGCTACGCTGTCGGGGACGTTCGCAGGCAATGCAGCAACGGGATTCGCATAGCCACCGACGTTCAACGGACCGACGAGCACTCCTGCGGAAACGTCATGGCTCGTGGCGCACCACGAAAGCCCACGGCAGCAATTGCGACAGCAACGAAGTCTGCGCGCGTGGCGCGCGGAAAAATCAACGGGCATTCAATGCGCCGATCGGTACAGGACACCCCCCTTCCACGATCGTTGCGTCGCTGCCTCTATCCAGATCCGGAACCTAGCGCACGCGATGAGCCCGGTGACCGGCCGGAACCAGCGGTCTTTCCAGACGCGATCTGCGGCACTCCAGGCGAATTTCGATACCACCACAAGGTTCCTGGTATGCATAGGGACTGCGTGAACTGCGGCGGACGCCGACCCGATTGAGTTGCCCATAGAAACACGATGCCGGCACTCGGCTGCGGAGTCACCGAAAAACTGTCGCTACCGACGATTTCTGCCGGACGCCACCGTTTGCCTCCGATACTGACCGGACCGATTGGGACGAAAAAAATCGACGGTACGTTAGCGGCTGCCGTGTGTCCGTGCATCTCGGAACGCGCGACTCCATCAGCAGACGTGCTCACTTCGCCAGGCTGTCCCGGTAATAAGTGGCCAACAGGACCAACGGTTCCTCCGGGGCGCTCCCGATGCAGCTGCGAAACAGGCACACAGGGAACGAACCGCTGCCCACGCCGCCCCGTCGAACACCGCCCTCGCCCGCCCTGCGAACGTATGCAGCTGCTGTACATACCGGCTTCCATGTCCTGTGCCGTACCGGTGGCTTCAACGCCGCACGTCTCCGGAACATGCGCCGTCGATGCGTACGCGGCCCGACCCACCGCTGCGCACAGGCTGGCTTCCGCAAGATCGCCTCAACGTTCCCCGATTCTCCCGCCGCAAGACGGTCGAACGGGGAATCATGGACATACCCGGAATGCAAGATTTCGAAATGCCGGACGAAGGCATTGTCGGGCCCCGACGTTGAGACGCCAGGCACGCGGATGCCCCGCGGATCCTTCGCGACAGCTGCGAAGGATCCGCGGGGACATCACAGCGCGATGCGCGGAACTTGCCCGTAAAAACGCAGCTCTGGAGCTAGCTTTCGGACGCGGACATCCAGACTCCGAGGGCAAACACCCAACCAATGATTGCGATGATCACAAGCGGCCACGGTACCATGACGATCTCCTCTCTTCGTTGAGTTCTTATGGAAACTTCAGAACGGACCCTGGTGGCCGGCCGGCATCGACCACAACAGCGCCGGCACCGCAAAAGTGTAGATCGCGGCAAACGTTACCACCCACCCCAGCAGCTTTTCGTTCATGCGACCCTGCATGAATAGGCCCGCCAGGTTCATCGCGATGAACCACACCAGCGCAATCGTGAAATGATAGATCCAGGTCCCACCGCCCGGCGCGGGTGTCTTCAGGAAGTACCAGGCATAGGCCGCCGTCAGCCAGCCGATGAAGATGGCCACTGCGCCCAGTTGCTTCTTCGGTATTTTGAAGATCTGCGTCAAACCGAGAGCGATGAAGAAAAATGAATACATCCCCGCCAGTCCGGTCACGAAGTTGGTGAGTGGTCCCAACCCCTGGGACACGATCATAGCGATCAGGAACGGCCACCACATCACGCCTGCCGTAACCGTGATGATGCCGACACCTATTTCATTCGCCTTTTTGCGCGCCGGATCCAGGTGCATCAGTCCGTTCGCCAGCAGTGCAAACGAGCCGATATACATCAAAGGCGCGATCCACTTGCCAACCGACGTAGCGTACACCGGCTTTGCGGGCTTCAGTTCACTGGCGATTACCCCCAACTCATGGCTGACCGTGGTCGCGTGGGCGGCGGTCGCATGCACAGCCATGGTGGCAGCACCCGCATCGCGGGTGACCAGCATCATGGCACCCGTCGCCAATGTTGTAATTGCCGCGGCAACGGCGGGGGTACTGCACAATCTGTCTGCGGAAAGACTTGCCATTTCTTCTCCTCGTAAAAGTGGTGATGGTGACGCTCTATCCTTCGGACAAAGAGGGGGTAGCATTCGTAATTTTTATCCCCTCGGTCATTCTTACTCTACGAGGCACATGCCTGTCTGTAATCAATGGCACAGATGGGAATCCGTCTAAACCTCAGCAACATAGTGAACACCGGCTTCGGTGCGGTGAGGTGGTTCTTGCCGGCAATCAAAACTGGCCATGATGTTCCACGACTTCCTTTCTGATCTTGCTGTCCGGCTCCGTCATGCGGTGCGGCAAGGACGCCAGCTCACTGTCCGCCCGCAACCAGCAGACTTTAGCGGCTTCTAAAAAGGATCGTGACAGAAGCTCCGGGCTTGTACTTAGGCAGCGACCGCCGGCCTCATGATTTTCACGAACAGTCATGGAGATCCAGTATGCCGTTGGCACTTACGAACGATCATTCATGGTCAGAAACCCGCCTGACGCGATTTCTTGCCCGAGCGGTGCCGGTTGCTGGCCTGTTTTAGCTCGGCATGTTTTCCGGAATCACCTCGACTTTAGCCAGTCCGGCGGCAATACACGGGCAATCATGGGTTGTCGGTGCATTTTTCGCTTCGCCTGACGGCGCAGGGAGCGGGCGCCTCGAAACCTGACGTGCAGGACCTGATAGGACACGAACAGTCCGGTACGCCAGGCAGAAGCCACTGTGAGGCAACAGTTTCTTCGTGGCGTATGACGGGGCGGCACGCGATCTGCGTGCCCACCCTGGGGAGGGGTCACACCTACATTTTCAACAGCCGGACGTTCGCTTCCGGGGGTAGCTTCGCCAGGACCCGCGGCAGGTGCGTCGCCGCGGTCTCACCGGACCATAAGAAGATATTGCCGGTCCTGTCCGCAGAGGAGACAACCGCTTATCGGATTCCGGAGCAGACCCGCCTTTTTACCTTGCCGGTCGGCGAAAATGCCATCGCCTTCGAACCCGAAACGAACCTCGCTTTCATTGGCAGTAATGCAAGTGCGCAACTGACCGAAATTGACGTGTCGTCCGGAAAATTAGTTCGCACACTGCCCGTGGCACACTCGGGAGACTTGCTCTGGACCAACGCGAAACTGTTTTCGGCCGACAGAAGACCGGCATCAAGAGTGTCCCGGACCTAGCATCCGACACGGTCACTCGCCTCAAGGCACCGGAAGTCTACTCTCGCTTCAATTACATGCGCCTGCCACAGGCCTCTGCCGGCTTGATGCAATTGGCAACCGCCCGCGCTACCTGGGCGAAGTGGCCGCGTACCCAAACCCGCATGCCAACGTGAACAAACTGAACCGCCTGTCAGTTCTCGACCACAGCATGAACCCACTGGTTACCGTCTAAAATCTCAAGACTGTAGTAATCGTACGGTTATCCGACCGGCGAATCGTACGGAAGCTTTCCGGGGTTGCAGGCAACCGCTGGGTGAGACTGGGGCGGAATTACTGATCATTTCGCTGAAACAGTGCATAATCACGTCGTGATTTCAGGCACCCGGAAACCACTCACCGCCAGCAAATCCGAGCGGTCAGCGCAGTGAGTACTACACCGACAAGTCGCATCAGACGATGCATGCCGATCATTTCAGGCCGATGCGACACGCACATGTGACGCAAGCCCGATGACGGCAAACAAATCGATGCGCCACCGCGATGGCGGATTGGGCGCACGGCAACCCTGGCGTTGGGAGCTACCCCGAGGGCGGCGCGGCCTGTTGAACGCAGCATTATTGTTTAAGATGCCCTGTCAATTGAATTGGCCGTTTTATCTCTGGACACATCCTGTCGTAGCAATTCTGGTCCGGCCCGGATTTTGCATAGCAAAGTATCGCTCGTCACCGTGGGCGCTGCGTTCATCACTGGGACATATTTAAGTCTGCAGAAACCCGCTGCACGGCTAAAGACGAATCGAGGCTGGAAATCGGCATCATTCGCACAGGTCGGGCCAGCCATCGCTTGGGCTACAATTTGATCTGGGCGATGGCTGAGACAAGAACAGACGTTCCCAGGGAGTCGCGCGTCCGGTTCAATGCGACCAATTTTCGGAGGGTTCATGAAACGCTTGCTCAATCAGCCCGACAGACGATTCTGTCTGGACATCGACGGGTACCGGGCGCCCCGATCGAGCGAAGCCGCGCGTTTCGTTGATCAATACAGGAGCAGACCGCGACTCATTCCGGCGCGGGGCAAATGGCCTGGAGCCGGACGCCGACGATCTGCGCAATCAAGATGCAGGCATCGGCATGGCTTTCACAAGGGGTGCCCAACCAAAAAAGTCCACGACCAACGGAACATTCGTTGGTCTCCGTGTGGACGGGATAAACCTCTCATACAGCAGCTTCCGGCCTCATGAAATGGCCGCATCCAGTCCTTAAGGAGCGCGCCTGGCGACTTCTGCTGCTGACTCTGCCGGTAGGGATGCTGCTGGCCGGCAGTCTCTGGACCGAACATCAACAGTTCCAGCGGGCCCAGGCGCGGGTCAGGCAGGAAGCAGGGCGCGCGGCTTCCGGCTATGCCCGTCGCA
>JAJYDT010000020.1 GCA_021777335.1 Pseudomonadota bacterium | reverse complement strand
GATCCATTATACGAGCCTCCCTTCGACCGCCTTGGTCCATTATGCCAAGACTACAACCTTCACCACACTCAACCTGATCTATCATATAGGCTGACAGTAAGAGCACGGGATGTCCGAAAACCCAATAGCCTCTTTCTGGTGGTTGTGTTTGGTCGCGATATGGGTGTTGAGTAACGGGTATACTTGCCGTGACTGCTATTTCGGCGAGATCCGTTACCACGATAAGCGCCTGCCCCGAAACAACGTCTGCCCGACGAATTTTCCTCTCACGACCGGTGATCCTTTTTAGAGATCAGTGACCAGTCGCTGGGGCGCAAAGCTATAGACCCACAGCGGACCTGCCACCATTGTCTGTGTAGAACGGCGGGCGGTAACACTATTGGTCGAGGTCGCTAGGCGCCCCTCATCAAGCGCGATCATGAGGTCTCGATTTTTGTGACAAGCATAGGATCTGACGGTCCCCGACCTTGGAGCGCACGGCGCTCGGCGGGTGTCTCCCGGCACTAGCACCCGTGATCTGCGAGGAACAAATCCTATCGCGCTGAGTCAGAAAGAAAAAATTACATAAAAAGCGCTGCCGACTAGAGAGGGCGAGGCATTAGCGCGTAGCATGCGGAGATGGTGCGGGCGATCGGAGTGAGACCCGGGAAGGTTGCACCGACTGAGTGTGTGAGCACGACCGGGGTGTCCAGTCGCGCACCGCGAGGGGCGGGCACGCTTGCAAGGAGGACATTTCATGCCTGAATCTCATACTCCCCTGCGTTTGGCGCTACTCCATCGCGCATGGCGGATGCCTAAGCGCTACATAGCACCCTGGTATATCGCTTACCTCCTTCTTGGGGCCGCTACCGCTGGAATTTTCTCTCTCCTTGTCCCGCTTATGATCGTAGCGGTTTCTCATCGTCCCAGTCTCATCGCTTATGTATTTGGTGCTTATAATCTCGGGCTCCTGACTTCTCCCATATGGGGCAAACTTACAGAGCGACGCAGAGACTATCGTTTTATATTCCTTGGCGGGTTTTTCGTGGCGGCGTGCAGTATTGTTGTTTTACCCATGGCGTCCGGTATCAGTGTCTGGTGCCTGCTGGCATTTCTTACCGGACTGGGTACCGCAGCGGCCAGTACGGTTGCCAGCCTGTTCATATTTGATTTTGCACCTCGCGAGGAATGGGAACCCCGTATTGGCTGGTTGCAAAGCTTCAACGGTTTTGGGCTCGTAGTGGGTCTTCTGATTGCCGGGGCGTTGACTGGTGCCCTCACCATGGGACTGTGGGTCGCCGGTGGCCTGATGTTTGCGGCTCTTTTTGTCGGCGGCATTGGCTTACCGGTGAAACGTACCACCCATCCTTTTCAGTTGCGCGAGACGCTTCAGGATCTTGATTTTCGGTCTTTGGCGGCCTTTGGCTACACCGAATTTCTTGGTAGAGGGTTTCTGCATCACTCCCATCACCTTAACTTAGCCGGCCTGCGACAGTTGCCACGCCTCTTACCGACGGCGTTTGGACGCTTCCTTGTTTCCTGGTTTTCCTTGTCATTTGGAGTTGCGGCATTCTTCGCCTACTTCCCCATTTTGCTGCAACAAAGTTATGGCCTGCCGGCGAGCCTTACGGCATTGACCTACGCGATCGCCGCAGGTGTGGGCATTGTTCTGTACGTCCAGGCCAGTCGCTGGTGTTCGCGCTGGGGCTCGGACCGGGTGTATCGCTGGAACCTGGTGTTACGTTGGGCGGGTTTTGTGACACTGTTTGTCCTGTATTTCTTGCCACTTCCAGGAAAAACCGCGATTGCCCTCTTCGGTTTTGCATGCATCGTGTTAGCGTGGCCGGCTCTGAGTGTCAGTGGCACCGCTTTGGCTGGGCGTCTGAGCCCGTTGAGTGAAGGAGAGGCTATTGGTTTGTTTAATGCGTCCACGGCCATCGCCACGATTTCCGGGACACTGGCAGGTGGCCCCTTGGCTGCCACTCTGGGCTATGCAGCAGTATTAGGCTTGGGAGTCATCGGTATCGGTCTGGCATGGCTACCGGCCCTGACGCGTCACAGTATCCACCCGGAACCCGTCGGGTCCTCACCTAGAGAAAAACTCCCACGCCCCAGAAACCCAACCTAGGGTGCCGGTGTCGCGCATGCTGCTACGGGCCTTTCAGGATGACGGCCGAGGCACAAGGCCGTGCGCGATGGGGCCAAAAGAGCGGAGCGCGCGCTCGGTGTGCTTGCCGTCTTGCCCCGCTCGTGTGTCTATCAAGACGCGCGGTGGCGGCCTGGCGGACACCCGGACAGACATAATTTCCCGCGCACCGCTTTGCGCTGTCGCTTACCCCAAAGGCGGACCCTCGAACTGATCGAGACCCCGGCCCGTGTAGGCCGGCAGCGGAACTGCATATTCAATCCATCCGATTGAATCGCTGATGAAATCCGCTCCGCAGGTCCGTGAATTTCAGTCTAGAGTGCTAGCGCCTCTGAAAAGCGCCCGGAATCCTGCTCACGCTGCTGCATCGCCCAGAGCCGGGCGTATATGCCGTCGCGCGCCAGCAATTCCAGATGCGATCCGCGCTCGACGATTCTCCCGAAATCCATCACGAGAATCAGGTCTGCATCAACGATAGTTGACAGCCGGTGCGCAATGACCAGGGTCGTATGGTTCAGCGCGATCTCCCGCAGTGCGTCCTGTATCGATTTTTCGGATTCGGAATCGAGGGCGGAGGTCGCCTCATCAAAAACCAGTATGTGCGGGCGCTTGAGCAGGGTCCGCGCAATCGCGACGCGCTGTTTTTCCCCACCGGAAAGTTTGAGCCCACGCTCGCCGACGAGCGTATCGTAGCCAAGCGGCAGGGAAGAGAGGAAATCGTGGATATGCGCGTGTTTGGCCGCGGCCACCACCTCGTCCCGGGATGCGTCCGACCGCCCGTACGCGATATTGTGATACACCGTGTCATTGAAAAGGACCGTGTCCTGAGGAACGATGCCTATGGCCGAGCGCAGGCTGCGCTGCGTGACGTCGCGCACATCCTGCCCGTCAATCAGGATCCGGCCCGCGGTCACGTCATAGAACCGGAAAAGCAGTCGACCTACGGTCGACTTTCCGGAGCCACTCCGACCGACGATCGCCACCTTTGCGCCAGGCGCCACTGAAAAGTCCAGATCAAAGAGGATCTGGCGGTCTGTCTGATAGTGAAAATCGACATGTTCGAAGCGGAGTGCCCCCCCGGAAATGGCAATGGGTTTTGCCCCTGGGCGATCATGAATCTCAGGCGCGCTGTCCAGAAGCCGGAACATGCGTTCCATGTCAGTCAGGGAATTCCTGATCTCGCGGTATACGAATCCGAGGAAGTGCAGAGGCGAGTAAAGCTGTATGAGATAGGCGTTGACCAGAACCAGATCGCCGATCGTCATGGTGCCGCGTACGACGCCATCGGCCGCCATCACCATCAGTATGGTCACGCCTACCGCAATGATCGTTCCCTGTCCCACATTCAGTAGTGCAAGTGACACCTGGTTTCGTACCGAGGCCTGCTCCCACTCTTGCAGGTGATGGTCGTACTGGGTGATCTCCTGATGTTCGTTGCCGAAATATTTGACTGTCTCGTAATTTATGAGGCTATCGACCGCACGCGTATTTGCCTTGGAATCGTGGTCGTTCATCGTTCGGCGAAAAATCATACGCCATTCCGTGAGCACCAGGGTGAACAGGATATACGCGGCCAGTGTGGTGAATGTAACGACCGCGAACCAGATGCTGTACCTCAGTAACAGAATTACGGCGACGAGGATGATCTCGACCAACGTCGGAAGTATATTGAATAGCATGAAGTTAAGCAGAAAGCTGATACCGCGGCTGCCGCGTTCTATGTCCCGGGAGACGCCTCCCGTCTGGCGCTCAAGATGGAAACGCAGAGACAACTTGTGAAGGTGCGCGAAGACTTCGAGTGCCGCCCTTCGGACCGCATGCTGGCTCACCTTCGCGAACACGGCATCCCGGAGTTCGGAGAATACGGAGTTGAGCAGACGAAGGGCGCCATAGGCGATGAGTAGCGTGAGAGGAAGCGCCAGGACCTTCGAGCCACCTGTGAGCGAGTTAACGATCTGGCGGAGGATCAGGGGGATACTGACGTTCGCGAGCTTGGCTAGGATCAGAGACGTAAACGCGATCGCGATGCGGCCGCGAAATTCGATGAGATACGGCCAGATGGGCTTGATCGCAGCCAGTCTGCCATGTTTTCGTTCCTCAAGAGAGGGTAGCAAGGGGCGCATGGTCAGAGTTTATCAGAACGGGCAGAGGCCCCGGAGGCAATAGATGGCATGGCCGGGAAGCTACAGAAAAGCACCACCGTCGCACCCTTGCGTCGTCCTTGGCCGGTTCCAAGCACCAGGCTTGGTGTGCCATAACGACGCCATGGTCAGGCGAGTTTCTTGTATTTTATGCGGGTAGGCTGGTCGGCATCGGTACCCATGCGCCGACGCCGGTCCACCTCGTAGTCCGCATAATTGCCCTCAAAGAAGACTACCCGCCCTTCACCTTCGAACGCCATGATATGGGTCGCGATGCGGTCGAGGAACCAACGGTCATGGGAGATGATGACCGCGCATCCCGCGAATCCCAGCAATGCATCCTCGAGCGCTCTCAGGGTATCCACATCGAGGTCGTTTGTCGGTTCATCCAGCAATAGCACGTTCGCACCATGTTTGAGAACCCTGGCGAGGTGGATCCGATTACGTTCACCACCGGATAGATCCTTCACAAATTTCTGCTGATCCGCACCTCTGAAATTGAACCTGCTTGCGTAGGCGCGCGATGGCACCTCACGTTTGCCAAGCATGATGTTGTCCTGTCCGCCCGAGATCTCCTGCCATACGGTTTTGCTGCCGTCGAGCTGGTCGCGCGACTGATCGACATAGGCAATCTCCACGGTCTCTCCGCGCCGGACCGTTCCCGAAGTCGGCTCATCAAGGCCGGCGATCATGCGAAAGAGGGTCGTTTTCCCGGCCCCATTTGGTCCGATAACCCCTACGATCCCGCCCCTTGGCAGATTGAAGTTTAGCCCGTCGATCAGAACGCGGTCCCCGAATCCCTTGACGACATTTTGTGCCTCGACCACGAGATCTCCGAGTCGTGGTCCCGCAGGGATGAAGATCTCCCGGGTTTCGTTGCGCTCCTGTGTTTCCTGAGACGCGAGTTCCTCGTAGGCCGCGAGACGCGCCTTGCTCTTGGCATGTCGGCCCTTGGGTGAGGACCGTACCCATTCGAGCTCTGCCTTCATTGCGCGCTGTCTCGCCGTCTCCTGTTTCTCCTCAACTGCCAGGCGGCGCTCCTTCTGTTCGAGCCATGACGAATAATTTCCTTGCCACGGGATCCCATGCCCGCGGTCGAGCTCTAGAATCCATCCAGCCACGTTGTCCAGAAAATACCGATCGTGCGTCACTGCTACAACGGTTCCCCGGTAGTCTCTCAGGAAGCGCTCAAGCCACGCTACGGACTCAGCATCGAGATGGTTTGTCGGCTCGTCGAGAAGCAGCATGTCGTAATCCCCAAGCAACAAGCGACACAGCGCCACGCGGCGACGCTCTCCTCCCGAAAGCACTGACACGTCGGCATCCCATGGGGGCAGTCGCAGGGCATCTGCCGCGATCTCAAGTTTTCGCTCGAGACTCCAGGCGTCGACCGCGTCGATCTGTTCCTGCACAGCAGACTGTTCCTCAATGAGTCGGTTCATATCCTCATCGCTCATGGGTTCGCCGAACCTGGTCACGATCTCATTGAACCGATCGAGCAGCCGCCGCACCGGAAGGACGGCTTCTTCGACATTACCACGCACGTCCTTGGACTGATTGAGCTGTGGTTCCTGCGGCAGATAGCCAACCCGGATGCCCGGGGCGGCCCGTGCCTCCCCGTTGTAGTCCTGGTCGACCCCCGCCATGATCCGCAGCAGGCTCGATTTGCCTGATCCGTTTAGCCCGAGGACACCGATCTTCGCGCCAGGGAAGAATGACAGCGATATGTCCCGCAGGATCTCGCGCTGTGGTGGCACGGTTTTGCTTACCCGATGCATCGTGTAAATAAATTGTGCGGACATGGTCGTACCCTGTGTCTTGTGTTAACGGAGACGCCTTAGGCGGGGCGCCAGCTGTGCGAGACGTCGGTCGACACGACCTCACCGCCAAAGTCGTAATTCGGCTCGTCCTGGGGCTCCTGAAAGAACCCCTGCACATAGTCGACCTCGCTCTGCCAAAGGAGCGACAGGGCATCAGCCCCCTCGACGCCAGTCACGATAGTCTGTTTGTTCAGCTTTTTCGCCACGGCGATTATCTGACCCAGGATCATATGATTTAGGCTGTCTGGGGTTATATTGTGTACGAGCGTTGGGTCTGTCTTTGCGAAATCCACCCCTTGCTGTGAAAGCATCTTGATGTTGCCCACGCTGTTTCCGAATCCGTCGATGGCGACCGAGAATTCCTGACGCCTGAGGGTCCGAATAAATGCTGATGTTTCTTCGGGAAACCGGGCGAGGATCGATTCGGAAATCTCAAACACAACCACTTTGGGATCGCACCCAAGCGTTTGACGCAAGCGTGCGACCGTTTCCTGGTTGGACATGAGCTCGACGCCTGGTCGCACGAAAAATCGTGTCTTCCGCCCATCGTGGCCTACTGCCAAAATGGCCTTCATGACTGTGGCGAGCACCCGCTGGTCCACCGCGGCAGGGATTCGTGCGGCGTCCTCGACCACCACATCGTCGACCTTCAGTACGACGTCATACTGGTCCAGGGGATCCCCATGTAGCGGCACAATGGGCTGGTACAGGATCCTGACGCGCTCCGCATCGATCATTGGTGTCGTCGTCGCGGTCTTGCGCGCATCCGGGGGTACATCCAGGGTGCGCCGACATTCAGCTCGGCCAAGCCACTGGTCGGGTGTTTCATCGGGTTCGCGGGTCAGCGCCATGCCATCAAGCGGAACTCCTGCCTCTGCCTGCACTGCCTTGAGCAGTTTTTTCACCTCGCCATCGTTCAGAACGAGGGCAAACTCGCCGCCCCCGACACGTGCAGCGACGGCAGACTCTGGTTTTGACAGGATTCGGGCGATACGTCTCAAGACCTCGTCGCCAGCGGCGCTGCCGGAGCGCTGGTTGAGACTGCGGAGGTCACGTACGTTAAGGTAAAGGAGAGAAGCACCTTTGTCAGCTTTCGCAGCCGCTGCAAGGAACCCTTCCCGGGTCAGGAGATTCGTCAGCGGGTCCCGGTCCTGCACAACCATGGGTTCTGTCACGGGCTGGGCAGGGTGATCGTAGACAGCGATCTGCTGACACGGTTCGCCGCGAACCTGTATGGTCCTGATTCGCATCTCTGCTAGGAACGTCGATCCGTCTTTGCGCACACCGGTGAAGGTCTGCGGCGCGTCCTCGCCACGCGAGGCCCGACGAAAGCATTCCTTGATCCGGGCCTGGTCGGCTGCAGCAACGAGGTTGAGCACCGGGATACCTTCGAGTTCTTCCAGCGCGCCGTATCCGAACAGCCTGAGGTAGGAACTATTGGTCTCGATATGCATCCCGTCCTGGCTGTAGCAGATGGCGTCGGCCACGCTGTCCGACAGGATCTTGAGTTTCAGTTCGAGCTCGTTGCGGCCGCGTTCGTTTGCCTGTGCGGCGCGTCTCATCTCTGCAGCCGCGAGCTCACGTGAGACGACGGCAAGCAACCTGGCTGGTTCGGCCGTGGGGACCACGTCGTGTACGCCGAGATTCAGCAGGCGGACAGCTTCATTGCCGTCCATGTGGTCAGCGAAGACGATGAAGGGGATGTCGTGACCCGTTTTCCTGAGGACCTCGAGCGCCATGTCCACGCCGAGATGTGGCAGATTGTTTCGTGCCACGAGAACATCCCAGGAACCCTTGGCAAGCGCGCTCTGAAGCCCAGACTTGTCCGCCACTCGCTGTGCTTTCAGCAAATAGCGGGATTGGCGGAACATCCGGGTCTGGGCCTCGCCATCCTCAGCCGCTTCGCCGATAATGAGCAGATGCAGCAGGGTTTTATCCATGAGGACCTCCGATGGTACTTGATCGATCAGAGCGCTGGTTCATAATATAAAAAATCCACGTCGTTACGTGCTACCGGTATCAGGATCCACCCCCATGGTCAGGAAAGTGTTTCTCTGTTTGATCACTCTCGTGTCTCTCTCGTTACCCGGCAAGGTGCTTGCCGCTACCGAAGGCCAGATGGTCAGTCTGAAGTCGGCACATTCGCCGCCCTTCACGATCTACCGGGCCGGGCCCGCATCGGCCGCTACCGGCATTTTGCTCTCTCCGAGCCGCCGCGGCTTTACGCCTGCCATCCACCGTTGGGTCAACCGACTGGCGGACGATGGCTATCGCGTTGCCGTGATCGATCCATATGACGGCAGGGTGTTCGAGTCCAGACGGCGCGCCCGCAGGGCGGCCAAGAGGTTCGACCACACGGTCCGCCAGGCCGAGTCAAGAGTGGTGCTGAAACTGCTCAAAGCGCCTGGGCGCAAACTGATCACCGTCGGCTGGGGGCATTTTGGTGGCCACGAGGCATTGATGATGGCGCTAGCCGACCCAGCTCTGGTAAGCGCTACTATCATATACCATGACTCGCAGGATCCGGTCCTCGATCCGCACAGCCTCGTTCGCTTGAGGGGCGCCATCCTTGCGATCTTTTTCAGCAAGCCCCAGGATACTGCGGCCCTGAGGTCATTTGAGACGGCCATGCGCAAGGCTGGAAAACCACTCTATGTACATTTCTACCCAGGACAGGTGACGCTTACGGATTTCGCGAGCGCGAGCCCCGGAAACACTGCCAAGCGGTTGGCCTGGAACGAGACTATGGGGTTCATCCAAGACGTACAGCGATACTGCCGCCGCTGTGCCGGTTACTATTATCCGCGTTAATATCACTGACAGATCTGGCTGGGCTGGTATCAGCCGTTCAGTGTTGGGGCCAGCAGAAACTCGAGTAACGCCTTTTGCGCGTGCAGGCGGTTCTCGGCCTCGTCCCAGACCACGCTCTGGGGGCCGTCGATCACATCAGTCGTCACCTCCATGCCCCGGTAAGCGGGGAGACAGTGCATGAACAGTGCACCAGGTGTCGCGAGGCGCATGGCGCGGCTGTCAACACGGAACGGCTCGAAGACCCTGATCCGCTGGTTCTTCTCTTGTTCCTGCCCCATGCTCGCCCAAGTATCCGTGATCACGATATCTGCGCCGGTAATCGCCTCGTCGAATGAGGCTGCGCGCTCAACGTGTCCGGCAGCGCGCTCGACAATATTCTGGTCCGGCGCATAGCCGTCCGGTGTTGCAATGCGCAATGTGAACCCGAATAGCGCAGCGGCGTCGATCCACGAATGGCAGACATTGTTTCCATCCCCCACCCACGCGGCGACACGACCTCTGATTGAGCCGCGCCGCTCGACATAGGTCTGTATATCTGCCAACAATTGGCATGGGTGATGCCGGTCAGTCAGCGCATTGATGACTGGCACCGTGGAGTGCGTGGCAAAGCGTTCCACCTTCGAATGCTCGTGCGTGCGGATCGCGACCACGTCCACCATGCGCGAGATGACCCGCGCCGTATCCTCGATCGGTTCGCCGCGACCAAGCTGGAGGTCGTTTGGCGACAGGAACATTGCCACTCCGCCAAGCTGGGTCATCCCGGCCTCAAAGGACACCCGTGTCCGCGTCGATGACTTGTCGAATATGAGCGCAAGAGTGCGGTGTTGAAGTGGGGCATACTGCCTGCCCTCGGCCCGTAGCTTCTTGAGCGCGATTGCGCGGGCGATAATTCGTTCAAGCTCGTCACCTGAGCAGTCACGCAGCGTTAGAAAGTGCCGCGTCATGTCTTCAGGAAATCCGCGACTGAGACAAGCAGGCGTTCGACAATCTCGTCCGCCTCCTTATTGGTCAGGATGAGCGGTGGCAACAGGCGGACGGTGCGCTCCGCAGTCACATTGATCAGAAGACCATGCCCAAGCGCGATCTCCATCAGGACCCTGCAGGGCCGGTCCAGATCAATCCCGATCATGAGCCCACGACCACGCACGGATCTTACCTCTGTCCGTGACTGAAATCCTTCCTTGAGCCGGGCAATGATGCGATCGCCGAGGATCGCAGCCCGTTGATCGAGTTTCTGCTGCTTCAATGTCGCGATCACGGCGAGTGCAGCGCGGGCCGCGAGCGGATTTCCGCCGAAGGTGCTGCCGTGGCTGCCCGCGTGGAACAGCGATGCCGCTGCGCCACGCGCAAGGCAGGCGCCGATCGGCACACCATTTCCGAGAGACTTGGCCACGGTGACGATAT
This sequence comes from Pseudomonadota bacterium, assembly GCA_021777335.1. GTDB lineage: Bacteria > Pseudomonadota > Gammaproteobacteria > Acidiferrobacterales > Acidiferrobacteraceae > JAJYDT01. The sequence continues at coordinate 26,522 of JAJYDT010000020.1, read as the reverse complement.
CCGGTGAGAGGTGTTCATGTTGCCATGCGAACCACTTTCCGGTGCGGCACATGCCGGTCTGGATTTCATCAAGCATGAGCAGCCACCCGCGTTCATCGCACAGATGGCGCAGGCCTTCGAGATAACCGGTATCCGGGATCACAATGCCTCCCTCCCCCTGGATCGGCTCCACCAGCACAGCCACTACCTTGTTATCGTGCTCACCGACCTGGCGCACCGAGTCCAAGTCATTATAGGGCACTCGGTTAAAACCGCTGACGAGCGGCTCGAAGCCGGCTTGAACCCGACGGTTACCGGTCGCCGACAGGGTTGCCAGGGTGCGTCCATGGAAACTGCCCTCCATGACGATGATGGAAGGGTTCTGGATCTTCCGCTCATGCCCATGGAGGCGCGCAAGCTTGATAGCCGCTTCGTTGGCCTCGGCGCCAGAATTGCAGAAAAATGCCCGTTCCATACCGCTCACCGCGCACAGCGCCTGCCCAAGTTGTTCCTGGAGCGGGATTTGGTACCAGTTCGAGGTGTGTATCAAACACTCTGCCTGGTCACAGATCGCTTGGCGCACTGCCGGATGTGAATGACCTAGTCCGCAGACAGCAACACCGGCCAGGGCGTCAAGATAGCGCGTGCCGCGTTCGTCCCAGAGCCACGCGCCTTCACCCCGGGCGAACGCGACCGGCAACCGGGAATACGTCCCCATCAGATATCCGATGTCGGTTCCGTCGGCCATCCTTTTCATTGCCTAAAAAGTAAAAGGCGCCCTGCACGCAGGGCGCCGAAAAACGCGTATTCTAGTCTCAAGCCAAGCGATGCTGCAAGAACGCGCGGGCCGGCAGGAGCGGCCCCCGGAGGGGCCATGGTCATCAGTGTGGGAGCCCGACCGCGCCTGCCATCATGAAGAATACCATCGGGATGGACAGCATCACGTTGGTGCGGGACGCCAGGAATGCGATGCGCGCCGCACGTGCCTTCTGAGCGTCATCCACCTTGACGATTCCTAGCACCTTCTTTTGGTTCGGCCAGATCAGTACCCAGACATTGAACAGCATGATTGTTCCAAGCCATGCGCCGACGCCAATAAGGGCGCTCGCGCCGTGCAGTGTGAATGCGTCAAGCAGGCTGTATCCGGGGAATTGGGTGAGGAAATAGGCGCCGCTCAGCCAGGTGACAACTGCCGCCCAGCGAAACCAGGCAAGCGCGCGCGGTGCGATATGTTTCGTGATCCCGCTCGCCGTGTTATCGGCACGCGCTGCAGCAAGCCCTTGTGCCTGCACGAAATTGAAGTAGTAAAGGAGCCCGATCCAGGTGATGCCCGCTAGGATATGCAGCCAGCGGTCGATGAACAGTTGGAAACTCATGTATGGCCTCCGCAGAGAGTTATTATGATATCTGCAAGTCGCTTAGTGAGTCAGAAAATGGATCGCAAAGACATACAGGATTGCGCTTAATATCAAGCCGGAAATGATTGTTCCAACAATGGAATCCAAAGGGTTTTTCATACGCCTCCTAGTGATTGGTGGAGCGCTCGTAGCCTAAGACAGCCTCATCCGGAATGCAAGGGAGCATCGTCTTCGGTGTCCGGTACGACGAGGCCCGTGGACAGCCCGTCGATGGTTTTTTGATTCTTTTCCCGCTGATATTTGGCGAGCCCGGCCGCGCCCTTTTTTTCGGCCCAGCGGGGGTAGGTATCCCGCTCTCCCTGATACATGAACAGCGGGACCACATAACCGCATGAGGTCTGGATGGATTCGATCTCCATAAGAATGATCTGTCGTGCACCCGGGTGCGTGGGAAACAGTATCCGCATGCTGTCCCAATCACGCGTCGAGCGCGCTATGACAGAGGCCTTTCCGTACAGGCGCAGGATGAGCGGTTTCTCGTCAAAGCTGCAGAACATCAGGGTGAGCCGGCCGTCGGCCCGTGCATGGGCCCCCGTTTCGGCGCCGCTGCCCGTTAGGTCGACGTAGGCACAGCGATGGTTGTCCAGGATCCGCAAGGTATCCGCGCCCTTCGGCGATACATTGATTCGGCCGCTGCCCGCGGTGCTTCCAGTAAAGAAGATCCGTTGCGCGGCGATGAACGAGCGTAGTTCCGGCGTCAGGGTCTCATAGAGTTTAGCCATAATCTGCTATCGTTTCCGTGCGGGCGCGGCCGGCAGCAGATTATGGTCGAGCAGAAGGTTCAGTGTGAAGTAGACACCGAAGCCGGTGACATCACTGGCAATATGCGCGAGCCCGCCCTTGTGACGGCCAGCCGACAGGTCAAGATGGATCCAGTCCGGATCGCCAACAAGAAAACGCCGGAGAAACAGTGCTGCCATAATGTGGTCAGCTTCGCCTTCCAGTACGCACTGTTTCACATCGGCAATATCGCTTTTTAGCGCCTCACCGTAATCGTCGTCTATGGGGAATGGCCACACCCGTTCGCCTGAGTCCCGGCCGGACTGGATGATCGGTTCGACAAGGGCCGGTCTGTTGGTCATGGCACCGCTGTAGCGTGTGCCAAGCGCATAGACGCAGGCGCCCGTCAGAGTCGCATAATCGATGATGAGTTGCGGCTGTGTGCTTGAGGCGAGCGACAATGTGTCGGCCAGAACCATTCGGCCTTCGGCGTCGGTGTGGACTATCTCAATCGTCGTCCCGTTCAGTGCGGTCACGACCTCGTTTGGTCGGTAGGCGCTTGGCCCGATATCATTGCGCGCAAGGGCTAGCCAGGCGTCGACGCCAAACGGCACTTTCAGTTCGGTAAGTGCAGCGAGTGTTCCGAGCGCCACGGCGCTGCCCTCCATGTCCTCGTGCATGCCATACATGTGCCGTGCACCCTTGAGATTCACACCACCCGTGTCGAAGCATATCCCTTTACCCACAAGCGCAAGCGCTGCTGCCGATTCTCCGCGCGGACGGTAGCTGAGTTTCAGGATCCCGGCGTCACGATCAGGAGAGCCACGGGTGACGGCGAGAAATGCGCCTGCTTTTCGCGCCGCCAGTTTTTTCTCGTCGAGGAACTCATGATGCCAGTTGTAGGAGCGCGCGATCCTGGTCGCCTCCGCACGGTAGATTCCGGGTGTGAGACGATCTGCGGGCAGGGTCGTGAGATAGCGCGCCAAGTGATTACCACGTGCCTCTGCGAGTAGCCTTGGCAATTCCGGTGTGATGTTCGGGCCAGCCACGCGGATCACGGCAAGGCGCGGTTCCGCCTGCCCCTTGTTTCTACGGAAATCCGGCATGGTCGCCCGCCCCGAGAGTGTGGCAGCGATGACGGCCTTCAGCGCTCGGCTCGCCACGGCTCTGGAGATGCCGAAGCAGCCGACACAGAGCCGTGCCGCCCCCAGATGCATGCCAAGCAGCTTGCGGGCGCGCGTCAGCGCTGCAAATGGTGTCTCGCTTTCGTCGACGTAACTGAGCGCAAGGCGGGTGCCGACATCATTCGGGAGATCGATCAGGAACGGATCCGCCGAGTCCCCGGAATAGCGATGTCGCCGCATCCGCTCGTGTAGGACCGCGCCATAGGGCAGACCACGCACGGGTTGCCCGTTCCCAACCAGGAAAATCGCATTTGTCTCGACTGCCAAGCGCTCTTCCGACAGCGGGTGCCGCTCCCATAGCAGTTTGGGCAGCTTGAGCGCGGTATAGGGGACCTTCATCCGTTCTTCTTATGCCTTGACCTGTATCGGTAAAAAAACGATCATACCCCGCGCCTGCGTTGCCGGCTAGAACCAGCCAGCGTAGCTGGCCGTTCAACCCCCACCACGACGTTGCGGGTCGCCGGGACCATTCCATAAAAGATTGAGAGACTGATGAACGCCGCGGATCAGAAACGGTTATTGCGCGAGATGATCTTTTACCGGCGCTTTGAAGAGCGCTGTTTTGAAGCCTACATGGAACGCAAGATCGGGGGTTTTCTGCACCTCTATTCCGGGCAGGAGGCGATTGCCACCGGTGTTCTCGAGGTGGCCCGTCCCGGGCACGATTACGTCATTTCCGGTTACCGCGATCATATCCACGCGATCAAGGCAGGGGCGCCGGCCCGCGAGGTCATGGCGGAACTCTACGGCAAGGAGACCGGCTCGTCCCGCGGCCGGGGTGGATCAATGCATATCTTCGATCCGACCGTCCGGTTCATGGGTGGGTACGCGCTGGTCGGGCAGCCGTTTCCGCTTGCAGCGGGGCTCGCGCTCGCGAGTCAATACCAGGGTACGGATCAGATTGCTATCTGTTTTCTTGGGGATGGCGCAAACAACCAGGGCACGTTCCACGAAACCATGAACATGGCCTCGCTCTGGAAACTGCCGGTGCTTTTTGTATGCGAAAACAACCTGTATGCGATCGGCACTCGGATCGACCGTTCCACGGCGGTTGTGGATCAATACAAACGTACATGCGGATACAACGTTCCGTCCAGCCAGCATGATGGGCAGGATATCGAGGTTGTCATGGAAGCGGCCCGGAATGCCGTGGACCACGTGCGTGCGGGCAAAGGACCTTATTTCATCGAGTTCCTCACGTATCGTACCCGCGGTCATTCCATGTCCGATTCCAATGCGTACCGCAGCAAGGAGGAGGAGCAGCAGTGGGCCGCGCGTGATCCGATCCTTATTTACTCAAAGCGGCTTAAACAGAAAAAGATATTGACCGAGGAGGGCATCCGGGACATAGAACGCTCGGTGCAGGAGGAAATCGAGAGTGACGTCGTGAAGTTCGCGGAGGAAAGTCCAGAGCCGCGCGTGGAAGATCTGACCAGGTACTGTCTTGAGGAGCGCGATCCCCGCTGGGTCGGACCGCTGCAACAGGGGGCGCGCCATGAGTGAAATGGCGTATTGGGAGGCTATCCGCCGCGCACATGACGAGGAACTCGCAAACGACACGAAGGTTATCGTGATGGGTGAGGATATCGGTATTGCGGGCGGCACCTACAAGGCCACTTCCGGGTTGTACCAGAAATATGGCGATAAGCGCATCATCGATACGCCCATCTCGGAGAATTCCTATGTTGGCATTGGCATTGGTGCATCGATGGCCGGTCTGCGACCCATCATCGAGATCATGTCGATCAATTTCGCACTGCTTGCGCTCGACACACTTATCAACGCGGCCGCGAAGATCCGTTATATGTCCGGCGGCCGCGTGTCCTGCCCAATCGTTATGCGCACTCCAGGCGGCACCGCCCATCAGCTGGCAGCGCAGCATTCGGCGCGACTTGCACGCATGTTCATGAGCACGTCTGGATTGCGCGTCGTGACGCCACGCGGGCCGCTTGATGCCTACGGGATGTTGAAGTCGGCGGTTCGCTGCAATGATCCCGTGATCATGATCGAACATGAGAGCATGTACAATATGCGGGGTGAGGTCCCTGACACAGAGACCTTCCGTCCGCTTGAAGGGGCCGAAGTGGTACGCGAGGGCCACGATATCACGCTGGTTGGATACAACTATAGCGTGCATCTCTGTCTTGCAGCTGCCGAGCGGCTCGCGAAGGATGGGGTGTCGGCGGAGGTGATTGACCTGCGCGCACTCAAGCCGATTGACCGTGAGACGATCCGGCGCTCGGTGGAGAAGACGCACCGGATGTTGGTTGCCGAGGAGGACGAGGCTGCAGTTGGTGTCGGGTCCGAGATTATCTCGGTGGTCATTGAGGAGTGCTTCTTCGCACTGGATGCGCAGCCAATGCGCGTACACGCGGCCGATGTTCCGGTTCCCTATAACCGGAGCCTGGAAAGGGCGGCGATCCCTGATGTCGAGGATGTCTATCGGGGCGCACTCAATGTACTGGGACGGTTGTAGGCGATCGTTTTAGAGCAAGGACGGGAACGCCATGCCGGAATCCTATCTTATCAAGATGCCACAGCTCTCCGATACCATGACCGAAGGTACCCTCGTGTCATGGGAGAAGAGGATCGGAGATCACATCAGTCGAGGTACTGTGGTGGCCACGGTGGAGACCGACAAGGCCATCATGGATGTCGAGGTGTTCCACGAGGGTTACCTGTCGGGACCGCTCATATCCGCCGGGAGCGTTGTGCCGGTGGGGGAGGCGATTGCCTATCTGGTCGCGGAGGCCGGGCAGGTCATGCGCGAGGAGCGACGGGCCCGTGAGACCCATGCGGACCTCCTGCTACCTGTATCTGCGGCCGTCTCAAGTTCTGTACTTGCGCCGAAGACCCGTATACCGGCCATGCCGCATGGGGCTTCCCCGGCACCGAGACCACGTTCTGGACAGGCAACGCCGTATGCGCGGCAGCTTGCGGGCGCGCACGGCATTGATATCAACAGCCTCACGGGCAGTGGCGCCACGGGCGCGATCGTCGCATCTGACGTGTCCGCGGCATCGGATTCAGGCCAGGCGGCGGCTGCAAAGAGAGTATTCCAGGTGCCTGGTAAAGGCCGCCCCATGGACAGCATGGAAAAAGCGGTCAGTCATAACATGGAATTCTCGCTCTCGATGCCGCTTTTCCGCGTGACCGTACCCGTACGTCCCGAGCGGTTGAGCGAAGTCGCAAGGAAGGCGGGTGTTTCGCTGACCGTTGCGTTGGCCAAAGCGGCGGCGCTTGCGATCAAACGTCATCCAAAGATCAATGCGGTGTACCAGCACGAAGACCGGATCATCGAGCGCCCGGAGATAGATATCGGAATCGCGGTCGAGACGGAAGGCATGGGCCTCGTCGTGCCGGTACTGCGCAACGTGCTGAATCGTCCGCTTCCAGACCTGAATGCCGACTGGAAGGATCTGGTGACGCGCGCGCGCGCGCGTCGCCTGAAGCCGGCCGAATATTCGCATCCAACGTTTACGATCTCGAACATGGGCATGCTGGGTGTGTCTGCGTTCGATGCGATCCCGGTCCCGGGAACATCGGCAATATTTGCCATCGCAACGACTGGACCTCAGGGTATGCCAGTGACCTTGACTGCGGATCACCGCATCGTCAATGGTGCGGATGCTGCCAAGTTCCTGAACACGTTCCGCGGATTTGTTGAGGAGCCATCATGGATTGGTGGCGAGCGTGTTTCCGCTGCCCCTGTTACCCCTGCACTAGTTACGGGCAAAGGCTCTTGGGATTACGACGTGGCGATCATCGGGGGTGGTCCCGGGGGCGAAGACTGCGCTCGGGAACTCGCAGCTCATGGCAGGAAGGTCGTGCTTATCAATGATACGCCGTTTCCAGGGGGCGAGTGCCTGTGGCGTGGGTGCATCCCGTCCAAGGCCTGGCGCGCAGCCGCCGACCGCATACGCGATCGACAGCATGACAGTCACCTCGGTGTTATGAGCACGACGCGCGCATCGCTCAATTGGGCCCGTCTCGAAAAGGCTCGGCGAGGAGTGCAGGAGGCGCGTGGGGAGATGGCCCTTAAGACCGACAAGGGCGTCAGAATCGACATGCGTACCGCGATCGCGCGATTCGCATCAGAACACGCCCTCGAACTGCATCTGCTGAGTGGCACACGCGATCCTTATGGTCGTCCCGCAGTCAGGAGCGCGCGGTTCGGCACAAAAATCACGTTCGGCGCTGCCGTGATTGCGACAGGGGCGCCTCCGTTCGTGCCGCCCATCCCGGGTCACGACCTTCCGGGAGTCCTTACCTCTGACACGATCTGGGGGCTCAAGACCGTGCCGAAGCGCCTTGGCATCATCGGTGCCGGCGCCATCGGGCTTGAGATGGCCCAGATCTTTGCCGACTTTGGGACAAAGGTCATGGTACTCGAGGCCAAGGACCGGCCACTCGCCGAGGTCGAGGGCGAGGTGGCCCGCACGCTGGCCGAACTTCTTGGCAAGGAGCGTCTTCTGACACTTGTAACCATGGCCGAAGTCGAGCGGATCTCGGGGAAACCTGGGGCCATGCGCATTGCCTACCGTGCAAATGGCAAGACTGCTGCGTTCGGCTGTGATCATGTCCTGATCGCGACCGGGAAACGGCCGGTTGTCGGCCCGCTAATGCTGGAACGCGCGGGAGTTTCCGTGGATCGCGGCGTGATCCGCGTGGATCTGCAGTGCCGGACGAGTGTGCCGCATATTTTCGCGGTCGGTGACGTTGTTGGTGGTCTCATGCTCGCCCACACCGCGGCCCACCAGGGGCGCGTGGCAGCGGCGACAATCCTTGGCGTGCCCGCTGCCTACGATCCGGCACGCGATTGCGGCGTAATCTTTACGCGCCCACAGGCGGCGTTTGTCGGGCTCTCTGCTGACCAGGCTCGCGAACGGGGGCTTGAGCCGGTAGAGATCAAGTTGCCGATGAGCATCGATGCAAAGGCGATGATGGTCAATGAGCGGGATGGATTCATCAAGATGGTGGCCGACAAGACGAGCGGGAGGGTTATCGGTGTTCATCTGCTCGCCGACCACGCCGATACGCTGATCGGTGAGGCTGTGCTCATGGTGTCAGCCGGCCTCACTCTGGATCAGGTCGGGCAGGCGATCCACCCTCATCCGACGCAGACCGAGATGTTTGGAGAGATGGCGCGCAGACTGGCGATGCGTCTGCACCGGCTTGCAAAGAAGGCAGTGGCGGCGGATTAGCATGTCGAAGATCAAGAAGGTGGTACTGGCATATTCGGGTGGGCTCGATACATCCGTAATTCTCAAATGGCTCCAGGAACGGTACGGCTGCGAGGTCGTGACGTTCACCGCTGACATTGGTCAGCGCGAGGAGCTTGAGAGTGCCCGGGCCAAGGCTGCGGCGCTGGGTGTGCGCGAGAGCTACATCGAGGATCTACGCGAGGAATTTGCCCGTGATTTTGTGTTCCCGATGTTCCGCGCGAACACCGTATACGAGGGGGAGTATCTGCTGGGGACCTCGATTGCACGTCCCCTGATCGCGAAACGGCAGGTCGAGATTGCGCGCGAGACAGGTGCGGATGCCGTTGCTCACGGTGCCACCGGAAAGGGTAATGACCAGGTTCGCTTCGAGCTTGGTTACTACGCGCTTAACCCCGATATCCACGTCATTGCCCCATGGCGCGAGTGGGATCTCACCTCGCGCGAGGCATTGCTTGCCTATGCCGAGCGCCACGGGATCCCGGTAGAGATGAAGCGTGGCAAGAAGTCGCCCTATTCGATGGATGCAAATCTGCTCCATATTTCCTATGAGGGCGGGGTTCTGGAAGACCCGTGGGCTGAGGCGGAAGAGGAGATGTGGCGCTGGTCGGTGTCGCCGGAACAGGCGCCAGGGGCGCCGGCCGTCATCGAGATCTCCTATGAGCAGGGTGACCCGGTGGCCATTGATGGGCATCGCTTGACCCCAGCAACCGTGCTCGAAACGCTGAATGACATCGGCGCACGCCACGGTGTGGGCCGGCTCGATCTCGTGGAGAATCGCTATGTTGGCATGAAGTCCCGCGGCTGCTATGAAACCCCGGGCGGCACTGTCCTGCTGAAGGCACACCGGGCGATTGAATCGCTGACGCTCGATCGGGAAGTTGCTCATCTTAAGGATGAGATCATGCCGCGCTACGCGAGCCTCATCTACAACGGCTATTGGTGGAGTCCTGAGCGGCAGCTGTTGCAGCAGCTGATCGATGCCTCTCAGATACGCGTGAACGGTCGCGTGCGTCTGAAACTGTACAAAGGAGGCGTGACCGTGCTCGGACGGATGTCAGAGCATGATTCGCTGTTTGAGCCGAGGATTGCCACCTTTGAGGATGATCAGGGGACCTACCGACAGGCTGATGCTGAAGGGTTTATCAAGTTGAGTGCCCTGCGTCTGAGACTTGCTGCCAAACTCCGCGAACCCCGCTAACCAGCTCTCTTGTGATCGCGGGTTGCCCTGGTGTACCCCGTGAATGTGTCGCATGCAGTTGCGGATGGATACCAGGGCATCCTCTATAACTTCAGCGCTGGGTCATCCGCACGCAGGTATCTGATCCAGAGTGCCGTACCGACCAGGATCGTGCCGGCTGAGATCGGGGCAACGAGAGACTGGTTACAACGGATGCTCTGTGCTACCCATCTGTGCCGATCGTCAAGCAGTTTCCCGCTCGACCAAGGCCTTATGCCCCTAAGGCCTGCTCGGATTGAGTTTTTCACCTGACCAACGCCTGGTCATAAAATCGAATTGTTCGAGCGGGCACCGAGGGCCGCCCATTGCGGTGCAAGACACGGCGCGTATGACGCAAATAAATACATGCCGGGGCGTGGAAGAGGATCATTCGCGTCCCCGGTACGTCACCCAAGATGTTTTATGCAATGGTCATATAAACGTCATGACCATGTCATAGACCCCCCGTAATCTGCGCACGTCAATCAGCAAGGAGCGGCATATGACGTGGGCATATCTGATTCATCTCGTCAATTATTCGGATGGCGTGCTTTACGTGATGGCGGTGCTGCTTCTGGCGGCGCTTGCGGTCATTGTTGACCGCTTCTGGTACCTGCTGCGCACGATACGCCGCGGGGGCGCCATTGTGCATGAGCTTGCGGAGTCCCAGGATCTTGGCCGCGCGCAGCTAGCGGCATTGGCGCAGAAGGCAGTTGGATTGCCGGAGGCGGCGCTGTTACAGGCGGCGCTCCGTCATCATGGTCCCACCGACATGCAGCAGCTTGGTACGCGCATTGAAGAATCGGTACTACTGCTCGCGCCCGATCTCGACCGCCGTCTGTGGGTATTAGATACCATTGTTACACTTGCGCCGCTGCTTGGGCTGTTTGGCACAATCATCGGCATGTTTCATGCCTTCGCGATCCTTGGTCATGGCGCACACACGCCCACGGTCGTGACTGGTGGTGTCGCCGATGCCTTGGTGGCGACAGCGTGTGGCCTGTTTGTTGCGATGATTGGTCTTCTTGCGTTCAATGCGCTGAATAACGAGATCCGCCTGATCCTGCATCATCTGGATCTTGTCAAGACGATGCTTTTGAACCGTTTGACGGGCGGCCATGCGGTACTACCGCAACCGACCCAGGGCCCGCTGCACACCGCGCGTGCCGTCAACAGCCGGGCCTGATCAATGTTCGACGCGATGGCATTGCTCGTGGCGTTGTTTCTGATCGTGACCCGGGGCCGATGATATGCGCATGAATTATTTCGAGCGCCGGCGCAGCCGCATCGAGCTGATCCCCATGATCGACGTGATGTTTTTTCTGCTGGTGTTCTTTCTGATCGTCACGTTACACATGATACCGGACAAGGGTCTTGGGCTTGCCCTGCCTCAGTCCAGCACGACGCGGCCGTTGCCGCGACCCCAGATTCTCGTGAGTGTGCTTGCCAACGGCAGCGTGAGCGTGAATGGCAAGCCTCTTACGCCGGAGGCTTTGACTGGGATGCTCGTAGCGCGGGCGGCACAGCACCCACAGGTGACTATCGCGGCCGCAGCAGCGGTGCCGTTTCAGGTATTCATCCGGGTCATGGATGCATGCCGGCGTGCGGGCATCGCCGGAATAGGGATTGCGGCACAACCCGAACATTAGCCGAACTAAAAATTAGCAAAAAAATCGGCGAACAAAAAATAGGGGGAAGGGCATGATCAGGTGTGTCAGGTGTGCGCGTTCGCTTGTCTTGTGCGTTTTGGGCGTTGCCGGTTTCCCCGCCGTTGTACGAGCAGCGCCCACCTTGGCACCGTCTGTTGCCGCTGGTTCGTCTTCGTCGGTCAATGTCGGTGAGGTAAACGCGAAATCGCACCGGAAGACGGGCGGTGGCAGTGTGCCCACTGCGGGGCAGGTGCTGCAATCGGGCCAGACGGTCAAGGTCATCAAGCACGCCGAGATCGAGGCAGCTGGGCCAGATGCAGGTGCGGCACAGGTGCTGAGTTATGCTCCAGGTGTGAGTGTGAGCGGCTACGGCAGTAACGGCGCAACCAAATACTCGATGAGTGTTAACGGCATCAAACAAGGTTGGGGAGGCCCTTCTGGGGGCAATATCGACGACGGTAGCGTCTCAGTCACCTTTGATGGCGTGCCAATGGTGGATCCGGCAACCGGTTTGTGGCAGTCCCCCGAGATCAACCAGATGTCGATGATCCAAGCGGTTACTACCACGTACGGTCCCGGTGATCCGAAGGACCGCTGGTATGACAACCTCGGCGGGCAGGTCAATTTCATACCGCTGCAGCCAACGGACAAGGCCGGCGGTGATATCGGCACTACTTACGGCAGCGACCAGAACCGCGACACGTACTTCGACCTGCGTACTGGCATCCATGACGGTTATTCGGCGATCATCGCCGGCGGTTTCGGTTCCGGTAACAGTTTCCGAGATGCGCCCGATGGGTTCAGAAGCCCGAACCATGATTATGCTTGGTTCGGCAAGCTGCGCAAGACCCTGATGGGGGGCGGCAGCCTGAGCATCGGCGGATATACCGCAAAGGGCACGGGTTACCGTCCCAATGTGATCCCGGTAGGTCCGATCCCGGGGGTCACGACGAATGGATTTACCGCGAGCGGTGCCAGCATCCCGGGGCCAGAGTACAGTCAGCAAACCACCGGTTTCTACAGCGCCCTGCCGTACGGCATTTGGAACAAGCAGGACAGTAATAAAGCTGATCTCGGCTATATGCGCCTTAAATTGCCGCTCGATCAGGTGACAAGCCTGCATAATCTCATCTGGTACCAGGCCGAGTCTCGGTTGCATTTCCATGAGTACAACTATGAGCAGGGGCAGCCAAACCTATACGAGTACAACAATCCGTATCAGTATGCTTATGGCGACAAGATCTATTTTGAAGCCAAGCTGCCCTATAACACCGTGGACGTGGGCGGTTTCTTCATGACGAGCAAGTACAATTCGCGTAATGCGTTCTACAACCCCGCGTTTGGGGGGTCGGCTACCGCCCCCAACGCAAATTACCGCAGCGACTACTGGTATCAGCGGAATCTCGCGATGTTTGTGCAGGACGACGTGCGGGTGTTGCCGACCGTCGACGTGACGCCGGGGATCCGTTTCATCAATTACCAGACGTCCTATTACAACAACGGGACTGCTGATTTTCCGGGGGCTACGGGCACGAACCAGGCACAGCTGCCTAATGCCGCAACCGCGTTCAGTAAGACCGAGCCATCGATTGATATCAACTGGCGGGTGGCACCTGGTCTCGCCATCTATGCCAATTATGCGGAGGCGTATCGTCAGCCGAGCAATGGAGGCGGCGGCGGTCCCTATCAGAGCATCCTTGCGTCAAGTCTGCAGCTCGAGCAGGGGCGAGAATATCAAATGGGATTGAAGTGGTACGTCCACCAGGGGCACCGCCTCAACCATCTCCAGATGGGCGCCAACTGGTACGATCTCAGGTTTTCGAACCAGATTATTGGCGTGTCGAGCCAGACTGGCAATTATCTCACGTCCGCGTTTGGCAGTTCCGATTACCGCGGAATCAACCTGTATGCCGAGGACGATCCGCTGTACAACCTGCACGTCTTTGCCAATGCCGGTCTGGAACGGGCTCGCTTTGCCAACTACGTCGTCGGTGGGGTGTCCTATAACGGTTTGCCGGTCTCCTACGTGCCGAAACAAACGTTAAATGTCGGCGCGTACTACCACTGGTATCGTCACGGGACCGTATACGAACCAAGGCTGTGGTACCAGTACGTCGGCAGTCAATACCTGTTCAGCAATCTGACGAGCGCACCCACAGACCAGAAAATGGGCGGGTATGGACTCGTTAATGCTTCATTCATCGCCACGCTTCATCTGCACGGGCTCACGGATATCAAACAGATTAAGATGGAAATCACAGCACTTAACCTGCTGAACAAGCAGTACAATGAGTTTGAGTATATCTCGAGCGGCGGTTACTTCGTGGCGCCCGCATCCGCCGGTGCAGTGCTGGCGTACCCGGGCGCGCCGCGCATGATCTACGCAACCCTCGAGGCCGGTTTTTGAGTGCATCGCAGATAACGGTGCCTGGTCTGCCAGGACGAGATGACAATCGTCGGTTCCGCCGTGCGCTCATCTGTGCCGCACTACTTGAAGCGGCGGGTCTGGTTGCCGTGCTTAGCCTTCATTCTGTGTACCACCAGCCTCCTCCTGAGTCCACGCAGCCGGCACCGATAAGGGTGCGCATCGTCTCGTTGCCGCCGGTCATCGTGGCCCCACCACGCCGGCCGGAACCGAAGCCGAAGCCTCATCCTATGCCGAGGCAGGTACTTCCCCGGCCAGCGCCGCGCCCCCGGAAACTGCAACACAGGCCGCTGCCTGCACATGCTCCAACGGTACATGCGCCGCCGCCTTCACCACTGCCACCGATGCCAGTGACGGCGCCGATGCCAGTGGCACCCGAGGTGCGGTCGCACGCCACTGATCGGTACGCCGCACGTTTGCGCGCAATCATCCAGGCGCATGTGCATTTGCCCGCGATCGTACGCGCCCTGCATCTGCGCGGCCGTGCTATTGTGGCGTTCCGTCTCACGCCGGACGGTTCGTTATTGTGGGCTCACATCGTACGAAGCAGTGGGGTGCGGCCAATCGATATCGCGAGTGTCGCGGAGGTCCACGCTCTGAGCTATCCACCATTCACGAGTCGCATGCCAAAGCGACCGCTTACATTCACGGTTGCGGTACATATGATCAGCCGTTAGTTTCCGGATACCAGGCGCGCGACGGGAAATTCAGGGTCGATGCGGGCTGGCCATCTCCGGAAGAGGGCTGGCCTCTGGTCTTTGTACGCGGATCATTCCGTCGGGACTGAAACACGGCTCAAGATGTCTGACGTCATGCCACTAGGCCAAATACCGGTGCTGCGCAGACGTTGGAGTAGACAGAGGACGTCAACGTTTACCGGTGCCCAGCCACTCCGGGAGTCCGGATGCCCTAGGCGGTACATTGTAAGCGCGGAAATAGGGTTTTGATGCTTGGGCGGCGATTCGGTGACGTATCATTCGTAGCGGCCGATGGCCCCGGGCCGCCGACCGGACGATCCATGACCGCAGGTATTGGGTAGCGCGATCGGCGCGACACCGTGAACCGGACCACTGCGTGTGGCAAAAGGAGGAGCACAAGATGAAGCAGCGTTTCAGCCGACGTGAATTTCTCACCCATTCCGCGGCCTACACCCTCGCCGCTGCCTGGTCTCCGCCTTTGTGGGCGCGGTCGCGTTCCGCGGTTTCCGGTCTGCGCCAACATATCGATCATATCATCGTGATCTACCAGGAGAACCGCAGTTTCGATCACTATTTTGGCACCTACCGCCATCCTCGCGGACTGCCCATTGCCAACCTTCTCGACCAGGGAGGAAAACTGAATGCACGCTTCGACCGGTTGCAGGTGAATCCGGCCGGTATCCCCTACGACGTGTTGCCAGTTCCCGATGATCTGCCCGCGTTTGAGGGCGCACTCCTCAAAAACCGGCCTTTCCCTCTGCGGCCGTATCTGCCGGCCGACAAAAACACGCCATGGGATCCGGAACACCGGTTTTTCCGGATGTATGCACAGATGGACCGGGGACGCATGGACCGGTTCGTGGCGCTGGCGCGTCACAAGCCCCATGCCCCATTCAACACCCGTAACGCGCGTCATATTGACCCACAGCGGGCTCTGTTTGCCTCGTCTCGCCCGAACGGAGCAGTGCTCGGATACTACGAACGGCAGGATCTTGAGGCGTATCACAGGCTCGCTGATGAGTACATCCTGTGTGACCATTTCTTTCAGGCCATGAGCGGAGGTTCGACTGGAAACGCGCTCTATCTTGCGGCAGCTCGCTCAGCTGTCTGGCCGGGAGCGCCGCCGGTGCTGGTCGCACGCGGTGACGCGCCGCTGTTCGACCTGCCATATGACCGTCACCGTATCCTGATTAACGATGTACCGCCGTTGCTAGGGCCGACAGATGCGAACCCCGCTGCCCTGCGCAGGTCGCCACCTCCCGAGGCTCAGACCTTTGCCAATATTGGTGATCGAATGAGCGCGGCACACGTCTCATGGGCATGGTATAACGAGGGCTGGAATGCCGTGAAACCATGGGCCATGAAACATGTGGGAGGTCCAGGCGATGGATCGGCAGTCATCGATTCAAGCTACATTTATGTTGCCCACCACAATCCGTTTCAGTATTTCCCTCGATGGTTCGATTATGTGCGCGGTGGGCACATGCGGGATACGGAGGATTTTCTCGCTGACGCCCGGACTGGTCGTTTACCGTACGTATCGTTTCTCAAGGCTGCCGGGAGCCATGATGAGCATCCAATGGATTCGGCGCCGGCCTGGGGGATGCATTGGGTGATGAAACAGATACGTGCCGTGGCAGAGAGCCCCCTGTGGCCACGCTCGCTCATTATCGTGACCTATGATGAGGGCGGTGGTTTCTGGGACCACGTGGCTCCACCCCGTCGCGACGCCTACGGCTGCGGGACACGTATCCCAGCGCTTATTGTAAGCCCGTGGTCACGCCGGGGTTTTGTGGATCATAATGCCGCTGACACGGGATCGATACTCGCTCTGATAGAGTCCCGTTTCGGGCTCAAGCCGTTGCAGGAGCGGGACCGGCGTTCTTATAACCTACTCGGCGGCTTCGACTTCGCGCAGCGGCCACGCAGGGCCGTGCTGTAGGGTCTATCGGTACAAGGTCATCGCGCGCATTTTGCGTCGGGTCCGACCGTGTCGTGGGCCAATGGATCTTGGCCCGGTATTTTTGCACCCGGCCCAGAATCGTTGCCGTGGCCCCAGCCAGGTGCCAATGTCCTCTACCGTCGGCCCCGGGTGATTTGAATGGGCGGGACACGTCATAGTCGGGACACCCTCGATCCGCTACAGCAGGTGAGCCTCTAACTAAATCACACGGTTAATTCATATTTAATAACGGGTACTGTTTAAGCTATGCAGAATGCGCGCATTCCCGATAAACTCCCATAGCGCATGCCGCGACAATGCCTCATATCAATATCAATAATAGTCAGGAGCCCGGCGTAATCCCGGGCAAAGGGCCGCTTTCCGTGGAGACAGGCAAGAAGGGGGGGAAATCTTCAGGGCGCACGCACGCCATTTCACCCACGCGACAGGAAGATTATGCCGAATGGTATCAGCAGGTGATCAAAGAGGCGGATCTCGCTGAGACTTCTCCTGTTCGCGGTTGTATGGTTATCAAGCCCTGGGGGTACGGGCTGTGGGAGAACATCCAGCAGGCCCTGGACCGGATGTTCAAGGAAACCGGGCATGAGAACGCCTATTTCCCTTTATTCATACCGCTGTCGTTCTTCGAAAAAGAGGCCCGGCACGTCGCAGGTTTCGCCAAGGAATGCGCGGTTGTCACGCACCGTCGTCTCGAGGTCGGTGAAGATGGTGCCTTGCGTCCGGCAGGAGAGCTTGAGGAACCGATGATTGTCCGGCCGACGAGCGAGACGATTATCGGTGCGATGTTCGCCAAGTGGATACAGAGCTACCGGGATCTCCCGGTGCTGATCAACCAGTGGGCCAACGTGGTGCGCTGGGAGATGCGCACGCGCCTGTTTTTGCGCACGAGCGAGTTTCTATGGCAGGAGGGTCATACGGCGCATGCGACTGATCTGGAAGCACGGGAAGAGACGATGCGCATGCTTGATACCTATGAGCGATTTGCGCATGAATACATGGCTATGCCGGTCATTAAAGGGGAGAAATGCTCCTGGGAGCGGTTTCCTGGAGCCGTCAATACCTACTCGATCGAAGCAATGATGCAGGACCGCAAGGCGTTGCAGGCCGGCACTTCGCATTTTCTCGGGCAGAATTTCGCGCGCACCTCCGATATCAGATTCCAGAGGAAAGAAGGGGGGGAGGAATATGCGTGGACCACCTCATGGGGTGTGTCAACGCGATTGATCGGAGCATTGATCATGACCCATAGCGACGACGATGGCTTCGTGCTTCCGCCGCGGCTGGCGCCACGCCACGTGGTGATTCTTCCCGTCTACCGCGGTGATCAGGATCGCACACGCGTGCTCGAATATTGCCAAGGCCTGGCATCCGAGCTACGTGCCCAGCACTACGGGGACGGGCGGGTGTCGGTAGAGATCGATGACCGGGATATCCGTGGCGGTGGCAAGGCGTGGCACCATGTGAAGCGAGGAACCCCGTTGCGTCTTGAGATCGGTCCACGTGATATTGATTCCGGCCTCATTCCGGTCGCGCGACGGGATCGCCCGGCGGGCACGCGTGAGCCGGTGGCGCGCGCGGAACTTGTGGCCCGGGTGGCGGAGATCCTTCAGGACATGCAGCGCGGTCTTTTCGAGCGGGCGCGCGCGTTTCGCGACGCCAACACCCGCGAGATCACCACGCGCAAGGACTTTGAGGCATGGTTCGGGTCGGGTAATAACGAGGAGAACCGGATCCATCGCGGCTTTGTGGTGAGCCCCTTTGTCGATGATGTGGCAATCATGGATGCGCTAGCCCCGCTCAACGTGAGCGTGCGCTGCCTACCACTGGATCAGGAGCCGCGTGCGGGGACCTGTTTTTTTACCGGTAGGCCAACCAACCGCTGGGCGGTGTTCGCGAAGGCGTACTGACGTGCGCAGGTTTGTGCCCGTTAGTCGGGCAGTATCTTTACGAGACTTATGCCATCCCGGCCTAGACCGTAGTAGTTCGGTAGCAGGGCCCGTTCCTTGAACCCATGCCGATGATAGAGGTTCAGCGCGCCCTGATTCGCAGCCGCAACCTCGGCGAAGCAGCGTGTCAGTTTTTCGGATGTTATCCACTGGAATCCGTCGTCAAGCAACTTGGTGGCGAGACCTCGGCCGCGCACTTTCGGGTCGACGGCGAGCGAGTAGAGACGTGCCCATGTTGTTCGGCCGTTGGTGGCCCTTAACCAGCAGGCCACAGCCTTGTCGTCGATCATGCGCCAGTACGCCAGCGGGTTTGCCAGCAGTCGCCTGATCTGGCGTCTAGAGAATCCACCGTTCGTCTCGCCGAAGCAGGCCCGTTCGATCGCAACAATGGTGTCGAGATCGGGCGGACCGGCCCGGCGGACCTCCGTCATGTAGCAAGTTCGCGACGCAATACGATTTTTTCACCGAACATCGCCGGGCGATAGCTCATTTTTACCCGGCGCAGATTCTCAAAACCAAGATCATCGCCGACATTGATGTAGGTACAGTCGGCGAATACCTTGCTGAATTCCCGGAAGAGGTATTGAGCAGCACCTTGTATATTAAAGTTCGTCTTCTCAATCAATACATTAGCGACATCATGGCTCAGCCGTTCTCCGAACGTAAATCCTTCAAGGTTCCCATCAATGAAGAGACTGAGGCCCTGTAGCCCGAGCTCATCGTAGAGCGCGATGGTACGGTTGATGGCCTTGCGTTCCATCTCCAGATTGTAGAGGAAATCCTCGACGGATCCGTCCGGGGGCAGCGCACGGATACGATTCTCGGTCCACGTATTGACGAGCGCGCGCGCCGCCTCCCGGTGTTCGGCACAAAACGGCAGGAGCGTGTGACCCGGATGTGCGCGACGGAACTGGTTGATCTCATTTCGCTTTGTTTTAAAGGCGTTGCCTCTAAGTTCGATCAGATCCTGTGTGCGATAGATATAATCGGGATTCGTCACTTCGACATGCCAGCGTTCCCCGGCGACCGTCGGCGTCGAGCCATCCTGATCGTGATCGAGGATCCGGACAAAGTCCTTGTACACGAAGTCCACCCTTGCCTGATAAGGGGAGGGATTGTACTGATCCATGATCCTGACGCAGGTCCGAAGCGCCCGCGCCTGCCGTTCCGGCTCGCCGAGCGGTGGAAGGAGCATGGTCAGTCCGTTTCCAGAGAGGCCAAAGAGGCAGAAGCAGTCCTCGATAATCTGGTAAAAACCGCTGGCTTGGCACAGCCAGATCACGTTGTTTGTGAAACTGTAGTCCGACAGAGTCACTCCGAGCTTTGCGACCGCCTCGTCAAAATAGGATCGCGCGTTTTGATCGAAAGGGAAGAGCTTGTATTTTCCGGAGACGAGGTAGCGTTGAGCGGACTCAGAGCGGAAGCGGCCATTTGACCGGGTCGGCAGGGGGGCAGGACCGACCGGGGTCAGAAAATGGGTATCCATGGCGGTACTGACTACCTTTAGCATGATGTACGATCCCCATATGACCGGGCCGTGCATGGCACCCGACGTTCGGGAGGTTCGTTATCGTTGTTTTCACGCATGATTTGGACTCCAGTTTGAAAATGGGCTGATTGATACAAATAAAAAACGGGGCGAGGGGCCCCGTGATGCAAACAAAAGAGGCCGTGATCTCAGGATCACGGCCCCGCGGATGTGACAAGTTCGCCTGCGCAGCATGTGGTTGTCTATTTACCCTTGCCTGACGCCAAATGCAAGTGTTTCCGGTTACTGCCAATATAGACAGTTTTGATGTCTTGTCCACCGGTACCCTTGGTCATCCCCTTGCGCACAGCTGCTCGATACATTGCAGATAGCCGCTTTCGTCGGGGGTCATCCCCGTGCGCCCCGCTTGCCAGAGGGTTTCTGCCAGACAGTCGATAAGACGGTGTTGCGCCTGATGATTGTCCCCTGTTGCGAGGCACAGCCGCTGGTATTGCGCCCGAATGCCCAAAGGCCGATCCAATTCGATCTGTTCTTCTAGAGCGATGTGCAGGCCGAGATGCAGGAACGGGTTGACCGCTCCCGCATCGGGCAAATAGTCATGTTCCCGGTAGGCCTCGGGATGCTCAAGGATCTCCTGGTATTCGGGGTGGCGCAACGCCACCTGTACCACCAGGGATTCGGCCCCTTCCAAGGGTAGCTGCTGTTTAAACCGCTCCCATGCGTGGAAGAACACTGACCGAAGCTCCGCCCGATCGGCCAGCATCACGCTGATCCTGTCGCGAAAAGCCCGAACACGGTGGAATACTGGTACAGATGGTTGCCGCCGTCCAAGGGTCCGATCTCCCCATTACCGTACATGCCGAGCACGGGGAGCCCGGAAAACCGGGCCTTCAGGAGCTCGAGGTCGCGATCGGTGTTGCCGTAGAAATGGGGCCCGCGGCCCATGCAAGGGAAGAGCAACGCGAAATCGGGTTCCGCACCCAACCGGTCGTGTGCCTGCTCGATGCTGACACGCATGTCACGCTCGGCCGCCAACGTGTCGCGCATCGCCCAGAACAGGCGTTCCCCGCGATTTAGTGGTCGGGACAGGGTGATAGACTGGTTATTGAGGTTTGCGGCCACGATATGGTTGAGCCGGTAGCGGCCTTCCTTGATCGCTGTCGCCGGGTCGCCAAAGGTGACCCCCCCCATGATCAGATGCAGCGGGATGCGGTCCATCTCCCGAACCCCAATGGGGAGGGACTTTACGAGCACATTGAGGGCGGGATAGTTGCCAAGCCTCAGCAGATCGAAACCGTGCACCTCCGCGACCTCGATTGGCGAGGTCAGGGCGCGAACGCCTTGAGAGGCCTGAATGGAGCCGCGCGCACCATCGATGCGGGCTTCTGCGCGGCCGTTTTCAGCAATCCTCGATCCACTCCAGACGGTAAACGGCCCCTGCCCGAAGAGGTCACCCGAGACCGCGCCAATGCGGATTGCCGGTACGTCGAGCCACGCGGCAGACAGCCCCGTCGGGACGCACAGGCTCAGCACCACGTCATCATCCCCAAAGGTGGCCATGGGTGGAGTGAGGGCGATCGGGGCATCAAAGACCATCGCTGCGGCTCCCGGGGCATCGAGCAGCCACTCCTCTTCGTTCAGTATGCCGGCGCCGGTTGCACCGATGACCTGAAGGCAGCCTGCCGCTCGTGCCGCTGCCCGAAGCGCCGCTTCCGGATGCCGGGCATAATGGGGTGTCAGGAACAGCAGGACAGCGCGGGCCACGGAGAGACCGGCTGCAGCGAGCGCGCGCTCAACCGCCCTGGCCGCATGATCCGCATGCGGGCGCGCGCCATGGCTCAGTCCGGTTGCAGCGATTCTGCTTGGCATGGATGCCACACCTTTCCTCGATACTCACAAAGGTCGACCAGTATGCACTGTCCACACTTTGGTCTGCGTGCCGTGCAGACATAGCGTCCGTGCAGGATCAGCCAGTGATGGGCGTTCTTGCGGTATTCGACCGGAACGACCTTGATCAGTTTCCGTTCAACGGCGGATACTGTGTTTCCGGCGGCCAGTCCGGTGCGGTTCGCGACCCGGAAAATATGGGTGTCGACCGCGATGGTCGGTTCGCCGAAGGCCGTATTGAGTACCACGTTCGCGGTCTTGCGTCCAACGCCTGGCAGGGCCTCGAGCGCTGCGCGGCTGCCGGGAACCTGCCCGCTATGGAGGGCAAGGAGCTGTCGCGACGTTTCCAGCACATTCCGTGCTTTAGTGTTGAAAAGACCGATGTGCCGGATGTGCGCCTTGATGCCCTCGAGGCCAAGGGCGGCTATGCGCGACGGATCCGGCGCAACCTCGAACAGTGTCCTGGTCGCCTCGTTCACGCTACGGTCGGTCGCTTGCGCGGACAGGATCACTGCGACGAGCAACTGAAACGGTGTCTCGTACCGCAGCTCGGTGACGGGCGTCGGGTTGGCGCGCTGCAGCCGCTTAAAGATCTTCTTGCGCCGATCCGCATTCATCAGATGCTCAGACGTGACGGTAGCGTCCCACTTCGGGCGGCTCCGGTCGCGGTTCCTGATCACGTTCAGAAAGCAGGGTGGCGAGCATCTTGGCGTGCGCCTCTTCAAGTTCGTGCTGTGCCTTGTTGCTTAGCTTCGGCAGGATTGTCGTCTCGACAAACACACCCAGATCCACGAGGGGCGTCGACCACTGGTAGTCGTGCAGGTGAAAACTTCCGTGCGCATGCTGGCCGTACGGGAAATGCGCGAACTCCACAGCCTTGCTGGCTCTAAGGTCCGGGTCGTTAATCACGAACGCCTTGGCCCATTCATGCCACCACCGGTAATACCGCTCCTGTAGCGCAAGGCTCATCTGGTTTTTCTCGAAGAACGCAAACACCGCGAGGCGATTGGTTTTTCCGCTAAACGGATAATGACCTGACATGCTGAAACCCCCGCTCTCTTGTATGAAAAGTCAGAGCCTTATTTTAGCAGATTGCGGCGAAAGTACCCCGATCCCCAAGGGGAGCCGTCATATCGGGGATCTGCCGGTGCGAGGGGGTGCGGACGGCGAATGGGCTACGGATCCGTCCGCCGCCTGCGTACCCGCTCAACAGCTTCGCGGATCTCGCGGCGTCGCTGCGCGCGGCCGGTTTCTGCGTACCTGGCGGATTGCCTTTGCGTGCGCTTGGCATATCGCTCCGCCGCGCGGTCGGCTCTCTGTCGGTCCCAGCCGGGCCAGGGTTGGGCGGTGGCATCCGAGGAGGGTAGCCAGCTGATGCAGTCCACCGGGCAGATCGAAATGCAGAGCTCACAACCCGTACAGTCTTCCGCGAGAACCACATGCAGTTGCCGGGCCATGCCGACGATCGCTTGGACAGGGCAGGCCGGCAGACACCGGGCACAGCCGATACAATCGGCCTCTGCGATTACAACACGTCCGGGCCGGTGCTCGGTGCACGATGGATCAAGCGCTTGCCAGGGGTGGTTGAGGAGTCTCACAAGCTCCATGATGGTCCATTCGCCCCCCGGGGTGCAGCGGTTCGGGAGGGCTGTGTCTTCGACCAAGGCGCGGGCATAGGCAACGCAGTCGACGTAGCCGCATTTGCGGCACTGAAGCTGAGGGAGCACCTCGGCGACCTGTGCGACCGTCGGCCTTTGCCTTACGGTTGTCGTGGTCCGATTATCGGGATTCATAAAAATCGTTGCGTTCATCGATTCCGGCCCTGCTCATTGCGGCGCGGCGTGCCAAGCATTGCGGGCACCGCCCACAGTGGCGTTTGCGACCCCGGAGACAGCTATAGGTACGTGCGTAGTCTACTCCAAGTCCGATACCAAGCCGCACGATCTCTGATTTTGAAAACGAGAGATAAGGCGCCTCGATATGGATACCTGTGACCTCGTTGATCACGGCCGCGAGCCGTGCGAGCGATCCGGGCGATGCTGAAGGATCCCGCTCCCCGTCTTCGGCATTCACGCCGAGGTAGAGGTGGGTTGCACGTGCGGCCAACGCCCAGTTTACCCCTGTGCCGAGGATGAACAGGTTGCGCCCAGGCAGTGGGACATGGAACCGCGCGGGACGACGGGCATTGATGTCGCGGCCGATCGCGTGCGCATCAAGGACCGTCATCGGGATCCCGAGAAGGTCGCAGTGCCTCCGTGCCGCCAAAGCCTCATGGCGCACCGCGCGCTGGCTATAATCGATGAAGATCGCCGCGAGGGTAGGGCCATGCCGGTCGTGCAGGAGCGTTGTGCTCTCTATGCCGCCGCTCAGAAGCAGGATACCGGTAGTCAGGCTGCAGGTGTGCTCACGGGACATCTGGGATTGGGACTGGCTCACCAGCAGCTATATTATCATCTCTGTACGGCCGGGGAACTCAGTTTTTGCCGGCGTGATCCCACCAACGACCATATCCCCGGGGACCGGCGGTCGTCAAAGCGGGTTGGGTGTGGCTCTGCCCGCCAAGGGACAGATATGCGCCTGCAGCCATTGTGTTTGACCGCCTAGCAAGTGGCATCGGTGCTTCTGAACAGGTCATCGCCGGAGATCCTGATCCGACAGTATCGACTCCATTCCGGTACGTTCTCCAGCTGTCGGGTGACCGCGGTGGTGCCTTCCCTCCCGTTTCCGGGAAAACCACAAGGAGTTCATCGCCACCGTAGCGAATGATTGCATCGCTCGTCCGAAGACTGGCTCTGAGGAACTGTTTGACGCTCTGGAGCCCCTTGTCACCGATCGCATGCCCGAAGCGATCATCGCGCCCTTGAAGAGCTCAAGGTCGATCGCCATCAGAGGGAACAGGTGCTGATATCGGATCCATTGGTTCCATGCGCGCCGGAACTCGATGTTAGCGACGGCCAGTGTGGCAGCGCCCGGTTGGCGAACGGTAGCGCGACACAGGTGGTGAGGATCAGTGTGTCCGCGACCGAAACCGCAAACACCCGGCCCCGGCGTGCAGACGGACCATCAGTTACGGTCAGCGGGCCGTGCGCCAGTGACGATTCCTGCAGATTCGGTTTTGTCCGTTGGCAATCGACGCAAGCAGCGCGCCATGAGCCAGGATGGGGACATAAGTGATCGGGATAAGTCTACGCCCGTTTGTGACAGGCTGTCAGTATTACAATTGACCTTAAACTTATTTTATCTTCATCCCTGGTTTTGCCCCTGTATCCGGCGATAGCAGGAACAGCTCTTTTCCACCGGCACCGGCCGCAAGCACCATACCTTCAGATATGCCGAAACGCATCTTCCGGGGCGCAAGATTCGCGACCATCACCGTTAATCGCCCTTTCAGAGCCGCGGGTTCGTAGGCCTGACGCAGCCCGGCAAATACCTCGCGGGTCTCCTGACCAAGATCAAGCGTGAGTCGCAGGAGCTTGTCTGCCCCTTCGACATAGCTCGCATCAATTATCCGTGCGACCTTAAGATCCACTTTTGTGAATTCCTCCAGGGTCAGCGGTGTTATCGCTGCCGGATCATCACTTGTCATCACGGGCCCAGTTGTCGCCACTGTGGCTTCAGGCATCCGTGCCTCGTTGCTCATTGCTGTGACCATGTCCGGGGAAACCCGGGTCATAAGGTGCTGGTAGTTTCCGATCTGATGGCTGACCAGGGGCGTCAGGCATGACTCCCATGTGAGTGGCGGGATCCTGAGAAATTCCTCGGTCTGCTCGGCAACACGGGGCAGAACCGGTTTCAGATAGGTAATCAGTACATGGAACAGATTGAGTCCCTGCGTGCAAACTGCCTGCAACTGCGCCTGTTTCTCCGGCAGACGTGCCAGGTCCCACGGTTTGTGCCGGTCGATATACTGATTCGCCACATCCGCAAGCGCGGTGATCTCGCGAATGGCGCGGGAGAACTCCCGTGCCTCGTAGTGGCTGCTGATGACGTCACCGGTCTGCTGGAACCGCTGGTACAGAGCCACGTCTGGGAGTTCGTCGGCCAGCACGTTATTGAGGTATCGTTCAAGAAGCCCCGCGCAGCGACTGCCGATGTTGATGATTTTTCCAACCAGATCCGCGTTCACGCGGGCGGCGAAATCCTCGAAATTAAGGTCAATGTCTTCTGCATGCGCGTTCAGCTTTGCCGCGAAGTAATAGCGCAGCTGCTCTGGATCGAGATAGTTCAGGTAGGTACGTGCCATGATAAAGGTGCCGCGCGATTTCGACATCTTTTGGCCATTTACGGTCAGGAATCCGTGGGTATTGACCTCCTTCGGTTTCCGGAAGCCCGCGCCTTCGAGCATGGCTGGCCAGAACAGGGCGTGGAAATACAGGATGTCCTTGCCAATGAAATGATGTACGTCGCAGGAATTCCACTCGTGCTGCAGTTCGGCAATGCTAAGCGCACGTTTCGCGCGGCTATTCCGATCGGCCCAGAAGCTTGCAAGATATCCGAGCGGGGCATCGAGCCATACGTAGAAATATTTCCCAGGAGCGTCCGGGATCTCAAATCCGAAATATGGTGCATCGCGCGAGATATCCCAGGGAAGCAGACCAATTTGCAGCCACTCATCCAGTTTGTTTACCGCTTCTTCTTGGAGCGAGCCGCTTCGGGTCCATTGTTTCAGCATGTCCGAGAAGTCGGCGAGCTTGAAAAAATAGTGCTCCGATTCGCGCCACTC
>JAJYDT010000019.1 GCA_021777335.1 Pseudomonadota bacterium | reverse complement strand
TCAAGGCGATAGCCTGGGCGCACGCTGGTCCCGAAATTCGGGCGCGTCGGATCAACCAGACTGGCGGTCGACAGGCGCACCGCGGCAAAGAACAGGACCAGTGCGGTAATTGTCCGTCTCATAGTCCAATAGCTATCAATTTTCGTGCCATCATGTACCAATCCATCCCCGGCGCAGGCTCAATGTGTAGAGAACGAGGGTCAGACGCGACACCGGGTAGCGCTCCACCCTGAGATCCGCCTTCCCCCAGAACACCTTCCAGTGGAGTCCTTCCAGCGCCTTCAGGTACCGCACGAGCGCCGGATAGCCGCCCTCGACCACGATCTTCAGTCCATGGCGGTAGAGGGGTGTCCGTGTCTTGCCGCTGACCGCCGGTACGGCCGGCATGTTCTGCACCGAGACCACGGTGATTCCCGGGCTTTGTGCAAGCACGCGCTCGACCAGCGCCACCATGTCCTTTGGGCTCACCAGTCCCTGCGTCATGGACTGAAGCGACGTGTCGACGGTGGCCAGCCGTGCCTTGAGTGCCGCGAGCTCCGCGCGGGACGCGGCACTGCGGCCGCTCTCATTCAGGGTCACCTGTGATTTCATGTCCAGGGTGCGGGTACGGTCGCGTTCGATCTTCAGCGAGTGCAGCAGCTGTTCACGCCTTTGCTGAAGCGGCCGGAACAGCAGCCCGCTGACCCCGAAATAGACGGCGGCGATCACCACGACAAACAGCAGTGCACGCTCCCGGAGCGACAGGTCATCGGCGCGATCCAGTACGCGCTTGAATGCCGGGTGCAGGTTCATTGTGTCCCCCCGGCCGTCACGTCGCGCCCCACGACGAATTGGATGTATCGCGCGGGCGCCGGTGGCTGCTCCACCTGGAATTGACCGAAGTCCACGCCCGCGAACGGAGCGCTGCGTCCCAGATTTGCCACGAAGCGCGGGACAAGATCCGGCGCCACCGCCTTCCCTTTGATCTCGATATGCGTCCCGGCGCCCTGCGCGCTGAAGGAGGTGATCCAGAGTCCCGGGACGTCGCCTCGTGCAAGCGCCTCGAAATAGGCTGAGTAACCGGTCGTATTGCCGAACCGGCCGTGCGCAAGCAGGTTTGCAACGCGCAGACGCGCCTTGATCTCGCGCTTCATGTGCCGGACGCGGCGCGCAAACCCGCGGTTTCCGAACTGCGCCTGCGCCTGCACAAGCTGTTTGGCCGCCGAGAGCCGCTGGGCGCGCGCCACGAGGACCGCGTCCGACAGCGAATGGACCTGCCACGCCGTATAGCTGTAAAGAAGCGCCGCACCACCGGCCACGAGCAGGGCGGCTTGCGCCATGGCGACCGCCGAAAAACGCTTCTGCTGTTTTCGGAATACCGGGTGGTAGAGGTTGATCTGCTGCCTCATAGCGCCACGATCTCCTCGCGCAGCGCGGCGCCCACCACCGGCAGGCGCGCGGTTTTGGGCCGCTCGCTGCGCCATTCGAGCAGGCTACCGACATCGAAGGCGGCCACTTTGATATTGAGTGAGGACGCAAAACGTTCCATGAGCCCGGGTACGACGGCGGTCTCCGGGTCAAGCAGCAGGTGCCCGATCGGCGGTTGCCGGAAGTGGCTGTCGAAGTAGTCGAGTGAGCGCTGGATCTCGAGGATCAGCCGCTCCGGCGCGTCATTGCCATCGTGCGGACCCAGCGCACGCGCCCCGATGTCGAGCGAGCGGCTGAAATAAAGCTCGGTCTGCTTGGTGATCGTGATGAGGCCACCGGTCTCGGTGAGCGCGAGAAAGGCGACACCTGCCGCATCCTCGGGCGCGAGCGCGGCAAGGTTGCGCTGTGCCAGCTCCGGGATGTCGATGACATCCAGGTTGACGCCGGCCGCACACAACCGGTCGGCGCGCGCCTGGATCGTGCCATTCTTCGCGACCACTGCGAACATGGAACGCACCTGCCCACCCCGGTTATCCTTGGGCAGCTCGAAGGCGTCGATGGCGGCGTCGTTCACGTGAAACTCGATGAGATCCTTGAGGCGCCAGCGGAGCGCCGCGCGCAACTCGTCCGGCCGCACGTCGGGGGCGTCGGTCGGAATCAGCTTGTACTCGTCCAGATCGAGCACGGTTGTGCACCGGACGCGCTTGAGCTGGTGGCGCGCCGCGAGGCGCGAGAGCACCTTGGCCTCCTCCTCGCCCGCCCACGGGCAAAACTCATAGGCGTCGACGATCGGCTTTTTAATGCCATCCCGCCGCACACGCGCCACGCAGACCCCGTCCGTATAGAGACCCACGGCCGCGAGCCCGCCGGCACCCAAGCGCTTGGAAAATAATGAAAACAGGACACTCCTCCCGAGCAGGACCGCCCGATCCGGCAACCCCGCCCCGCATGATGCTCACTTCAGACACTTATAGTCATAGCAGAAATTTTGCCAGCAAGCCTCTGTTGGCAATGGAATTTGCCCTCAGGGGAACACCTCCTGCCAGGCCGACCGGGGACGGGCCCCGGGACCGGTCAGGGCAATCCCCTCGACATCGTTGCCGTTCGGCAGCGAGGCGCTGAGATTTGTCCATGAGGACCCGTCCCAGTGAAGCGCCACCAGCCCGTTGGTCCCGGTCAGGTAAGGGCCCCAGATGCTGCCAACAATCCAGCAGTCGTCGGCGGCACCGCAGGCGATGCTATCGAGATCCTCAGCGGTCGAGGAGATTGCCGTCGGGATCGTGTTGCTGACATCGGCCCAGGTTGTGCCATTCCAGTAGAGCAGCTCGGTCACGCTGTTCGGATTTAAGCTGCCGGTCGCCCAGCACTCGTTGGCATTGGCGCAGGCCACGCTCTCCACATCGAGCGAGCCCGCCACCTCGTTACTGAGATCCTGCCAGCCAGTGGCCGCACTCCAGTAGGCGATTGCGACCTGCCGGCTTCCGCGGTTATCCTTGTCCGCGCCCACCGCCCAGCAGGCGGTTGCGGAGCAGGTAATGGCGTCAAGGTCGAGATTGTTTTGCCTGATCGGACCCCCACCGGGCAACAAGCCGGTCTTGACGCTCCATTTGGTGCCGTTCCATTCGAGCAGCAGGGTCTGAGCCTTTCGCAGGCTCCCGACCGCCCAGCAGAGGTTTGCGTTGACACACGCCACCCCGTCGATATCAAAACTGTTGTACTTGTTCGGCAGCCCCTGGTTCTTCGGCGTGTCTACGGTCCACGCCGGCGTGTTGGGCGCGCCCCAGGTCATATGGACGAGCGCCCACTTGCCCGCGGTGTAGCCCCCGACCATCCAGCAGTTGTCGTAGCTCGTGCAGGTCACATCGTCGAGGTCGTCGCCGCGGATGGGCGGCGGCAGGGTGCCTGAGAAATTGGTCCAGGACGAACCGTTCCAGTGCACCACGGTCGCGACCGGTGCCGGACCGCCGCCGAGGATCAGGTTCATGAAATTCGCGCTCCCCACGGCCCAGCAGTCGGCGTAATTGAGGCACGCGATGCTGTTCAGGTTACGACTCGGCATCCCCGCGCTCGCGTCGGTCCACGCGCTCCCGTTCCAGCGCAGCGCGGTTGTGACCGCAGCCCCTGATTGCTGGGACATCCCCTCGCTGCCGACCGCCCACGCCTCCTGGAGCTCGACCCCCTGGGCCAGCGTACGCAGGCCGCGTGCATTGGTGAGCGCCGGTACCCCGCCTTGCGCGCTCAGCACACACTGGTATTGCCCGACCGGGGTGCCGGAAACATGGGCGACGGCAGTGGTGCCATCCACCCCGCGGATCACGCCGATCAGGCAGGGCGCCGTACCGCACACCGAGGCGCTTGGCGAGATCGCGCTGTAGTCGATCTCTTCCTGACCGATCATCACGCGCCCCGAGGGTGCGTAATCGGCGAGCGAGGCGGTATTGGCGAGTGGGATGACCGTCGCGGTCGCGGACAGGGGTCCGTTCACGGTCATCGCACTGTTCGTGGTATCCCCGGAGTAGAACGGCGTGCCACCCGTCACGGAAAACACCCCCGCCCCCTGGGCGACCCCGGTCAGGTTGGTGTTGACGGTGGCACAGGACTGGCGGTTGTCCGGGGACGAAGGCGTCAGTACGGTCGGCGACAGGAGCGCCCGGGTCGCCCGTTCCAGACCGGATTCGGCCAGGAAGAATGCCTGAGCCGAACTCAAGTGATCGATGCTGCGACGGGTATCGCCGACATAGAGATCGGTGACCACGAGCGCGAAGAAGCTCAGGATCACGAGCAGCACGATTGCGGCGATGAGCAGGAAACCGCGCTGCCGCTGGGCACTCATGAGAAGTCCCTCGGATGCACGGTGACGCGGTACGTGAGCGACGAGATCCCCTCCGTGACGGTCATCTGGATGGTGATGTAGTAAACATTTCCGGGACCGGTCGCCGCGGTCTGCGCATCCGACTGCCAGTATGAAAAGCTCGCGGCGCTGACGTGATCGGCCAGCGTCTGTGCGGCCCCGCCATTCTCGCTCCGGGTGATCGTCTGCGGGACTGCGTCATACGTGTACGCGATCGTGTCTCCCGCAAAATCGACAAATGTCATGCTGGTCGAGGTCATGACGGGCAGATCTGCGGTCGAAGCGGTGCGCACCGTGCGCAGTTCGCGCGTCATGCGCGCGAGTGCGGTCTGCGCCTGGCCATCGGCGGCGCTGATGTCCCGTTCCGCGAAATAAGAGTTGAAACCTCCCCGCAGAATCAGGGCACCAAGCCCGGCGATGATGCCGAGGATGATGATCACCACCACCATTTCGATCAGGGTGAAGCCACGGTGCCCGCGGGCAAGACCTGAGTGGTCGGAAACGCCGGGGCTCATTGCACGCTCACATAGCCGGTCTGCGGCGCGATCGATACCGTGGCAGACGCGCCGCCGGCGCTCAACGTGATGACACCGGGTGCCGCGAGCGCCGTGGTCTGGGAGGCATAGGGCACACCCGGCCCCCTGAAGGCCACGTAACCATTGGTGAAATTCGTGCCTGCCGTGATCCCCGGACCAAAGTCCGTGGTGGTTGCACCGGTTGCCGGATTGACAATGGGGGTGGTGCACCCCTGATCCGTGATCTGGTAGCCGCTCGGCATGACGTTGAGGCAATACGAGACGCCCCGGGTCAGCTCGAGCGACTGCACAAGGCGCACGTCAGACGCCACTTGGTCAGCCTGCGCCCCGAGACTCAGACCCGCCCCGGGCAGCCGGTCCATCGCGGCGACGGCCAGGATCCCCGCAAGCATGATCACGATCACGAGCTCGACGAGCGTGAAACCGCCCTGCGGGCGTGGCCGTGACGCGATCGTTGACCGCGCGGGCGTACTCATGGCACGTCCCAGCCACGCGCATTCGGCGTCTCGGCGAGGAGCGCGACCTTGCGGCTCATGGCATTGTCGGGAAACGCTCGCTCGATCGCCTCGGCTCTTTGCGACACCCGGGCCGCCTCCACGGGGTGGCCTTGCGCACGCAAAAGCGCTGCGCTCAGGCCGTAATAGGGCAGTATCTTCGGTTGTGCGGGATACCAGTACGGCAGCCCGGCGGTCAGTGTCGCCAGCGCCGGCACTGGACGCTGCTGGTGCAGGAGGAGTTCCGCGATATCGAACCGCGCCGGATAAAAGCGCGGGTCAAGCGCGAGCGCCCGGTGGTAGCAGGCAAGCGCCCGGCGCTGCCAATGCGCCCCGGTGAGACTGGGATGTTCGGCATCGAGTTCACCCTGAAGCCATGGGGTCTCGGGACGCAGCGGGTTCAGGGCGGCCGCTCTGCGCAGCAGGTGCTTGGCCAGATGATAGACATGCGTACGTTCGTGCTGCGCGTTCCGCGGCAGATAGAGGAGCAGGTGCCGATAGAGATCAGCGCGGGTCATGCGCACCGTGTCCGAATCGGGGAACAGCCGTTCGGCATGGGCGAGCGCGCGGTCCGAGGCAAGCCAGTCGCCGCGTGCGGCCGCGGCAAGACCGACGCGATATTCGTGGTCCGCAAGCGCCACGGCGGAAAAATCTAGGAGCGGGATCAGCGCCAGCAGCATAAGGATGCTGCGGTAGCCGCCGCGGCTCAGCGCCGGACGCAGCGAGAACCCGATCCGCCGCGCTGCCGGGCGCAGACTAAGCACATGCAGGCGGCCCAGTATCAGCCCCGAGAGCACCAGGATGGAAGGGATATAGAAATTGAAATCGACAAGGCTGTGGACCGCGACCGTGAGCAGTGCGCCGAAGAGTCCGGCCATCTCGATACGCTTCCCGTCATCCTCTCCGCGCGCCGGCAGACCCTGGACAAATGTCACCGCCACTGAACCCAGTACCGCGAGGAAGAGGAGCAACCCGACCCAGCCCGCCTCGATCGCGATCTGGAGGTAGTCATCGTGCACGAAAAACCCGGCGCTGGTGTCGCCAGCGTGGCGGTAAGGGGGATAGGCAAGCGAGAACAGGCCAAGACCGATCCCATGCCAGGGCGCATGCGCAAGCAACGCTACCGCCCCGCGCCAGATCACGACGCGGGTCGCTGCCGCCTGAGCAGGGTGCGCCAGAGTGGCGAGCCGGCCTACGGCCTCGCTGTGGGCTGTGATGCCGGCGAGCCCATAGGCCGCGAACGCCAGTGCGAACGGCAAGCCGAGCGCTGCACGGGGCACGAGACTGCGGACGACAACGGCGAGTACCAGAAACCCGACGATGAGGGTAATCGCCGGTGCGCGTTCACCTGTCAACGCCACCACGAAGATCAGCAGGCCCACGGCCGCGCTGAGCGCGGCGGCACGAATGCGGTGGCGCGCGGCAACCGCCTTGAGGAGATAAGCGCACAGCGGGAGCGTCACCAGGTTGAGAAACGCATCCTGCGAGTTCGTGTAGAGGAACACCGACCGGGGCAACGCATGCAGATGAAAATACTGGTAGAGCGCGACCACGGCGAGCAGGACGGCGATGACGCCCGTGACGGAAAACACGAATCGCCAATAAGCCTCCGCATCCGAGGTGAGGAGGGAGACCCAGTAGATGAGCGGCAGCGAGCCAAGCCACCAGAAATTGAGTCCGCTCGTGGCCGGTACCGGGGTCCACAGGAGTGTCAGCGCAAGCCACGCCCAGAAGAGCGAGATGAACAGCGTCAGCGCGCTGACCGGGATCGAAAAGCGGCCATCGGCACGCCAGGCTACCGCCAGGAGCGCGAGGATCTCGAAGGCAAGGGTAAGGCTCAGGAATCCGAGCCAGCGTCCGTGAAAAAAGAGCGACGCCACGAGGGCGCCTATGACGGCCAGCGCGGTCAGCGGCGGCCGGTGGTCTAGGAACCGGGTGTGCACAGGCCCCTCCCGGGACGGCTGAACCGGAAGGAGGACAGGGTCCTCCTTCCGTCCGCCATCGATCAGCAGCCGGTCGACTGGAAGGTAACAACCCCGCCCGCATTCGCATACTGCGCGTAGCAGGATGCGGAGTTGCTGGCACCGTTCGGGACGAAACTGTCGGTCCCGGTGGAGCCGGTACTGGTCGGCGTGAAGTTGGTGAAGTCGGTGATCGCGTTCTGGATCCCGTTCGCATCCGCCGTCGGGTAGCCGTTTGCCATGGTGACGGTAACGCCGTCCATGGTCACCGAGGTGCTCGAACTCAGGTTCTCGGCAAGCTGGGTCGCGTGCGCCAGATCACCGGCACTGCGCAGACTGCCCGAGAGACCTTCTACCGCGGCAACCCGTGCGTCGTTGCTCAGATTCACGAACCGGGGCAACGCGGTAGCCGCCAGGATACCGATGATGACAATCACCAGCACCAGTTCGATCAGGGTGAAACCAGACTGTCTGTTCATAAACTCGTTCTCCACGTAGATGACCGTTACTTCGACCTTCCTGACTTGGATCTGCGGAGCATTCCCCTCCCGCTCGTCCCCTTGCACACCTGCTCAACGTCTCCAGTGATAAGGCTCGACGGCCTTAAGACGCAAACCCGCAATCCGATGCTGTCCCAACGCACCGTCCTGCCCGTACACCAGGACGACGGCAAACCGCGCACGCTTCGGCGACCGCAGAGGCGTTTCGAATTCGCCCCGGCTGCGCACCACATACACGAGATACCGGTCGTGGGCGTTGAAGTACCACTGCCCGCCCCGGACTCCCGCGGGGCCCTGCCGCACCCCGACATAATTGCGCGGGACCTCTGCCATCAGCCGCATGGGATTGCTGCCGGCAAATCCCTTCAACCCGCGCACATCGTCTCTCGCGACATACTCAGCAACTTTTATGCCAAGTGCGCTGCGGATATCGCCCAACACGTTGTCCATGGCCACATGCTCGGCGATCGATGTCAGGCGCCACAGCCGCTCTGCGGCGACTCCGAGCAGCAGCGCGATCAGCAGCAGCACGGCAACGAACTCCAGGTACGTCAGCACGATGCGGCCGGTGACATGGCGCGTCACGTGTGTGTCGCTGCGCGCGCGGGCGGGGCCCCTGTCTGGCCCTCTCTGAGGGAACATAGGCAACGATTCACCCGGTTGTCCAGTTTCAGCGACCAGCGCCGGCAGCACGGGCAAGGTCCCACATGGGCAGAAACACGCCAAGCGCCAGCACCAAAACGAGCCCCCCCATCGCGACGATCAGGATCGGCTCGATCGTCGCCGTCAGATTTTCGAGTTCGTAGTCAACCGTGCGTTCGTAGTATTCGCCGACATCGTTCATCAGGGCATCCACGGCACCTGCCTCTTCGCCGACACCGATCATCTGCAGCACGAGCGGAGAGAACATCCCGGTCGCGGCCGCCGTGCGCGTAATGCTTTCGCCACGCTCAATGCCATCGCGCATCTGCAGGATGCGCGATGCCACGAAGTCGTTGTCGACCGCGCGGCTCACCACGGTCATCCCCTGGATCAGCGGCACCCCGGAGACCACCGTCAGTGCAAGCGAGCGCGCGAA
Organism: Pseudomonadota bacterium; assembly: GCA_021777335.1. Taxonomy (GTDB): domain Bacteria; phylum Pseudomonadota; class Gammaproteobacteria; order Acidiferrobacterales; family Acidiferrobacteraceae; genus JAJYDT01. The sequence goes on along the minus strand of JAJYDT010000019.1, from coordinate 29,027 downwards.
CCTCCCGAGCATCGCCTGGTAGATGATGCTGCCGACCACCGGCAGATGGAGCTTGAGTTTGTGCCAACGGTAGCGCCCGGCCTCAGTCCCGACATAGATCCGCACACCGACCACGAGCGCGATGAGCACCGCAAGGATCATCCAGCCGTAGGTGATGGTGAAGCGCGAGGTCGCGATCAGGATCCTGGTCGCAAGCGGCAGTTGCGCGTGAAAGCTTGCATACATGCGGCTGAACGCCGGGATCACGAAGATATTGATGACCGCCACCGCCACAACGATCGCGACAAGGACAAATGTCGGGTAGCGCATCGCGGACTTGATCCGCAGCCGGGTTGTCTTCTCGATATCGAGATAGCTCGATAGCTGCAGGAACGCCTGCTCGAGACGTCCCGTGGTCTCACCGACCTGCACGAGACTGACGAACAGCGGCGGAAACACCTTGGGATGACGCTTGAGCGCCGTCGTGAGATCCGTGCCCGCGTCCAGGCTGTCTCCGAGCTGGCGGATCACATCGCCAAGCCGCGGATTCTGGGCGCTCGCGCGCAGTCCGCGCAGCGCCTGCATGATCGGCACACCGGATTTCGACAGCGTATACATCTGCCGGCAGAACAGCGACAGTTCGTCAATCGTTACCTGCTGGCCACCCAGATACCGGCGCATGGCCTCGACGACGTCCTCACCTGCGCCCGCGGCGGTGATATCAATCGGCGTAACGCCACTGTTCAGGAGCTGGTCCGCAACGGCATCGGGGCTTGCCGCCTCGATCCGTCCGGACACAGCCTCACCGCGGCCGTTGCGACCCTTATACTGGAACGCAGGCATAGATGGTCATTCCTCGACGGTGAATGAAACTCTCGCGGCCTGTTCCATGGTCGTGAGACCTTCCGCCGCCAGCGCGATCGCGGCGCGCCGCAAACTCTGATACCCCGGCTGCTGGCGCGCGGTCTCCGCGAAACGCTGTGGATCGCCCGTGTGCAGCGCCTCGATAAGCCTGCTGCTCGTCTCGAGGAACTCGAACACGCCGATACGTCCCTGGTAACCGGTATGATGGCAAAAAGCGCAGCCGCGCCCGCGCCGGAAATTGAGCGGCGCATCGCCGAGCTCCGCCTTGGCAAGCGCCACCATCCCCGGGTCGGGCTGATCCGGCTCGGAGCAGGACTCGCAGATACGCCGCACGAGCCGCTGCGACACGATCGCCCGCAACGACGCGGCCAGCATGTAGGACGGCGCACCCATATCCATGAGCCGCAGCGCCGTGGAGATCGCGTCGTTGGTGTGCAAAGTGGACAACACCAGATGCCCGGTCATGGCGGCACGCAGCCCGATCTCGACGGTCTCACGATCACGCATCTCGCCGACCAGGATGATGTCCGGGTCCTGACGCAGGATCGAACGCAGGGCGCGGGCAAAAGTGAGTTCGATCTTCGGATTGATCTGCACCTGGTTGATGCCGGGAAGCCGGTACTCAACCGGATCCTCGACCGTGACGATCTTGACTGCCTCGCTGTTCAGCGTCTTGAGCGCGCCATAAAGTGTCGTGGTCTTGCCTGAGCCAGTCGGACCTGTGACGAGCACCATGCCATATGGCGCCCGGAGCACCTCGCGAAAGCGCGCGAGTGGGGTCTCGGGCATCCCGAGCCTTTCCAGATCGAGCAGGCCGGAGGCCTGGTTCAGGAGCCGCATCACCACCGACTCGCCGTGCTGAACCGGCATTGTCGAAAGACGCACGTCGACATGCTGGTCGTGTACCCGGACATTGCAGCGGCCATCCTGTGGCAGACGCCGCTCCGAGATGTCAAGACCGGCCATGAGCTTGAGGCGCGATACCAGTGCCGCGGCGATCCGGCGATCCGCAGTGGTCTGAACGCGCAGTTCACCGTCCAAGCGAAACCGGATCCTGAGGGCCCGCTCATCGGGTTCGATATGGACGTCGGAGGCGTTCACCTGGACCGCATCCTCGAACACCGTCTGCAAAAGCTTCACCACAGGCGCGTCGGTCAGCCCCTCGGTGGATGCAAGTTCGGTCAGGTCGACGTCGTAGGCCGACAGTTCCTGCTCGAGCTCAGCCGCAAGACCGCTGATCTGCTCGGTATGACGATAGACAAGGTCGATTGTCTTCAGAAGATCGGCCTCGCCGACGACGGCGATCCGCGGCGGCCGCTTGAGTATCCGTGTCATCTCGTCATACGCGAAGAGATCCGTGGGGTCGGCCATCCCCATGAGTGGTGCATCCTGGGCATCCTCGAGGAGAATCACCCGGTACCGGCGGGCATGAGTCTCCGGGATCTGGCGCACCACTTCGGGCTGGAACTGATAGCGCCGAAGATCGATGTAGGGCACCTTGAGCTGGCGCGACAGGAAAGTGAGCAGCTGCTCTTCGGTGAGAAAGCCGTTTTCGATCAGCACACGCCCAAGCTTGCGGCCGCTCTGGCGCTGGTCCGCAAGCGCGCTCTCCAGCTGTTCGCGGGAGATGATCTTGTGTTCGATCAGGAGATCGCCGATCCGAATCTTCTTCGGTTTCACGATCTGTACATTAGCGGGCGGCATGGGACTCTCGCAGTGGTCTACTAGGGAATCTAGTTGAAAATCTAGCAAAAAGCAGACCAAGGCGATAATTTAACGGCTCATGCGCCTGCACGTGGTCCTTTTTGAACCCGAGATCCCGCCTAATACCGGCAATATCATGCGTCTTTGCGCGAACACCGGGGCCTGCCTGCATCTCATCCGGCCGCTCGGTTTCTCGCTTGACGACGCCAAACTGAGGCGTGCCGGTCTCGACTACCGGGAGTTTGCCGATGTCAGCACGTACCCCTCGCTCGCGGCCTTTGCAACCTCCGTATCCCCTGCACGTCTGCTCGCCTTCTCGCGGCACGCGAGGCGTTGCTATACCACGGTGTCCTACGGCCCCGACGATGCCTTGCTGTTCGGGCCCGAAACCCGGGGGCTGCCGGACGCAGTGCTCGCTGCGATCCCTGCGGATCGGCGGCTGTCCCTGCCCATGCGTCCAGGTAACCGCAGCCTGAACCTCTCCAATGCGGTCGCGGTCGCCGTGTTCGAGGCCTGGCGACAGCAGTGCTTCGCCGGTGCCGAAGGCACGCCGGCAGCTGGATTTTCGGGGTTCACGGACCCATAAGGGGAGAGGAGCCCGAACAAATCGGAGAATTTTATGAAGCATGTCGTCTGTCCGCACTGCGGCGCAACGAACCGTATCCCGCAGGAACGCCTCGGCGACGAGCCCCGGTGTGGCGCCTGTCATCAGCCACTCCTGAAAGACGAGCCGATCGAACTCACCCAGGAGACGTTTAACCGCCAGATCGAACGGACAGACATCCCCCTCGTGGTCGACTTCTGGGCCCCCTGGTGCGGCCCCTGTCGCGCGATGGCCCCGGCGTTCGCGCGGACCGCTGCCGAGATGCGCACACGGGCCCGCTTTGCCAAGGTGAATACCGAACAGCAGCCGCCGCTCGCTGCCCGATATGGCATCCGCAGCATCCCCACCCTGATCCTGTTCAAACAGGGACGCGAGGTAGACCGATACTCGGGGGCACTGGATGCCATGCGCCTGCGCCAATGGGTCGAACCGCGCCTCTAAAGGCGGCCTGCGCTTGAACCGGGAGGGTGCAGGGGCGCAGGATAAGACCGGTTGGAAGCCGCCGGTGCGCTTTGGGCCGGCCCAAATCCCGGTGCCTGTCCGAGTGCAATGACGCATTGGCTCAAGCTGAACCGCCTGCAGCGGAAGGTCCTGCTCGTTATCCTGGCCATGGTGGTCGTGCCCATGCTGGCTGCGGGCGTCGGCGCTGCCGGCTGGGTATCGTCGTATTTTGAGCACCGTCTCGCGCAATGGATCACCGAGGCTTCCCGCGTCGACCAGATCTGGCTCAAGGCTTACCAGAACGATGCGCTTATGCTGGGCGACGCACTTGCGCGCGATCCGCAGTTCGTGACGCTCGTCGAACACGGTCAGCCCGCGGTCGTGCGCCCGCCGCTGCGCCACATCGCGGAGGAGCTCGGCATCACCCTCCTGCAGATCTATACCCCGGGGCACCGGCTCCTGTACTCGTCCCTTCCGGTCAGGGAAACCCCCTCATGGGCCCCTGGCCAGCGCCAAGCGGTCCTCAAGGTGCGTTACCACGGACAGAACCTGCTCGCGGCAGTCGGAATCGTGCCGATTACCGGGCCTGCCGGCACACCGCGCCGCTATCTCGTGCTCGGCAGCCTGGTCAATCGTGATTTCATCCAGGAGCTCGCCCAGCTCACAGGCCTCACGACACGTCTCTACTACCGCGCGGGCAGCCACTACTTCGATCTCTTCTCCCGCCCCGGACACCTGCTGCCCCTGAGAAACCTGTCCCGTATGGCCTGGCGCCGTCTCGATCACGACAAGAAATCCTACTATGACGTGCGCGCGGAAACAGGGCGTTACCGGGGCCTCTACGTACCGATCGTGGACTCGGAAGGCCGGGTAGAGGCGATCATGTTCAGCGGACTGGAACGGCGCGGATTTGATGAGTTCGTTACCAACCGCGCGGTCCTGTTCCTCGCGATCTCGCTCGGAGGCCTTATCATCGGGGGGGCCGCCGGCCTGTTGCTGAGCCGGCTCGTTGTCCGCCCGGTGGAACACCTGCGCAATGCGGTCATGCAGCTCGCCGCGCAGGACTACCGTGCCGCCGTGCCGATTCATTCCAATGATGAGCTCGGCGATCTTGCCAAGGCATTCAACGCCATGGCCGTGCGCCTGAGAGAGGTGCGCGACGAAGAGCGGCGGCTGTTCCAGAAGAACAAGCTGGCGGCGCTCGGCGAGCTGTCGGCAGCGCTCGCGCACGAGATCCGCAACCCGATCGGCGTCATCAGCACCGCATCGGCCCTGCTTGAGAAATCACCGACGCCGCACAAGCGATCGGAGCTTTTGCGCATGATCCGGGAGGAGAGTCTGCGCGTCAGCGGCCTGGTGCAGGACTTCCTGCAGCTGTCGCGCCACCGCCAGCCCTCGTTCGCGGATCTCGATCCCGCCTCGCCCTTGAACGGCGCACTGGCGACCGCACTTGCCGACCGCGAGGATATCCGTGTCACCAAGGAGTTCCGTCACGGCCATGCGCGCATCCGCGCAGATGGGCCACTCCTGCAGCAGGCCTGGGGAAATCTTCTCAGAAACGCGCTTGAGGCCATGGGGAAGCACGGCCAGCTATGGCTGGAGTCGGAGGTGGAAGACGGCCACGTGCGTCTCGCGATCGAGGACAGCGGTCCTGGCATCGCCGCCGAGGTCATGCCCCGCCTGTTCGAGCCGTTTTTTACGACCAAGGCACAGGGCACGGGGCTTGGTCTGTCGATCGCGCATACGCTCGTCGAGGCAAACGGGGGCACGCTCACCGCAGCCATGCCGAAACGGTCGGGAGCACGTTTCGTGATGAGTTTCCCACTCTGCCCGGAGGGGCGCGCCACATGAAACGCAACATACTGGTTGTCGACGACGAGCAGAACATGCAGGCCGTCATCCGGATGATCCTCGAGGATGCGGGCCATGCGGTGATCGCCGCCGAAAACGGTGAGGCAGCCCTGCGGGAACTCGATCGACAGGCCATCGATGTCGTGCTCTCGGATCTCAAGATGCCCGGCATGGGGGGGGAGGAGTTTGTGCGGCGGGCCCGCGCCGAACATCCGGAGCTGCCCATCATCGTCATCACGGCCTATGGCACCATCCGCTCCGCGGTAAACAGCATCCATGCAGGTGCCGCGGATTACCTGACCAAGCCGTTCGAGCCCGAAGCACTCGAGATCGCTGTCCACAACGCACTGAAGCTTCGAGACATCATGCGGGAGAACCAGCGGCTGAAAGAAGCGGCGCGCAGCACGCGACCATACCGGATCACCGGCACGAGCCCGGCAGCTGTACGTCTTGTCGAGGAGATCCGGCGGGTCGCACCGGTGAAATCGAACGTACTGATCACCGGGGAATCCGGAACAGGGAAAGAACTGGTCGCGCGGCTGATCCATGAACTTGGGCCGCGGCACGAACGCCCCTGGGTCGCGATCAATTGCTCGGCAATCCCGCGCGACCTGCTTGAGAGCGAACTGTTCGGATACGTGAGGGGTGCATTCAGCGGCGCGGCCCAGACGCGCATCGGACGCATCGAGCAGGCCCGGAGCGGCACCCTGTTTCTTGATGAGATTGCGGATCTCGATATCGCGCTGCAGGCAAAACTCCTGAGGGTGCTCCAGGAGCGCGAGTATTCGCCGCTCGGCAGCAATCAGACGCACATCGCGGATATCCGTCTGATCGCCGCGACCAATCGCGTCCTCAAGGAACTGGTCCATGCCGGCCGCTTCCGCGAAGATCTCTTTTACCGGCTCGACGTCTACAACATCAATGTGCCACCCCTGCGCGACCGCCTCACTGACGTCCCGCTGCTCGCGGAACTCTTTCTCGAGGAGCTGAGCCTCGAGATGGACCGGCCGAAGCGCCGCCTCACGGACAGAGCGCTCAAGGCGTTGACGAGCTATTCATGGCCGGGGAATATCCGGGAACTGCGCAATGCCGTCGAGCGCGCACTGCTGTCAGCGCACAGCGACGAGATCGATATCGGCGATCTGCCACAGGCGGTGGTCGCAAGGCGCGATCAGGCGCCCGAAGGGCGTTACGCAGACACAGTGATTGGCCCGCAAGGTCTCGACAGGTGGCTTGAAGATCTCGAACGGCGGGCAATCCTCGAGGCACTTGACCAATGTTCCGGCGTCCAGGCACAGGCTGCCAAACGCCTCGGGGTCTCCGAACGCAGCCTGTGGCACCGGATTAAAAAGCTGCGTATTCAAGTGAATAAGACATTTATGTAAGCGGTCCGACTTAAGTCGGATAGCCGCCGGGCGGCCAGGACTCTAACGTGGCGACGCTGCCTGGCGCAGTAACAAGGACGTGACAGGGACGTACAAATGGCACCGCTCGCGGGATCATTATCGCCACAGGATGGATTGGACAGGGAGTGTGCCCTGGGGCCTCTGGCCCCGGGGCTTTTTATTGCCTGTCCGCGTCAACCCGGCCCTGCTTCTGCTATGCTACGTGATCCTTAATCTTGCGTTTCTGGACCCTTGGACCGCTCCACGCTCATCCCGCCGGACGGCGAAACCCGGATCTTGCTGCACTCCTGTTGCGCGCCCTGCGCATCGGACATCATGAGCGAATTAAAACGCTCGGGTCTCGACTGCACGATCCTGTTCTATAACCCGAATATCCACCCGCAGCACGAGTACCTCCTGCGCAAGCAGGAAAACATGCGCTACGCCGACAAGCTCGGAATGCCGTTCATTGATGTCGACTACGACACCGACCAATGGTTCGCGCGCGTGCGTGGCCTTGAGAACGAGCCCGAGCGCGGGGCACGCTGCACCGTGTGTTTTGACACCCGTTTCGAGCGCAGCGCACTTTATGCCGTCGAGCACGGATTCCGTGTATTCACGAGCTCTCTGGGAATCTCCCGCTGGAAAGACATGGAGCAGATCACCTGGTGTGGGATGCGCGCCGCCGCCCGCCATGAGGATCTGCGCTACTGGACACTTAATTGGCGCAAGGGCGGAGGCAGCCAGCGCATGATCGAGATCGCGAAAACGGAACGGTTTTACCAGCAGGAGTACTGCGGCTGCGTCTATTCGCTGCGGGACACCAACCGCGCGCGCAGGGCGGCCGGCCGCGGAAAGATCCGGTTCGGAGCCCGATTCTACAGCCCGCGGTCCTGACCCGGGTGTCGGACAAGACCTGTTGTCGCTACAGAACACGGGGATCCGATCCGGACTGGCATGTCCGGCAGTCTTGGCGGAGCAAACACATGCGCGTATACTGCGCACCCCAATCGCGGCGTCTTTTTGCGGCACTTCGCACCGGCTGGCAATGGTGGTCTGTCCATTGCCCCGTCGGCGGCCTTGAGTGGACGCGCGCCCGAAAAATCATCGGCGTGACCTCGCGGGCAACACTGGCACGGTCGGGGACGTGGCAATGACGCGAAGGCTCATGCAGCGCGCCGGCGCCTGTCCTTGATCGTGCTGGAGCATACCGGTTCGGGAGGGGTGACTCCTCCTCGAGAGAACTGTTACTGAGAGGAGCGCACGTGCAAGCGAAGTCGAATTTTCCGCATCCCTATTTCACCTCACATCCAAAATGGCGCTGGTTCGTGCTTGGCACGGTATTGGTCGGCGCAACCATGTCGGCGCTGGATGTCAGCATCGTAAATGTGGCGCTACCGACCCTTCAGGGCGATTTCAGGGTAAAACTCGCCCTGATCGAGTGGGTCGCGATGGCGTACATGCTGACGCTCACGATCTTCCTGCCCTTGTTCGGGCGACTCGCGGATATCTTTGGCCGCAGCCGCATGTACAACACCGGGTTTGTCGTGTTCACGGTGGGCTCGGCCCTCTGCGGGCTTGCCAACACCGCGGGTTTTCTGATCGGCGCACGGGTACTGCAGGCAATCGGGGCAGGACTTCTGCAGGCGAATTCTGTGGCCCTGATCACCCAGGCGTTCCCGGCGAACGAACGCGGGCGCGCAATCGGGATTCAAGGGGCGGTTCAGGCAATCGCCATGTCCGTCGGTCCGTTTGTCGGCGGTCTCCTGATCTCGGCTGTGAGCTGGCGCGCAATCTTCTATGTCAATGTCCCGATCGGTATCGTCGGCACATTCGCCGCACTTTATGTCCTGCCGGGCGCCGAAAAGACGCATCAGCGCGAGAGCATCGACTACCTCGGAACCGCCCTGTTTGCCACCGGACTCGCGTTCCTCGTGCTTGCGGTGAACGAGGGCGAAAGCCATGGCTGGAGCTCTCATCTCATTCTCGCCTACTTTGCACTCGCGGCCGTACTGCTGACGGCATTCATTATCACCGAGATGAGGGTGCGACATCCGATGATCGACTTGAGCCTCTTCAAGCGATACGCGTTTTCGGCGGGCAACCTGACGGGCATGCTCTCCTATTACGTGCTGTTCGCGGTCTTGTTCCTCATGCCCTTTTACCTGGAGCAGGTGGCAGGCTACACGCCGGCGCTGACAGGGACGATTCTCACGCCCATCCCGCTTGCCATGGCCATCGTGGCACCGTTTGCCGGCCACCTGTCGGACAGGATTGGTTCGCGCATCATGACGACCTCCGGCATGATGATCTGCGCGGCGGCAACCCTGCTGCTGGTATTCCTCGGAGGTGCGCCGGACAGGATGGTGCTTATTCTCGAGCTCGTCGTGCTCGGTATCGGCATGGGACTCTTTACGCCGCCCAACAACTCCGCGATCATGGGCTCGGCACCCAAGGAAAGACTTGGGGTTGCGGGAGGCATCCTGAACATGATGCGGGCGCTTGGCCTCATCTTCGGGGTCGACATCTCAGGGGTCATCTTCACATCGCTTGAGCATGGTTACCTGGTCGCACACGGCTATGCGGTGCAGCCGCTCAAAGGCCTGCCAATAGCCGTTCGCGAGGGGGCATTTCTTCACGGTTTTGCGCCGGTCATGGTGACGTTGCTTGTCATCAACATCATCGCCGCCATCCTGTCGGTCGCCAAGGAGGACGTGCTGGGCCCTACGGATCACGCAGAACCCATTGATCTGATGTAAGGGTACGTCCCACGAACGAGGGCCGATCCGCGGCGCTTGCACCCGGCGTTACACTCGCACATCACGAGGCGCGAGCAAGTCTGGGCAAAGGGGCTCGCGCTCGCCACCGCGCTTCGGGTCCGATCACGTGCATCACAGCGACGGGGCGTGGTGCGCGTTGTTCAATTTACCGTCCTGGCGTTTCTGGTCTCCTGGTTGCTGGCCTGCTCGCATCCTTCATCGGACCCGGTCGAAGTGTGGTGCTGGTCCCCGCCGTGGTCCTGCGGTTTCGTCATCTGTTACGCAGTGGGCGCCTCGCTGGTCTCCGTCATCGCGATAATGTTCGGCATAGTGCTCTTGTTTCCGGTGTATCTCTTTCTTGGCCCCATCAACCTGTTCGTGCTCGCAGTCCTGTTCTACGAGCCGTGCTTTCCGCATCCCTGCTGTCGGGAACCCCGGTCTCGGAACTCTCGGCCCCGATACCTGTCCTATGGCCGACCCCATCGGCATCATCAAATGACGACGGCCGGCACGATAGGCCGCCATAGCCAGTGGCTCCGCAACTTATCACAGGGATGGACGCGCGCTATCATAACGGACCAGTCGCGGGACCTTCGCGGCTGAGGATGTCGCAAACAATGACCAAGGAGACAGCGATGGATATCAAAAAGGTGGTGGCCGCGGGCACGATCGCGCTCTTTAGCGCCTCGGCGTGGGCCGCGAATACCGGCATGGACAAAGGATCGACGACCATGATGGGCAACCAGCGGTGCACCCATTACACAACGATGAATCACGAGACCGGGGTGCACCAGATGGTTGGCACCGTCACGGCGATCAACCACCGCACCGGGATCATCTCGGTCAAGACCACGATGGGCATCCTGAGACTGCATTTTCCGCCCGCGTCGCTGCGTCAGGTCAAACAGGGTGAGCGTATCGACGTGCATCTCGGCTTCACACCGCTGCATTGAGCAGGAATCTCCCGGCAACGCGATCCGGCACGGCGTGTGAAGCCACGGCGGATCGCACTATTCCCAGCGCGCGCGACCACAACCGATCCGCGCGCCCCTCAAGCGAGAACCGGATCCCGAAATGTCGCTCCAACAGACCCTGAAACGCTTCCCGCGCGACGCAGGCGTCCTGCGTATGCTGCTTTTTGGTTATACGCTGGTCGCACTCCTGGCTGTGCCCAGTCCGGGCACCACACCCATCGAACACGGCTGGCGGATGATCACGACCCTGCTGATCCCGTTGTCCATCCCGTTCCTCTGGATCAGCCTGCTGGTCGATGCCTTCATGGCCCGGCTGCTGATGCTCGAACACAAGCCAGGCGACACACAGCGCGCGCGCCTCAGGCGCCTTGCCTGGACCAATCTGCTGCTCGCCGCGCTGATTGTCGTGGTGTGGGTACGCTATTTCCGGGCGATCCACTAGTCCCGAACATCCACCTCCCGCAGCGGACCGCATTTGCTCGATGACGGACCCGGCGCCATCTTCCACTGGGACCCCTGATGCAAGGCCATGGCGGGACTACGGCGCAGACAGCCCTGTGCGCACGGCGGCGATGATCTTCTCCTGCAGCTTCAGGACGCTCGCCTCGGCCCGGGTTCCCCGGACGATCACCGCAGGCTTCACGAACTCGACCTGGGTGAAATCCCCCTGCTGGATCAGGGTGAGATGCAGCGGACAAACCACCAGCATGGACGGGTCCGTGTTACCGATCGCATTGGCGAACTTGCCGTTGCAGAACACGACGCTGCGTATGCCCTTCAGGTGGTTCTCGTTATAGCGCTTCCAGTGGAAACGCTTGGCGGCCATGGCAAGCTTCTTGCCGACGTTGATCCGCGCGACCACCTTGAAACCCGAGTGCCTGAGCGCGGCCACGACATGTCTGAATGTCGGCCCGATCGGGCGCTTGACGCTTTGCAGAAACACGTTTTGATTCGCCGCAGCGATCGGGGCCACGAGCACCAGCGCAAGACACAGAACAAGGTGTTTCATCTTTGGCAAGATCTCCGTTTTCGATGCGCCCCCATTCGGGGTGTCGTCCACGATAGCATTTCCGGAACTGGCCCGGTAGCGCGCAGACGATCTGGCGCGCACCTGATCCACACATGCAGCGACCCGGCGTGTGCGCAAACGTCCGCAGGAAACGACAACCCGAAAGCCCGGCGAACCACGATGCGCACCGCCACCCGCGGGAACCCCACGGGACCGTTCGTTCTGCTTCTTGCGATCACGGCGTACGCCTCATCAGGCATCCCAAGAAAACCCGTGGGGCGGCAGCAAGAGCGACATGCCGGCGTCTCGATGCACTGTCAGCAGTGCTCCGGGCCACTGGGTATCCTGATCTCTGGACCGGCAGAGCCGTTTTCTGGCCGTTAAGAACGTTCCCGCTCATCAACAAATCGCTCAAATTGCGCTATAGTGCTCAGGATCCGCAGCATAGGCTCAGCACTCATCCACGGAATCATTGCAACCGGCGTTCTTGGTCGGTGACACTCGGGACCGGTCGCGGAACTGAGGCGAGGGACCGGCTGGACGAGGGAATCGACCATGGTTCATTGGTACACTGGTCATCTCTCACATGGCCGCGGGATCGTGTCATGCGAGCGAACTCGATGCACGCCCTGCACGGCCTGTATTACGGCCCGGAACGAGAGGAGCGCACTTTAAATGACATCGCCACATCACGCCGACCTGCTGCTGGTGACCAGGCCAGTAGCGCGGTACGCGGAACAGGAGCTGCGCCGCACCGATGACGCGATACCGGAAACAAAACCCATCATCACGGCCGCTTTGCCATGAATCCCGTGGCAATCGGATCGGCAGAGGATGCCTCCGAGATGGGCTTACGCGATACGGCCGGCGTGTGCCTGCCATCCCCCGACGGCCTCTTTCGCAACGACCCTTGCTCCGTGCCGAGCGCTGCGCGCGACACACATGATTGGATCACGTCAGCGTGGCACGAAGCGGCGACCCGACAGGATATTACGCGATGAAAGCAGAACACCGAGAACTGATCGTCCACTATGTCCAGCACGCGCTCACCCTTGATCTCGCGTATATCGGCATTGCCAACGGACTGTTCACAGCGCTTGCGGATAAACCCATGAGCGCTCGCGATCTCGCGCTGGCAACCGGAATGGATGAAGGCTACGTGCATCGCTGGTCCGATGCTGCCTACGCCTTTGAGCTCCTTGAATCCGGCCCCGAGGGTTTCAGTTTAAGCGAACTCGGAGCGGCCTTCCGTGTGGACACCGGCGACAGCCTGATGCCATTCGCCGTACAGTCGATCCTGTCTGCGCACATGGCGGAGCGTGCCACCGAGTTCATGCGCAGCGGTAACCGTCCGGGTGAATCGGTGCTTGCGGAACGCACCACCCTCCTGCCGTGGTTTGGCCCCATGCTCGAACACCAGTTCGGACCGCTGTTCGAGGGCAAGATCCTGCCGAAACTCCCGATCTTCGCCGAGGCGGATCAGGCACGTGGACTGGTCATCGATCTCGGCTGCGGGAATGGCTGGTATCTGCGCACGCTGGCGCGCCGCTACCCGCACCTTCGCGGTGTCGGGCTTGACGGCTTCGAGGAGAACGTCGCACAGGCGCGCGATCGCGCGGACCAGGATGGGTTCGGAGATCGTCTTCGATTCACGGCGGGTGACATCTACCAGTTCCGGCTTGACGCCCCGGCAAGGGTCATCGCCATGAACCGCGCACTGCATCATGTATGGGACCAGCACGAACACGTGTTCCGCACCCTGCACGATCACCTCGAGCCTGGCGGCGCCGCCGTGATCTGGGAACCGAACTGGCCACGGGCCCGGACAACACTGCGCCAGCCGACGCACCGGGTCATGGCATTCCAGAATCTCTCAGAACACGTACAGGGCAACCATTTTCTCGAAGCCGAAGAGATTGCCGAGGCCGCCCGCACGGCTGGCCTGATGCCGGAAATCCATCTGTTTCTTGAGGACCGGGAAGCAGTTATCGTGGCACGGCGCACGTCATGAGCCAGCTGTTTTCGCCGCTCACCCTGCGCGGCGTGCATTTCCGGCACCGGGTGTTTGTCTCCCCGATGTGTCAATACTCTGCCACCGGCGGCTATCCCGACTCATGGCACCTCGTGCACCTTGGCAGTCGCGCCGTCGGGGGCGCCGCGCTGGTGATGTTCGAGGCCACGGCCGTGAGTCCCGAAGGCCGGATCTCGCCGGGCGACCTTGGTCTCTGGGATGACGCGCACATCGGGGCCTACCGTACCATTGTTGATTTCATCAAGGCACAGGGCGCGGTACCCGGCATCCAGCTCGCCCATGCCGGACGAAAGGGATCGATGCAGACACCCTGGGCGGGCGGCCATCCCCTGCCACCTGAACTGGCCTGGACCACGGTCGCGCCTGACAACACTGCGTTTGCCCCCGGTATCCCGCCGCCAAAACCGATGGACGACAACGATCTGCGCACCGTGCGCACTGCCTTTACGAGTGCTGCGCAGCGCGCCCAGGAAGCGGGTTTTGAGGTGCTCGAGATCCATATGGCGCACGGTTACCTGCTGCACCAATTCCTGTCGCCACGGTCGAACCACCGCAAAGACAGTTATGGCGGGGATTTCGCGGGTCGCGCCCGCTTTCCACTCGAGATCACCGAGATGGTACGTGTGGCCTGGCCGGAACATCTGCCCCTTTTTGTGCGTATCTCGGCCACTGACTGGGTTGACGGCGGATGGGATCTCGATCAATCGGTGCAACTTGCGCGCAACCTTGGAGACCGGGGGGTCGATCTCATCGACTGCTCGAGCGGTGGCTTGCTCCCTGACGCGCCGATCCCGGCCGGTCCCGGCTACCAAGTCCCATTTGCGCAGACCATTCGCGCGCGCACGGGGATACCGACCGGCGCAATCGGCCTCATCACCGAGCCGGTCCAGGCTGAGCAGATCGTCGCGACCGGGCAGGCCGATGCGGTCTTTCTCGCACGGGCACTCTTGCGCGACCCCTACTGGCCGCTGCGCGCGGCCCACACACTGCGCGCGGAACTGCCGTGGCCAGTACAGTACGAGCGCGCCAAGTTCCGATGACCACGGCTCCAGCGCATACGAAATCCCTATTTGGTCCTCGCGCCCTCCGTGGAACGGTCTACACTTTGGGATGAGCGATTCGCAAACGGATGGTCGGCTCACCCGTAGAACCCGCCTGCCGCGGGCCCTGAATGGCGCGACGATCCATGGCCTTCCTGTCTCCGGGGACATGGGTTTGATGGAGACACCGATGAAGCTGATTGGTTTCAAGATCTGTCCTTACGTGCAACGCGTGGTGATCGTGCTGCATGAAAAGGGCATCCGCCATACCCTCGAATATATCGATCCTTACGGCAAAAGACCCGCCGATTTTCACCATATCTCGCCGCTTGGCAAGGTCCCGGTTCTCGACATCGGAAACGACCAGCATCTGTTCGAATCCGCAGTGATCCTGGAATATCTGGACGAGATCAAAAAACCGCCGTTCCTGCCAACGCCACCTCCTGCCCGCGCCAGACACCGGTCGTGGATCGTCTATGCCTCTTCGGTGCAGGCGCTGCTCGCGCGCCTTGTCACCGTCAGGGACGAGCATCTTTTCATCGAAACACAGGCGGCGATCCGTGACCACCTTGCGCGGGTCGAATCGGAGCTGCGTGCCGGTCCGCTTTTTTCCGGGGAACATTTCTCTCTTGTCGATGCGGTGTTCGCGCCGGTACTCGTCACCATCGATTTTCTCGAGTCCGTGCATCGCTTCGGGTTCCTAAAAAACCTCGACAAGACCAGCCGCTGGCGCGAGACGCTGCTCGCCCGGCCTTCAGTCAGGACAGCGATCCACAACGAATACCGCGATCTCATGATCGAGTTTGTGCACCGCCAAAAGGGCTGTCTCGATGCGCGTCTTAATTCCAGTGCTTCGGGAACCCGGCAGGCGGCAAAGGGCGCAAGCGGCACCACATAACCCATGGCGCGTGGCTTGAGGGACATGAACGCGCAGCCACGAGCCACGCTCGGACCGACGCTGTTCATCTCGCACGGGGCGCCAACCTCGGTCAACGGTGCAACCGCCGGGTGCTGGCGCGCCTTGAGCGCGGATCTTGTGCGGCCGGAGGCAGTCGTCGCCGTATCGGCCCACTGGATCGAGGACCACATTACGGTAGGGCGCTCCCCCAGACCGCACACGATCCACGATTTCTCAGGCTTTCCCGACTCGCTGTACCAGCTGAATTATCCCGCGCCCGGGGCACCCGGGCTGGCGGATCGCGTCCAAGCCCTGCTCACCAAGGCCGGCCTCGATCCACAAGGCGATGATCATCGGGGGCTCGACCACGGAGTATGGGTTCCCTTGATGAACCTGTTCCCCGAAGCGGATATCCCGGTGGTGCCCGTATCGCTCAGCGCGCGTGGCGGCCCGCCGCTCCATGTGTCCGTCGGTCGTGCGCTCGCGCCGTTACGTGCCGAGAACATCCTGATCGTTACTTCGGGGGGGCTGACACACAACCTTGGTGCATTGATCCCGGGGGGAACTGTAGCTCCGCCGGAATGGGTCACCACATTTCAGAAATGGATACACCGCGCGCTCGTCGAAAGACGTCTCGACGATCTCATAGGCTATCGCGCACGCGCCCCGCACGCGGTGCAGAGCCACCCGAGCGAGGAACACCTGCTGCCGCTTTTTGTTGCGTTAGGCGCGGCCGGCGAGGCTCTTATCGCTGATCAGGTATGCCACGGCTACGTGTATGGCACACTTGCGATGGATGCCTATGTTTTTAGCTGAAATAGGGTTCGACACGACCCTCGGGGCGCACCTGTAGTGCCGCGATGCGCGTCTCGATCGGCGGGTGGGACTCGAAAAAACGGCCCACACGTCCCCCGGCGATGCTGAATGCCTGCAGGCCCTCGGGAAGCGCTACCGGTGCGGTCTGCAGTCGTTGAAGCGCGCCGACCATTTGGCGCGCGTGCGTGAGCTGCGCACCTCCCGCATCCGCACGAAACTCGCGCCGGCGACTGTAGGCCATCACCAGCGCCATGGCGACCGGCCCGAGGATCAGCTGGGTCACCAAGACCGCGCCCACGTAAACGAACCCGCGACCACGGCCATTCAATATCAGCCGGTCCACGGCGTAACCGAGAACCCATGCAAGGAAAAACACAAACGTGTTCAGGACTCCGGTAAGCAGGGCGAGACTGACCATATCCCCGTTTGCGACGTGTGTGATCTCGTGCGCGAGTACCGCCTCCGCTTCGTCCCGGGTAAACGTACGGATAAGTCCGCTGCTGACAGCGATCAGTGCATGATCACGGTGCGCGCCCGTGGCAAACGCATTCGGCGAATCCGATTCAAAGATTGCAACGTCGGGCATACCGATATCCGCCGCGTGTGCGAGCCTAGCGGTTGTGGTGAGCAGCCATCGCTCTTCGTCATTCGTCACCTTGGCGATAATGCGTGCATGGGTCATACGCTGGGCAGTCCAGCGTGACAACAAGAGGGAAAGCAGCGCGCCACCGAAACCGAGAAGCGCTGAAAACCCGAGCAGCCGATCCCAGGGGATCCCGTTGTGGGCGAGCACCGGACCGAGGTGGAGCACCGCGACCAGCAGCGCAATCATGAGCAAAAACGCGGAGTTGACAGCAATAAACCAACCACAGCGGCGTAACATAAAGACTCCATCAAAAATAAGGGTGCTCAGCAATTATAGACGCTGCCCGGGGGTGCGTGGGCCAGGGTTCCCGTTTTGCCCTGCAATCTCCTGGATCCCGTGCTACAGAAAACCCATGGAGAAACCGTTCGTTTTGCGGACAACGCGGACTGGATAGGGTGACATGACGACGTCTGGCCTGCGGGTTTCGATGCGACCGCCGGGAGCGTCTGGAAGTGGAGATCCTGTCGGCGTCGCTTCGTATTGAGGTAGGGCATGTGGGCAAACATGGCTTGATCCTGCGGGATCAGATCCGAGCCATCGACAAAAGCGACAGACAAAAAATAGGATCCGCGCGGTGCCGCCACAAACGCCTGCGCCCATGCTGAATATATTGCAGAGGAAGTCTTTATGCGGCAACTTGCCGCTACCCGGATTCGGTTTGCCTCTTCCCGCCGCGACCGACCAAGTTTTTCTACTTAGACCCAATGCTGAGAAACATAAGGGCCTGCCCCGTGGTGTATATACGGGCACACGCTTACTGATCTCACGGATCAGTTGACTCCCCAGGCAAACGTGTTGACCCGTGCGGGGGGCAGGTTGCGCCATATGGTACGGGAGCGCACGCACGTTGCATTCGGCGTCCAGTGGATCTCGTTGCAACGTAAACTATAGGTGAACTGAATGAAGGTCGCGCCTCTGGGCAGGACACGATCGAGTTCGCGGCCGATACGATCGACCGTGACGCGAGGCAACGACCGTAACGGCAGGCTGGATACGATGGTCGATACCCGTTGCGCATGCGTGCCGAGCAGATCCCGCAATCGCGCAGCGTCACCCTCCAGCACCGTCACCTGCGGGAACCGGGCGCGCAGGTGTCCTGCAAGGATCGGCGACTGTTCGACGACAATCAATTTTTCAGCGGCAAGCCCGCGATCCAGCAGGGCCTGTGTCACGACACCCGTACCGGCCCCAAGCTCGACTACCGTTCCCTTCGCGTTAGCGATTGCCTGGGCCGCCATATAATTGGCCAGGCGGCGGGAGCTCGGACAGGGTGCTCCGACGGTCTGTGGACGCGCGCACAGCACCTTGACGAATAATCGAAGATCGTCCGGAACCATCCGTGCGAGCAGCGCTCGGGCACACTGACAGGCCTTGTGTCTGCAGCTAGACATGGCATCGGTCTTCATGGCTCAACAACGCCTTCTTGTAACCGCCACACAGGAGCATTCTCTCTATGTCTTGTTGAGCAATAGCTACGCAACTATTGCTCCCTGCTTAACAAACATCCTGTTCCGGCGGCAGAGGGTATGAGATGAGACCGCCGGGCAACCCAAAGGAACTGGAACGTCGGCGCAGACACACGATCGCGCTGCTGAAAGAAGATGTGCCGCCGGTCGAGGTGACGCGACAGATTGGTGTGAACCGGCGCAGTGTACGACGCTGGAAAGCGAGTGATCGAGCGCAAGGCGAACAGGGAATCACCGCCAAGCCGTCGTCCGGACGCCCGCCGGTCCCTGATGCCAGGGCCAAATGCCGGCTCGAATATCTCCTGCTTCCGGGTGTCTGCGCCGCCGGTTTTCCCACCGATCCGTGGACCTGCCCACGGGTGGCACAGTTGATCGAGGCGGCGTTCGGGGTACGTTATCACGTCGATCATATCGAGAGGCTCCTGCATGGACTGGGGTGGGCCCCCGGAAACCAGAACACCCGGTGCTGAAACGCGACGCAGGTGAGACGTACCATTGGATCAAGGAGGAGTGGCCACAGGTGAGAACAACGCTGCACGCCTGATGACTGGTCTTCTTTATTGTCGACGAACCGGGTCTGCTCATGGCACCGCTGGGTTATCGAAGCGGGGCGCCGTGCGGACGCACACCGCTGCTTCACCCATGTGGTCGCGATCACAAGGGTGCTCGTCCAACATCGCCGCCGTAGGGGCGCCATCCATCCACGATCGCATGGGCGGTTGTTTCCGTTTACATACGGAGCAACATCCAAGGCCCGCTCCCCGTCGTCTACACCAGGTCAGCACCCCTCGAAAGACCGATTGACCACGCGCGTACCGCTACCACCCGACACACCTTTCGATCCCTAAACCGCCGTCCCGGTCTGCTGCACTCGTTTCTCCGACACGGCCCTCTTTTCTTGCGTCTTCAATTAAGACATTTGTTATACATGGATAAATAGCGCAGGGCAACCGTGCGGGCCACTGACGAGCAGTCAATTTCAAGTCACGCCGGGCTATCGGCCACCCAGCGGGATTCGGCTTAACGGCGACCTTCGCGCTCCGGCACAACCCCATCCTTCGAGAACGATCGCTCCCATTCGTAGGCCGACCGGCAGATCACCTCGAGACTCTGGTGCTGCGGGACCCATCCCAGCACCTTCCGCACACGCTCGGCGGCAGCGGTCAGAAGTGGTGGATCACCCGCGCGCCGCCCCGCCTCCTGGACCGGGACGGCTTGTCCGCTCACGCGCCGGACCATTTCGATCACCTCGCGCACACTCGATCCCCTCCCATAGCCACAGTTCAGTACCTGGGCAGGCTTACCGTCCCCGAGATATCGCAAGGCAAGGAGGTGCGCGGCGGCGAGATCCTCGACGTGGATATAGTCCCGAACGCAGGTCCCGTCCGGGGTCTCATAATCAGTGCCGAAGATATCGATGTGGGAACGCAGACCGCATGCGACAAGACACGCGGTCTTGATCAGATGCGTCGCATCGGGCGTTGCCTGCCCCAGTCGCCCGTCAAGACGTGCGCCCGCAACATTGAAGTAACGCAGGGCGATGTACCGAAAAGGCCGCTGGGAACCGACCGTCGCGACCGCCAGGTCCCTCAGCATCCATTCGGTCATGAGCTTTGAGGCACCATAAGGACTGATCGGCGCCGTAGGGGTTTCCTCGTCTGCCGGTACTTTCGCGGGGATACCATACACCGCGGCGCTCGAGGAGAACACGAATTCAGTGACACCCTCAGCTACCGAGGCCTCCATGAGATTGCGCGACACGGCGGTATTGTTGTGGTAGTACTTGAGAGGATCGCGCACCGATTCCGGCACAACAATGTGGCCGGCAAAATGCACGACGGAAATGATCCCGCGTTCGCGCAGGAGCGCCCTTACCTTATCCGTGTCTCCGGCATCGCCGACAATGAACTCGGCCTGCGGGTGCACGGCCCACCGGTGGCCGGAGTACAGGTTGTCGAGCACCGTGACCTCGTATCCGGCGTCGACGAGCTGCCATACCGTATGCGATCCGATGTATCCAGCCCCGCCGGTAACGAGCACGCGTTTGCGGTCCGCTCTGCTCCGCCTCGTCATACGCCCTCCGATTCAACGCCGATCCGGTGACCCCGAAAGCTTGTGACCCGCGAAGCACCGCGCCAGAGCCATAAGCATCACGATCCTTGTCGGATCGGCGATCAGATAGGCAATGGACAAAACATGCCCGGGAAGGAAATAAATGCTTTTGTTGCCCATAAGGTCCCGGTATTATGCACGAAGCCCGGCCTGAATGCTTCGATCCGCGTCGAAATATCGACCACACTGATCAAACAATAATACGCATCCTGCAGACAGAAACACAGAAAATATCACGATGCGAAAGGAGGATGCCGGTCCTTGCCCCGGAGCGGCAGGCGCTGGAAAACACACCCGCGGTGTTGCTGATCGACGCACCCTGACCCTGGCCACGCTCTGTCTGGCTGTGCTCATTGCCCAGGTGGACACATCTGTCGTCAACCTGGCGGTGCGTTCAATCGGCGTCTATTTTTCGGCGAACGTCGCCACCCTCCAGTGGGTCGTAGACAGCTACAACCTGGTCTACGCGGTCTTCCTCCTGACTGGCGGGCTGCTCGCTGATCTCTACGGCCGACGACGCATCTTCATGGTCGGTGCTGCCATTTTTACCGCAGCATCGCTCTTGTGCGCGTTTGCGCCCACCGTCTGGCTTTTGGTCAGTGGACGAGCACTTGCGGGGCTCGGAGCCGCCTTGCTGCTCCCCGCATCATTGGCCATCATTCGGGTGGTATGGCCTGACCGCGCCGCGCGCGGCCGCGTCCTTGGCATATGGGCCGCCTGTAATGGGGTGGCACTGGCGATCGGGCCGACGCTCGGCGGTTTGTTAATTCCGCAGTTCGGATGGCGCAGTGTCTTTCTGGTCGTCGTTCCCCTGGGATTCGCTGCCTTTGTGCTGGCGGTACCCGCCATTCCGGAGTCCTCCAATCCGAAAGACCGTCATTTCGATATGCCTGGCCAGATCCTGGGCGCAGCCGTACTCGGCGGTCTGGTCTTCGCCAGCATCGAGGCGCGCGGCGCAATCCTGACTGCTCTGGCAGCCCTAGGGGTGGCCATACTCGCGCTTCCGCTCTTCATGCTGGTCGAATCAAAACGGGGTGCGATGGCACTGGTCCCGCTGGATATGTTTCGTGTCCGCGAGTTTACTGGTGCAATGACGGCAACGATCGGCATGACATTCGGCATGTATGGCGTCTTGTTTCTGTTGCCGCTGACGTGGCAAAGCGTCGATGGGTTTGATCCGCTGCGGACAGGCATAGCCCTCATGCCGATGGCGCTCGTTTACGTGTTCGTTTCACCCTTTTCCGGCGCACTCTCACGCACACTTGGGACACGGTTTATGATCACCAGTGGCCTGCTCGTGATCGCGTTGGGGCTCCTGATCCTCGGCGTGACCGCCGATTGGGAATCAATCATCATGGCGGAAATTGCGCTGGCACTGACCGGTCTCGGCATGGGACTTGCCACCGGACCCTTCCTTGCCGTCGCGCTTAATGCGGTTCCCGCTGCGCGCTCGGGCACTGCGGCTGCGCTTATTAATGTGGCCCGAATGACCGGGGCGACGATTGGCGTGGCCGTCCTGGGCGCCGTGTTTTCCTCTGCGCAACACCGCCTGGTCGGATTGCGCCATTCAATGGTGCTGGGAAGTCTGGTTCAGCTCGCTTGTGGCATCATCGTGTTGGCAACGACGGGAACCACCCCTGCATCGGCCCTTGACGAGGCATTGCCGTCGCCTGACGTTTCCACACCGGCCAAATCAAAAACCTCCGGCAAGCAATAGATCAAGCCAAGCCATCGTGGCCAGATCCTTTAAAAAAAGACACCCGTGCGCGGGCGCGGCTTACGGATCGCGTTGGCCGGGCGTTGCTGTCGCAACCCTGTTGAGTGGCTGAATGGTGTCACAGACCCAGCCTCCGCCGCTGCCACAGGGTGTAGACGGCAGGAACCACCACCAACGCCAGCAGTGCGGCACTGAACATGCCGCCGACCATGGGGGCAGCAATACGTTTCATCATATCGGCGCCGGCCCCATGGCTGAACAGAACGGGCAACAGACCACCCACCACCAGCGTGAAGGTCATGGCGAGCGGCCGCAACCGCAACATGGTGCCCTCGATGATGGCTTGTTGCAGGTCGGCCCGAGACTGCAGGGTGCCCTGCGCCTGCCGGCGCTTCAGGGCTTGATCGAGGTACAGCAGCATCACGACCCCGAATTCTGCGGTCACCCCTGCTAAGGCGATAAAACCCACGGCCACACCCACCGACAGTTTGTAGCCCAGCCAGTAGACAAGCCAGAAACCGCCCACCAAGGACAGCGGCAGGGTCGCCAGGATGATGGCCACCTCCGCCCAGTTCCGAAAATTGAAATAGAGCAGCAAGGCGATGAGCAAGATGACACCGGGAAGCATCAGTTCGAGCCGCCGGGCGGCTTGCTTCATGACCTGGTACTGACCGACCCAGGAAAGCGTGTAGCCGGCGGGCAGCCGGATCACCTTGGCGATCGCGGCTTTGGCATGGGCGACATAACTGCCGATGCTGGTCCCGGGCATCAGATCGATATAGACCCAGCTATCGAGACGGCTGTTGTCGCTGGTCAGCATCGAAGGGCCGCCCTCAATGCGGACGTCGGCCACTTGCGCCAGGGGGATCTGAGCCCCGTTCGGTGTCGCGATCCGGCTGGCCATCAGGGTCGCGAGCGACTGGCGCAGGGCCCGCGGGTAGCGCAGATTCACCGGGAAACGTTCCAACCCTTGCACCGCCGTGGTGAGAACCTGCCCGCCGATCGCGGTCGCCACCAACCGGTTCACGTCCGCCACCGACAGTCCATAACGGGCCGCCTGGGCCCGATCGGTATGGATGACGATATAGCGCCCTCCGGTGATCCGGGCCGCGTAGGCACTCTGGGTGCCGGCCACCTTCCGGAGCACCGTCTGGACCTCCTGTCCTAACCGGTTTAGGGTATCGAGATTCGTGCCGCCGACTTTGATGCCGAGCGGCGTCTGCAAGCCCGTGGTCAGCATCTCTACCCGATCTTTGATCGGCTGGGTCCAGATGTTCGAGAGACCGGGGATTTGCAAGGCCCGGTTCATCTGGGTCTCCAGACTGTGTATCGTCATCCCCGCGGGCCACTGATCCGGGTTCTTCAGGTCCACCACCGTATCGAACATGGACAACGGCGACTGATCGGTTGCGGTCTGCGCCCTACCGGCCTCGCCGAAGACGGTCTGGACCTGTGGAAACCGCTTCAGGATACGGTCGGTCTGCTGCAGCAGGATCGCGGCCTCGCCGATCGAAACCGCGGGGTCTTGCGTGACCGGCATATACAGTAGCGTACCCTCGTTGAGCGGCGGCATGAGCTGGGAACCGAGGCGCGACCAGGGGTAGTAAAGCGTCGCCGTCACCAGCACAGCGACACCCAGGACCCGCCATGGCGCGCACAGAACCGCTTCGATCAGCGGCCGATAGAGAAATGCCAGGACCCGGTTCAGGGGATTTTTGTGCTCGGATGGAACCCGGCCGCGGATGAACCAGGCCATGAGGATCGGTACCAGGGTGATGGACAGGACCGCAGCGGCTGCTACGGAATAGGTCTTGGTGAAGGCGAGCGGCGCAAAGAGCCGGCCTTCCTCGCCGCCCAGGGCGAACACCGGCAGAAAGGAAACCGCGATGATCAGCAGCGAGAAGAACAGAGCCGGGCCCACCTCCTCCGCGGCCATGCCTGCGGTCACCCAAGGATCGGCACCGGGTGCACGCTCGAGGTGTTTGTGCATGTTCTCGATCATGACCACGGCCGCGTCCACCATGACACCGATGGCAATGGCGATGCCGCCGAGCGACATGATGTTCGCCGGGACGCCTTGGAGCCACATGATGAGAAAGGCGGCCAGAATCCCGAGCGGCAGGGCGACAATTGCCACTAGGGCCGAACGGACGCGCAGAAGAAAGAGCAGGCAGACGAGCGTCACTACCAAGGACTCTTCCAGTAGTTTGCCGGTCAGCGTGCGAATACTACGCCGCACGAGCGGGGCCTGACTGTAGGTGGTCACGATCCGGACGCCTGCGGGCAGGGACGATCGAATCTCTTTCAGCTTATGTTCGATGCGATGAATGAGCGCATAGCCATTTTCCCCCTGGTTCATCATGACGATGCCGCCAACCACTAGGCCCTGGCCATTGAGCTCGGCGACACCATGGGGCAGCTCGGGGCCGAGTTGTACACGTGCCACGTCCCTGAGCGTGACCGGAACCCCGGCGCGCACCGCGAGTGGCGCCTCCTCCAGATCTTTCAGTGAACGGATGTAACCTGAGGTGCGAACGATATAACTCGCCTCCCCCTGATCCACGACCGAGCCGCTGGTCTCGCCGTTGGCGGCGCGGATCGCCGCCTCCACGTCCGGCAGGGTCAACCGGTAGGCCAAGAGCTTTTGGGGATCCACCACCACCTGATATTCCTGCACCATGCCCCCGATGGTCGCCACCTCCGCGATGCCCGGGATGCCCTGTAGCTCATATTTGAGAAACCAGTTCTGCAGGGTGGTGAGCTGGGCCAGGTTCAAGGTGCCCGTGGGATCGGTGAGGGCGTATTCGAGAATCCAGTCGACCCCCGAACTGTTCGGTCCCAGGGCCGGGGTGACGCCACGGGGCAACTTGGACTCCGCCTGGTTCAGGTACTGAAGGACCAGGTTGCGCGCCTGGTAGATGTTCGTGCCCCGCCGGAACAGGATATAGACGTAGGAATCCCCGAACATCGAGTAGCCACGGACGGCCTGGGCATCGGGGACCTCCTGGAGCGTGGTTTCAAGGGGATAGGTCACCTGATCCTGCACGATCTCGGGTGCCTGACCCGGATAGGACGTCTTGACGATGACCTCGGTCGGCGAAATGTCGGGGAGCGCCTCCAGCGGAATGTGGGTGATCGCCCAGATGCCAGCGACGATCAGCGTCACCGCCGCGATCATGACCAGTATGCGGTTTTTCAGACACCAGCGCATGACGGCTTTAATCATGGGGGTGATCTCCCGTACCCTGCTTCATCCCGGCCATACTGCCCTGACCGGACGAGACCGTCGGCGCCGCGCCGCGCTTCTCCTGAACCCCGAGCGCGGGTTTCTTTCCAACCTGAGACCGGCCCATGTTGCCGCCGAGCAGGCGCGCCTTGACCGACTGAAACTGCGACTCGGAATAGAGCAGGAACTGGGCATTATCGACGACCTGATCGCCGGCCCTGATCCCTCTGCGGATCTCCACCCACCCGTCTGCCTCCGGCCCCAGCGCCACCTGTACCGGCAGGAAATGCCCAGAACCTTCGCCCAGCATCACGTAATCGCCTTGCGGGGTCTGCAATACCGCGCTGCTCGGCACCGCGAGCGCCTGCTGAGGGCGCGCGAGGATCTCCGCGTCGGCGTACATGCCGGGGCGCAGGACACCCCCTGGATTGGGAATGCTCAACCGGGCCGTCACGGTCCGGCTCCGGGGATCGACGGTGGGATACAAGAAACTCAGGTGACCTTGCCAGAGTTGCCCGGGATAGGATGGCAGACGCAGACGCACGGGATCGCCGCGCGCGACCCAGGGCAACTGGTACGAATACAGGGCGACATCACCCCATACCCGATCCAGATTCGCAATCTCATACACCGCCATCCCGGGCGAGACATAGCTCCCCTGGTGGATCTTAAGGACTGTCACGACCCCGGAAACCGGCGCCATGATCGGCACATCCGGCTCCGCCCGCCGACGCCGGATGAGCGCGGCGATCTGGGCCGGGGACAGGCCGAGCAGATGCAGCTTTTCTTCCGCCGCAGTCATCAGCGTCCGGCGTCCGAACGCCTGCGGCTGCCGACGGGCGATGAGGTACTCCTGCTGCGCACTGTAGAGTGCCGGAGCATAGATCTGTGCCAGCACCTGACCTCGCCGCACGGCATCGCCCACCGCCCGGACATCAAGGTGTTCCACCCACCCGGAAAAACGGGGATTGACGGCATACACGCGGTTCTCGTCCACCGCCACGGTGCCGACCGTGTGAATCGCCTGACCCAACAGGCGACGCTCGACCTTGATGAGCCGTACCCCCAGGTTTTGTGCCAATCGTGGATCGATACGAAATCCCGTCTGCGACTCGGTGCCCGAATCTGCGCCATACACCGGAACGTAGTTCATCCCCATGGAATCCTTCATGAAATGATTCGAGCGCACCCTGGGGTTCATCGGATCAGCCCAATACAACACGTGCCGACCGGTCTGTACCCCTTTCTGGGCGCGGACCACCACAGCGGTACTGGGCGCCACGGAGGGTGACCGCCCCCACCAGACCGCGCCCGCGCCGATGGCGGCCCCCACCGCCAGCAGGCTGATACCCATCATCCAGTTGCGTGAGGTCATGGTTGCGTCGCTCCTTTGGTTGCCAGGAAATCCAGCTCCGCGGTACTCACCGCCAGGTCTTGGCGATACCGCAGACGGGCCAGGGCATACCTCAGTACCGCCTTCTGGGCATGCAGCACGGCATTCAGATGGGCCTCGCCTGCGGCATACGCGGCAAGGGTCGCCCGGAAGGCGTCGCGGGCCGTCGGCAGGAGTCGCTGGTCAGTTCGCGCAAGTTGACGCTTCAGGGCCTCGTGGCGGGCGAAGACGGCGCGCGCCTCCCGCTCGAGCGCAAGACGCTGGTCGTCATAGCGATATTGCGCCTGCAGTGACTGGGCCTGAGCCGAGGCAATCTCTTCGTCCTGGCGATCCTGCGGGAAGATGGGCAGGCTCAGACCCACGCTGGCGGAGACCCAGTTCGGGCTCCCCGGGAAGAAATCGCGACCATAGCCGACACTGACCGTGATCTGCGGTAACCGATCGCGCCGCGCCGCCTCGACCCCGATGCGGGCCGCGCGCGTTTCCGCCCGCGCGGCGCGCAGGAGCGGTTGCCCGGAAAGCCGGGCCTCCAGTGTCGCGAGCGTTGGTGGTCGCGGCAGTATCGGCCATCGGTGTTCGATGGATGGTGGTTTCGAGAGATTCAGGATCCGGGCGATCTGCGCTACGGCAGTGGCGCGTGTCACCTTGAGGCGATCGATCTCGTTAGCGAGACCATCGTGGGCGAGCTCGGAGCGCAGCACATCGCTTTCCGGGGCACGGGCCGCGCGATATCGGGCCAATGCCGCCTGTATACTCTCGCCTTCCACCTGTTCCTGCTGCCGGACGATCCGCACGGCATCGTCGGCCGCGAGCGCCTGCAGCCACGCGCGGCGTAGCAGCAATACCAGTTCTGCCGCCTGAGCGTGCCGACTGTCGGTAACCGCCCGCGCCTGCATATCGACCTGCTGCCCCTTCAGTCCAAGTTTGCCGAACGGCGGAAAGGTCTGGCTCAGGCCGAAACTCAGCATGCTCATCTGCTGCTGATTCATGGCGAAGCTGTTGGTGGGCAGATTCTCGGATCCGACACTGAGATGCGGATCCGGTAGTTGGGCCACCGCCACTGCCCGATGCCGCAACGCCGCCACCTTTTGCGCCAGAGCGGCAAGATCGGGGTTTTGACGTAATGTGATCGTCTCCGCTTGCCGCAAACTTAACGGGTTCGCCACAACGGGAATGGCCGGCATGAAGAGGGCGAGCCCTATAGAGAGGGTCTTGCACCAAGACGATCTTCGGGCACGTGGCCAACCGATACTATGCGACATGAGCGTAACTTCCCTGCAAAAACCGTGAAACGTATCCGCGGACATGGGCTAGACGCAAAGAGACGGTGCGCCACCGGCACGGGAACAAGGTCCGGCCCCGGGGGGTGGCAGGGAGAAACACGCCCTTATTGGCGCGCAGACCAGAAAGCAGCCAGGACATAAAACACCTCCGGGTCGGTTGTCGGCGGCAGACGCCATCAACGACATCATGCAGCTTGTTGCTGGGTGTAGAGTCAATAGTCGCCGTGCGTTGGTGTCCCAAGACGCGGCGGGTGCGCCCGGCCTCCACTTCGCGCCGAAAGCGCTGGACCCGAGAGTATCCAGAGCCAAGGTGGTGGATCGGATTAGCCACGGAATCGAGCCCGCACACGGCGCATGGACCCTGCCCAAGTCTCCCGCGGAGATCATGGTGGGCGCCTGGAACGGATGTGGGCTAAATCAGAAGACGAGCGGGGTTCAGATTAACCGCAGTGGAAAATCGTGGATCAGGCAACCAAGCGACCGGGCGCGGACCTGTCGGCCGCACCCACTCAAAACGGACAACCGGCGGGGCATGCGCCAGCCCCATGAACACCCATTGCGTGGCAGAACCCTTGCTCGCCGGATGCACGCCCTGGCACTGTACGTGCGCGCACTGCCCGCCCATGTGTGCCATGGCCATGCTGGTGCCATGCATTGCCCCGATCATCGGACAGAACACGGGCGTGTGCTGAGGTAGTTCCGAGGCCTGTACCGGCAGACACCACTGCACCGGGGCCCACATCACGTAAACCAGCCAAGCGACCAGCGCGATGACCCGACCTCGGGTGCGTGTCTGTCGCCGAAGTAGCAGCATCAAATTAGAAGACC